>CAYMUC010000072.1:0-15689 GCA_964393535.1 uncultured Ilumatobacteraceae bacterium | reverse complement strand
GTTTCGCCGCCCCCAACACGTCAAAGTAGTCGGCGTCGAGGGTCAACTTGCCGTCCCGAGCGGTGTAGAGCGTCCAACCCGGAATGCGGCCATGGGGGAAGTTGCACCACCACTGGCTCCACGCCACGGTGTCTTCGCCGGCGCAGTCGATCAGTTCGAAGGTCACCCCGGCCTCGGGCATCTCGGTTTCCATACGCTTCAGGTAGTTGGCCACGGCGTCGTGCCCTTCGAAATGGCCATATACCTGGTCGCTGAACACGGCGTCGTGGCTGAACAACCCCGCCAGGTCTTCGTAGCGGCGTTCGTCTTGAATACGCCAGAACTCGCGCACCACATCGAGCGCCGGACCCGCCGTGCCACCGTTCTGATGCTTCGACAGCCCACCGGCACCGGCCAGGTCGGGACGCGGCCCCTCGGGCCGCAGTTTTCGCTGAGCCACGTTGTCCACGTAGTCGGCCACGAAGGTGACCTTTCCCTCGGGGGTCAAGCGATACAGGCTCTGTCCGGGTACCGCCACGTCGGTGCCGTCGGGTCCGGGGGCCACCATGTTCCAGGTGGCCCAGCCCACGGTGGTGTCGGCCTGCACGGTCCATTCCTCGAAACGCACTCCGGCCTTGGGAACCAGGTGCTCCATGTGGCCCATGAACTCGCGAATGGCTTCGCGCCCACGCTGGGGCCCCATGAAGGGGTCGTAGTAGATGGCGTCGTCGGTGAACAGTTCCACCAGGCGCGTGTAGCGCTGGTCGTCTTCCACGGCGCCGAATCGACGGCAGATGTCCTCAGCGGGCCCCGGCATGGCGTGTCCTTCCCCCGACCCGCCACGCGGCGGGTGCGTCACTCGTACTTCGGATAGGTATCCGTCATCAACAGTAGATAAGCGTTCAGCCGTACGGCGTACCGGTGCACCTTCACCAGGAAGTCGAACATGCCCCGGGGGTGCGCGCCGGTGATCACGATGGTGATCCACGAGATGACCGTGACAATGGTGCCCACGAAAACGACGATGGTGCCGATGATGATGGCGGGGATGGCCCAGATGATGCGCAGAAGGTTCGTGAGCCGGTTGGCGTTCTGGGCGTAGTGAAGCTCGTAGCGCATGTCGTCGAGGCCGTTCAGGGTCACGAACGGCGGGAACCGGTCGAACATCACACCCACGTAGCTGTAGGTGCTGGCACCGTAGGCGAGCCACTGGTTCTGCAGATCGAACAGTCCACGGTTACGCTTGGCGGTGAACACGATGATGAACCACTGGATGACACCCAACACCTGCGCCACGCGCAACAGCAGGTTGGCGACGATGAGGTGCGGTATGGCGAGGATGATCCTGAACAGCGTGGTGAGGCGACTGCGCGACTCGCTGTAGGTGACCTCGTATTGGACGGCAGACATGCTGAACCTCCTGGTCGTGACGTTCCCCCACGGCGGACGGTACCCAGTCCAGCCACCACTGTCGACGCTTTCGATCGATCGATCGGCCGGTTGCTCTAGTCGTACTGCGGTCGTACCATGACCATATGTCGTCAGTGGTGAAGCGCTCCATCTCTCTACCGGCTGAGGTTTTCGACGCCCTCGAACGACAAGCGGCCGACGAGGGGCGCACGGTGTCTGCCGCACTCGCCGAAGCAGCCGATCTGTGGCTCGCCACCCGTCGGGGACTTCGCGCGGTGCGCACCTGGGAGCGCAGGCACGGCGAACTCACTGCGGAGGAGATCGCAGCAGCGGACCGCGCACTTGACGAAGTGGGTGTAGGTCGGCGTTGATGCCAGACAGGCGCTCCGGCACGGCCGCACTCGGGCTCGTCTACGACACCGGCGCGCTCATTGCGGCGGAGAACAATGATCGACGGATGTGGGCGCTCCATGCACGCGCCCTGTGGCGTGGTGTTCTCCCCATCGTTCCGGCCGGTTGTGTCGTCGAAGCGTGGAGCCCACGACCCAAGGCCTCGCTGGCACGTCTGCTCGATGGATGCGATGTCGAAGCGTTGAAACCCGAACATGCGCGTCGCGCGGGAGCACTGCTTCGCTCATCAGCGGGTGTCGTAGGTGCCGTAGACGCAACCGTGGTCGAGTCAGCTCTCCGCCGGGGAGCGGCCGTCGTCACGACCGACCGATCCGATATCGAAACGCTGGCCATGGCCGCCCGGCGGCGAATCCAGATCATCGACCTCTGACCGTCGAAAGCGCACCGAACGTTCACCCGTTGGGCAACTGCCGGGCACCTCACGGTCAGCGTCTGGCGAGGTGGGTTCCGTACGGTCCGCATCGATGCGAGTGGCTGTCGTCGCCGAATGCTTCACCCCTTCCGTGAACGGGGTCACGAACTCGGTGACGCGACTGCTCGAACACGCTCGGAGCCGGGGCCACGAGGCGATCGTGGTGGCGCCAGGTCCCGGCCCCGAGCGTCACAACACCACGCCCGTGGTGCGGGTACGCAGTATGGGCCTCACCGCCTACCCCGACCTGCGGGTGGGGCTTCCTGTGGGTCGTATCACCGACGAACTGCGGCGCTTCCAACCCGACGTGGTGTATGCGGCTGCTCCCGTCGTACTCGGTGCCGCTGGGCTTCTGGCCGCAAAGCGGCTGGGCATTCCCCGAGTGGCGGTGTTCCAGACCGACCTGGCCGGCTTCGCCCGGCGCTACCGACTCGGTGTACTCGACGCCGGCATCTGGTCATGGCTCCGTCATGTGCATGCGCAAGCGAACCTCACGCTGGCGCCGTCGACCGCTGCTGCCTGGATGTTGCGATCACACGGCATCTCGTCGGTGGCTCTGTGGCCGCGTGGCGTGGACCTCGACCGGTTCCACCCGCACCATGCCAGTCGTGAATTGCGTCTGCAACTGGCACCGAACGGCGAGACCGTCGTGGGGTTCGTGGGGCGTCTGGCGCGCGAGAAGCAGATCGAACGTCTGCGCCATGTGGCACGTCGTGGCGACGTGAAGGTCGTGGTGGTGGGTGACGGTCCGTACCGCAGCCACCTGGAACGCGTCATGCCGAACGCCACGTTCCTGGGTATGCGCAGCGGCGCCGAACTGGGCGCACTGCACGCCACTTTCGACATCTTCGTGCACCCCGGCATCGACGAGACCTTCTGTCAGGCCGTGCAGGAGTCGCTGGCATCGGGATGTGCGGTGGTGGCGCCTGCACAGGGTGGACCACTGGACCTGGTGCGCCACCGCGACAACGGCCTGTTGTGGACACCGGGTGTTCCCGCCACGTTGGACGCAGCGGTCGACGAGTTGGTCGCCTCCCCACTGGAGCGTGCGCGGTTGGGGCGTGCGGCCCGTGAGTCGGTGGAGGGTCGCAGTTGGGCCGCCGTCATGGACGAACTGTTCGACCGCCATCTGCCGGGCGTGGCACCCACCACCACGCGACGGCGACGTCTGAGGAGGGCTGCGTGAGGCCCACGGTGATCGTGTCGATCCACGACGTGGCGCCCAGCACTACCGACGCCACGCTCACCTGGCTTCACCACCTCGACCAGCGCCATATTCCTGCCAGCCTGCTGGTGGTCACCGGACCATGGGACGGACCTCCACTCCTCTCGGATCGGCCGTTGCTCGATCGGCTACGTCAAGCCGTTGCCAGAGGTCACGAGGTGTCGTTCCACGGAGTGGACCACATGGCGGTGCGCGTCACGCGACACCGGGACCACACCCGAGCCCTGTCGGGGCGCGTCCTGGCGCGTGGTTGTGCCGAGTTCGCAACGCTCGACGCCGCCGAGGCCAACCGGCGCCTGACGAGCGGACTCTCCGATCTCGCTGCGGCAGGTTTCGAGGTAGCCGGCTTCACCCCGCCCGGTTGGCTCATGTCGCCGGGCACCCTCGAGGCACTGCGCCACACCGGCCTTCGTTACGCCACGACCCAGTGGCATGTTCGAGAACTATCGACCTGGCGACGCCTTCGCATCCCGGCTCTGTCTCACCGCCCCGACAGCGCCCTGGCGCTGACGGCGGCGCAGGCCTTCTGGCGCATCGGTCGACGACGCCTCGATCACGGTCGTGCCACACGTATCGCCCTTCATCCTCGTGACCTCGACGACCGCCGACTGGTGTCGGCCACACTCGCGCTGCTGGATCATGCCCGAGCTTTGGACGCCCGGTTCACGACCTACCACCAACTGGTCCATCGGTGGGTGACACCGACCGTCGCTTTGGCACCAGCCTGATGCACATCGTCCAGGTGGCCCAACTGGTGCACGAGACCTCAGGCGGTCTACGCACAACTGTCGATCATCTTGGCGTCGGTTACACCGCTGCCGGCCACAAGCGCACTCTTGTGGTGCCCGGTGCCAACGATTCCGATCACACCGACGAGCGCGGACGAACCATCACGTTGCGCGCACCTCGCGTACCCGGCAGCGAGGGTTACCGGGTTTTTCCCTCACTCGCCCGGGTGACGGCCGTGGTGGACCAACTGCAGCCGGACGTACTGGAGATCAGCGACAAAGTGTCGTTGTGGCGCCTTGGCGCATGGGCGCGAGGCAGAGGGATCGCGAGCGTGGTCGTGTCGCATGAACGCCTGGACGCAATCTTGGCTCCGCGCTTGCCGTCACGCACACCACTCCAAGCCTGGGCAGATCGTTGGAACCGACGCGTGCTGCGCCACGTCGACGCGGCCGTCGCCCCGTCCGAGTTCGCAGCAGACGAACTGCGTCGAGCCACCCACCTCACACCGGTCCACGTGGTGCCATGGGGCGTCGACCTCGAGTTGTTCCACCCGTCGCGCCGTTACGCCACCGACGGTGCGCCATGGCGGGTGACGGGACGACCCACGCTCATCTATGTCGGTCGGCTGTCGAAGGAGAAGCGAGTGGATCTCGTGGTGGACACGGCCAGGGAACTCCAGAATCGCGGGGTCCCGGTCCACACCGCAATCGTGGGAAGCGGGCCTGATGAGGCGACCCTGGAGCGCCGGGCCCAGGGGCTCGACGTGCGCTTTCACGGCTTCGTGAAGGACCGCCGACATGTTGCCAACCTGTTGGCGGCGGCCGACGTGGCCATGGCACCGTGCCCGTGCGAAACCTTCGGCCTGGCAGCTCTCGAAGCAATGGCGTCGGGAACGCCCGTGGTGGCGTCGGCAGCTGGAGGCCTGGCCGAGTTGATCACGTCCCAGGTGGGTCGCGCCGTGTCGGGCACACCCCAGGCATTCGCCGATGGAGTGGAGCATGTGCTGGCTCAGATCAACACCGAGGGTCCGGCCGCATTGCGACAGATCGCACGAGCGACCGCCGAGCGGGCGCCCTGGACACGCACCGTCACGACCATGTTGGAGGTGCACCGTGCAGTTGCGTGAGCTCGACATCGCCGCCGACCGTGACCGTATCGCCACGCTGTTCACCACAACCTTCTGCCTGGGTCGCCCGGCGCACTTCGAGCTTCCACACTCGTATATCGAGCTGTGCCTGGGTTGGTACCTGGGACCCGGGGCTCACGAGGCGGGCGTGGTCGAGCACGACGGCGAGGTGGTGGGGTACGCCCTGGTGTGCAGTGACCCCGAAGCACACCATCGGTGGGTGCGGTGGGCAGCGGCGACGTTCGCCACCCGGGTGGCCCCGCAGTGTCTTCGACGCGATGCCACGCAACTTCGGGGTTTCGCCCGAGCGCGCCTGCGCGATCTGCGTGCCGTGCGGGCCAGCACGCTGCAGCCGCCCATGCCGGTGCACGCGCATCTCAACATCGTGTCGTCACAGCGGTCAGGCTCGGCGGCGGTGCTGTTGCGTCAGCACATCGACCAACGCGCACACCTGGCAGGTGCCCCGGGTTGGTTCGCCGAGGTGAACGCTCCCGTGGGTCGGCGACTGCAGGCTCTGGAGCGGGTGGTGGGTCCCGTCACCGATCGCCGCCCCAACCACACCCTCACCTGGATGACCGGCGAGGCCGTCGAGCGACTGACCGTGGTTCGCCACCTAGCGTGATGTGCCCTTGAGGTGCACAACATGGGTGGTGTTGCCGGGGAAGAACAGCGACTCGTGGCCGTCATCCCACCTCACCCGGTAGTGCGTGGCGTCGTCCTCACCCAGGATCTCCAGCACCTCACCCTTGCGAGGCGGATGTCCCAGTTCCATGTTGTCGATCACGATCTCGTCGCCGACCTGTGCCTGTACGTCCATGACGCCACGGTGCCCGGCACTCGCAGCACCGAGTAGGGCCGTAGGTCGCGATCAGACGGGTCGGACGTAGGTGCCCTGACCCACCGACACGGCCTTGTCGGCACGGTCATCCACCCACAGGCGCACGGTTCCCACCACGTTGCGCCGACCGCATGCGTCGAGATCGGCCCGGGCCCACAGCACACTGCCCTGCGCCGGGCGGAGGAACCTCATGGACATCTCACTCGTCACCGCCATCTGCTCGATGGCATCGATGGCGCCGAACACCATGAACCACAACACGGCATCGGCAAGGCGAAACTGCGTCGGCCCGCTGATGAGGCCGCCGGGGCGGAGGTCGGTACGGCTCACCTCGAGTCGGGCGACGGCATGGGTGGGAGACAGCTCGGCGCACCGATGGGCCGCCTCGGGAAACGACTCGGCCATGAGCGAGTTGATGCGGTCGGGGGTCACGTTCATGACCCCCGACCGTAGTGATCGCTCAGGCTTCGCTGCGGCGACGACGGCTGCTGGCCAACAGGGCGACCAGTCCCACACCCAGCATCGCCAGAGCGACCACACCTGTCGACCGACCCTCGGTGCCCGTGGAGGGCAGGCGCATGTCGAGCGCGACGTACCCGAAGTCCAGTGTCGGGTCGCGGTCACCTCCGACCGGAAGTTCACGCGAGGTCGCGCAACCCGTCGACGAGTCACCATCGACGGACCCGACATCGGCCGACGTGGCCGTGAACCCATCGGGGTCGGTCACGCACACGATGTACTGACCCAAGGGCAGATTGTCGAACGTGTACCAACCGTTGGTATCGGTCGACGTCGTGGTGACAGCACGTCCCTGCGAGTCGAACACGGGCTGACCATCGATGGTGCTGATGGTCAACAGCACTCCCTGCAACGGGACATCGGTGTCGTCCTGACGACCATCACGGTTGGTGTCCCACCACACGTAGTCGCCCACCGACACCACCGGAATCACACCGAAGTCCAGACGAAGATCGGCCTGGCCAGCCGCCAACACCCGCGTCACGGCCACGAACGTCGACGAGTCATTCGCACGGTCGCCACCTTCGATCGGCCGGGTCGGCCCGAACCCCGGCGGATACGCAATGGTCACTCGATACTGACCTGGCGGCAAGTTCGTGAAGAGATACCTACCGTCGGCCCCGGTGGTCTGTGACCCCACCAGTCTCCCGGCGAGATCACGTACAGGATTGCCGTTCATATCGGTGATGCTCAGCACCGCGCCAGCGATCGGCTGTTCACCAGAGTCCTGGATGCCGTTGTTGTTGGCATCGAACCACACGAAATTGCCCACCGACACCCCAACGGCCACGAACCCGAAGTCGAGTGTGGGGTCACGATCACCGTCGATGAGCATGTCACGTGACACGGCGAAGCCCGTCGACGAGTCGCCGTCGGTCGAGCCCACTTCGGCACGCGTCGATCCGAAACCTGCCGGCGCCTCCACCGTCACCTTGTACCTGCCCAGCGGCAAGTTGTCGAAGGTGTACCAACCCTCGGCGTTGGTGGTGGTCGTCGTGACCGACTTGCCGGCGTTGTCGGTGACGGGCCCTCCCTCGAGCGTCGTGATGCGCAACACCACGCCCTCCAGTGGCACGTCCGTGGCATCCTGACGACCATCGGCGTTGGTGTCCCACCAGACGTAGTCACCCACCGACACCGAACCCGTCGTGGGCGGCAACGCGATGGCCGGTGCTAGGCCACCACCGCCACCACCACCACCTGCGCCCTGGACGATGCCGAAGTCGAGCAGGCGGTCACCCGTGCCGTAGGCCTGAAGATCTACCGATGTCGTGACCTGGGTGTAACCCATGACCAGGCTGTAGCCGTCGGGCACCGTCACGGTGACCTTGTAACTGCCCAACGGCAGCAACGGGAACCGGTAGAAGCCTGTCGCGCTGGTGGTCACCGAGTCGACCGCGGCACCCAGGACATCGGTCACGGCAGTGCCGTCAGCCTTCGTGATGGTCAGGACCACTCCGGGTAGCCCTTCCTCCTCCGGATCGAGTTGGCCATTGCCATTGGCGTCCAGCCAGACCAGGTCGCCCAGATACACACTGGGAACGTAGAACCCGATGTCGTAGCTGTGATCGACCTCGCCGGTCTGCATGGCGGCCACGGTGACCGTTGCAGTGTTGTAGAGGCACGCACTGGCCCCAGTCTCTGCTGCATCGCTGTCGATCAGGTCGTCTCGAGAGAGTGGCCCAGCACTGGTGGACGAGTCTTGGAGCGTGAGGTCCCAGCCGTCCAACGGTTCTCCGGCGGCACAGTCGTCGGCGTTGTCCATCACGACGGTGTACGCCGTGTTGGCCTCGAGACCGCCACCGAATGCGTCAGGTGAGGCACCACCGTTGGCGGCCTCGGTATTGGTGGAGGTGAAGTAGTACTCGCCAGCGGCATTGGTCACGGCAGTACCCACCAGGGCTGCACCGTCATACAGGCGCACCGTCACCCCCACGACCGGCGGTTCGTCAGGGTCCTGGATCCCGTCGGCGTTGATGTCGTACCACACCCGGTTGCCGATCTGGAGCGGTGCCGAGTCGCAGAATGCCTCGATGTCGCCCACGCCCGAGGCCTTGCCGAACTCGCCCGTGATGGTGAGTGCATTGACCTGGTCACCATTGGTTGCACTGACCCAACGAACACCCGAGGTGAAGTAAGAGGCGGCGTCCATCGCTGCGTAGGCGACGACGCCGTTGGCGTAGGTGAGCCCGCCCATCGACGTGGCCGGGTGAGCACCTTGGAAGTCGTTCCGGAAGAACGAGGTCGTCCTCGAACTGTCATAGGTCGTGATCCCGGCACAGTCGCCGTTCGCCTCCTGCTGCCAGCCATTGGCGGTCTTGCACAACAACCTCAGCCCACCCGCCGTGTAGGCAGTGATGAAACCCGGGTCGCGCACGTCCAGTGGCGAGTAGTTGTTCGCACTGGCCATGTACGAGAACCGATCGTTGATGCCGAGTGCCAACGAACCATCCGGCAACGTGGCGATGTCGGCGATGATCGGCTGGGTCCACCACATCTGGCCCGTGGCGGAGGGGCCGGGGTTGTTCGCTCCGAGTTGCCGGATGGAACTGAAACTGTCGGTCCACGACTTCCACGTGCAGGTCATCGTGGCGTGGTTCGTGCAGTAGTCGTAGACGTGTGTGTAGCCGAAGTCCACGGTGGTCAGTTCGGTCCAGACCTGCGCACCCGCCGGATTCAGTTTGAGCACCACACCGGCACCCGGTCCTGTGGAGTTCGACGGCGCAGCACCTTCGTTCGTACAGACCGCCCCCACGAGGATGGTCCCATCCGCCTGCGGTTCGAGGCCCCAGGGTCGCAACGGGCCGGTGGTTCCCGCACACGTGTGGCCGGCGTCGACCTGCCAGGTCTGGAGACCTCCCAGGGTGGGCGCCTGTGCGGTGCCACCGATGGTGAAGCGGTGAACGGTGCGCGTGTTCAGGTTCGTGACCCACAGGTACTGGCTGTCCTTGGAGATGTCCACGTCACCGATGCCGGCCTTGCCGACACCGGAGAAGCCCGGAAGATCTCGGGAGAGCGCAGGGAGATTTCGCGACCCGTAGGTCGTGCCGGTCACCGAGGTGACGTCACCAGCCGTGACACCCAGGATGTCGCGGTTCGCATCGCTGAACACGACTTTCCCTGCGGTCTCGTACGCGGCGTTCAGACCCAGTGCGGTCGCCGACGGCCGCAGGTCCAGTCCCAGTGCCTCAAGGTCGAACGACGTCACCAGCGTGCCGCTGCGGTCGACCACGTAGACGCCACCGACGCCCTGCGAACCCAGCGAGAGATGGCGCCGGATGACCGCCGAGTTCCACAGCAACCCGGTGCTGCGGTCGACGGCGACGCCCCATGTGGCACCAACCGTCACCTTGGTGGCAGCCGTGCTGATGAGTCCGGCGACATTGTTGGGGATCACCTGTCCGAACTGGTTGTTTCCCGGGTCACCAACGGCCTTGGGCGGGTTCCCCGTCGTCGGCATGCTGAACGGCGAGATGCCAAGAACCCGGGAGTCGGGGCTGGACGTGAGGGGACCTTCGCGAAAGCACACGTGCGCCAACAGGGTCACACAGGCCGTCGAGGGGTCGAACACGCCGTAGTCGACATTCGTGGCACCCGGATCGACGAAACGGATACTGCTGCGCGACCCGCCACTGGCAGCGGTCACGAGGGTCGACTGGTAGCCCGTGGGTGTGGAGAACTCGACACGAACGGTCCCCGTGTGGGCGGTGTCGAGCGTCAGGGTGTAGGCGCCGGTCGTGGCGCTGAGGGCCGTGCCCACGAGGTCGCCGGCGAAGTTGTAGGCGCTCACGGTCACATCGCCGAGGCCGACTTCACCCGTGCTGAGGGTTCCATCCAAGGATTCATCGACGAAAACGCGCCCACTGATCGTCGGCAACGCGCCCGATGCTTCCGCACCGTCATCACCACCCATCGGGAGCGACACCGCCATGAACGCCATCACCGCGATGGCGAACACCATGACCAGTCTTCCCGACCGCTGACTCCATGTCATACGCGCACATCCCTTCTGTAGTCGCATGACAAATGTAGTTAGTCGTATGGAAACGCGCCAACACTCAGTCGTTCAGGGTCGTGACCAGGTCGTTCATGACATCGATGTCGGCTTGCTGTACCTCGGCCATGGCTGCTGCCAGCTGCCGAAGCTCGTCATCGGAGCCCTCTCGCATCTGGCGCTCGGCGATGGCCACAGCCCCTTCGTGGTGCTCGATCATCGCCTCCAACCACGCCACGTCGTGGTCGGGTCCGACCGTCGCCCGCAGTTCGTCCACCACCGTGGGCGACAGTGCGCCTGGGAACTCGCTGGCCTCGGGGACGCCCCACTCGGCCTGTAGATGCTCGAGATGGTGCAGTTCGCTGTGGTGGTAGCCACCCATCTGGAACACCAGTCGTCGCACTCGCACGTCGTGCGCCCGGGGCCGGGCGATCTCGAGCAACTCGACTCCCAAGCGGTGGTGCGGCACCATGGCCGCCACGAACCACCGATCCACCTCGTTGGGCTGCGACGACGCGTGATGGTGACCACAAGCGGAGGTCAAGACGACGACGGCCACCATGGCGGCCAGGCGCCGCACTCAGCCCGCCCGGAACGCGTCGTACAACTCGCCCAGGGTTTCGGCCGCCACCACCTCGGCCTCCGGCGGTGCTGGCACCTGCACAGTACGGCGCTCCAGGATGTCGATGATGGTGGGTGCCGTACCCCCGGCCGAGTTGCCTTCGAACCTCATGAGCAGCCCGTCGGCCTGGTTGAGCCAGTGCATGTTGCGAGTGCCGTACCGCAGGATCTCCACCGGGACGTCGCGGATCACGTCGTTGCGCACGAAGGCGCTGCCCTCGGTCTGTTGCAGCAGCAACGCATTGTCAGGTTGCTCGGTCGCCAGTGCCGCGACGATGGCGATCAATCGGTCCAGTTGCCGCGTGGACGGTTCAGCGGGCCGAGCGATCCACGCCTGCGCCGGGCCACCGCGCGCCTCCACCAGCATGTCGATGCCTGGACGGCGCTCGAGCACGATCCCTTTGTTCCAGTAGACCTCGGTCACCCCGGCGTCGAGACCGTCGGCCCGCACCATGACGCGACCCGAATGACCCGCCCAGTCCACTTCGCCGTAGATGCTCACGGTCTCCTGCGGTTCGCCCACCAGGAAGGCCGAATGCGCCTCGAACACGGCGCCACCCGACTGCAGGTTGGCGAAGCCACTCTGCGCCAGGCGCGCCGCCTGGTCGTCGCTGAGGGGTACTGCACCCGACGACAGCGTGGTCGTCGAACTGGAGTCACCGCCTCCACAGGCGGCCATCACGACCGCGGCAGCAACCACCAACCACTTCACGACGGCACCTCGATGGACGCGAGGTCGACCGCGGGCACCGGCCCCGCCCCGGCCTCGGTTCGCCACTGCGCCACCGGCATGGACACCTGCACTTCGGGCGCCGTGATGTTCCGGAAGTCCACCTTCGGGGGCTCAGCGAGTTGGGGGGCCGTGGGCATGGCGAAGGGTCGCTCCGGTGCGTCACAGGCCATGAGCATCTCGATGTCGGCCGGCAGCGAACGCTGGAAGTCGTTGCCCACGAAGCAGTTGCCGGCTGCGCCCGCGCCGCCCTTCACCGCATACAGCAAATCGACCTGGTTCTCGGCCAGCACGTTGCCCTCGATGCGGTTGCCTTCGGGCAGGTAGCCGTTCAGATCCAGCAACTCGATTCCTGCTCGGTCATGGCCCGTGACGCGGTTGCGCACGACGGTGTTGCGGGTGCCACCGCCCACCGCGATGCCGCCACCGAAGTACCCGTCGGGAATGCTGGGCGCCGCCGGGTCGTCGTTGTCGGCCACCAGGTTGCCGGCGATGATCGCCTCGGCCTGGGGGGCCAGGCGTTCCATGTCCTGGCTGTTGGGGGCGATGCCCAGCCGGTTGTTGCGGAACACCGACTGCACCACCCACACCCCACCCGAGGCGTTGGTGCCGTAGTAGCCGATGGCGTTGCGCTCGGCGATCACATGGCGGATGACCACGTTGCACGGCTGGCACTGCCCCACGTAGAACCCGGAATCGGGGTGACCTGACGCATACGAGTACTCCATGAGGCCGTCACGCGCGGCGAAGGCGTACACGCCGTACAGACCGTTGTTGTGGGTGGTGACCCAACTCACCCGGTATCCGGTGAGCACGTCGTCGCCGGTGCCGTAGTCGACCCCGGGGTCGACCGGGCCCCCCGATGCCGCCGCAATACCGTTGAACACGATGCCGTTCTGGTTGTAGTTCCGCACCGTCAGGTTCTCGACGGCCACGTCGTCGGCCTTCACCGCAATGCCGTTGGCCAACTCGAACCTTCCGTCCAACACGACGGTGTTGCGGTCGAGGCCTCGCAACGTGATGCCGGGAACCTCCACGCTGACCGCCTCGTGGTACACGCCGGGAGCGATCTCGACGATGGTGCCGCGCTGGGCACGGGCCACGGCATCGGCGATTGTGGCCACCTGTTCAGGGACACGAATCACCGAGGAGCCACCCCCGTCGTCACCTCCGCAGGCCACACCCGACCACGTGGCCACGAGCATCGGGATGCACGCCATCCACCTTGGTCGCATGTCGCAAAAGTTTAGTCGTCCGGAACGTCTTTCTCGCCACGACGAGCAGGAATCGGGGCGGGCTAACGTGCCATCAGGAGGTGACGACATGGCCGCTGAACTGCCCGTATCCGCCCCCGCGGCCAGACGGCCGACCCGGCGCGCCAGCGCGAATCGCGAAGCTCTCGTTGTCGCTGCCCGCGACCTTTTTGCCGACCATGGACCCGCTGAGGTGTCCATTCGCACGGTGGCTGACAAGGCTGGGTGCTCCCACACCCTGGTAGGGCGTCAGTTCGGCTCGAAGGCCGGCTTGGAGGCCGCCGTCATCGACCGATTGGCCGTGGGCCTCAAGGTGCTCACCACCCGCATGTGCTCCAGCGACGACTGGCCCATGGCGGTGCTGATCCAGTCACTGCGCCAACACCCAGAAGCGGGCAAGTTGATGGTGCGGTGCGCTTTGGGTGAGTTCGACGACGAACCGATCATGGAGGGTCACACGCTGGGTGAGTGCCTCGCCGGTCGCCTCGAGTTCCGGCGGGGAGGCGACGCCGAACGACCCGGCACAGAGGCCAAGATTGCCGCCTACGGGGCAGCGGCCACGGTGCTGGGTCTCATCGGGTTTGAGGATTGGCTGATCGAAGGAACCCGGACTCACGACGTTCCCCAGGCTGAACGGGACGCTGCGGTGGCCGACGCCGCCGAGGCTCTCGCCTCTCTGGCAGTCAGCGGTTCAGTGGAGTTGCAACCCACACCCCACCCCCAACACCACCTCCCGCCACCACCGGCACCGGATCTCGCAGCGGTCGACAGTCGCACCGCTCTCGTGCTGGCGGCGGTGGAACTTCTGGGTGCAAGGGGGCCGGCCAACCTCACCACTCGCGACATCGCCGCCCGGGCGCAGGTGAACCAGGGCCTCATTTACCACTACTTCGAGTCACGTGAGCACCTGTTCGCCGAGGCCATCGCCCTCGCAAACCAGAACATCCAGGCAACGGCCATGAAGGGCATGCCCCTCGACCTGGTCGTGGCCACCCGGGCGCGCCTGCAGTCGCTGTCCATGACGCTGATGGCCCGCCTGATCGTGAACGGCGTCCGCGTGCACAGCGTCCGCACGGAGTTCCCCGTGTTCGACCGCTTGCTGGACGAGGCTCGGACGTTCCCTCGGGCTCGGGACCATCGGCTGGTGGTGTTCGCAACTGGTGCGCTGACCCTGGGGGCCACGCTGTGGAACGACATGCTGTGCCGCCAGATCGGGATCGCACCCGATGTCGATCTCGTGATGCCCATGGCCACCATGACCGACTTCGTGTTGCGCCACGACTGGTGAACGTCACGGCGGCGTTAGTGTGCCCGCCGTGGTGGAACCGCAGACCGATCGAGTCGGGGTGCTTCGAACGACCTTGCAGTTGATGGACGCCGTGGATCGAGTCGAGTTGTTGCTCGACGAGGTGACCCGTCGCACGAACCTGGACCACAGTTCCATCGACGAGATGTTCGGCAGTTGGGAGACGCTGCTGGATCTGGCTCACGGTGAGAGGTTTCTCCAGCAGCAAGCCACCTACCTCCACGCGTTTCACCACGACGTGGTGCGAAGTCGCACGCAGTCAGAGTTCATCGCCCTTGTCGAGCAACACCTCCGCGCGACCTACGCGAGCACGCGTTCACCCCAACGCAAAGCACGCCTGGACATCTTGTCCCGCTGCAACACGCACCCCGAGTTGGCCAGCGCGGTGGCCCAGGCCACCAAGAGAGGTAGCCGAATCCTGGGTGAAGCCTTCTCCTTGGCTCAGACCCGTGGCTGGGTGGACCGCACCCTCGACACCAACATGCTGGGCACCTGGCTCATGGGGCACGTCTACGGACGAGTGCTGCTGGAACTGGACGACTCGTACACCCCCGAGCAGTGCGAGGCGTGGGACCGCATCTCCATCGACGCTGTGCTCACCGCTCTGGGATGTGCCACACCCGCTTCCGTGACGCGGCGGTCTCGTCGCTGGGGTCGACGCGCTACGGCGTGAGCACCTGCGCAGGTCGCGGTGTGCGAATGGCCACCACGGCTGCGACCAGCAGCAGACCTGCTGCCAGCGTGCCGGCATTCGACAGCATGTGGTAGCCGAGGGCGTGTTTCACAAACCCCGACCCGAACCCAGCGATACCACCCATGAGGCTCATGCTCAGGTCGGCGGCACCCTGCACCTTGGTGCGGTGCTCTAGCGGCATGGATGCCGTGAGCATGGACGAACCGGCGATGAGGCCCGCACTCCACCCCAGTCCCAAGAGGAACAGCCCGACGAACAGCAATGAGGGGGCTGCACCGGCCAGGGCCGTGATGATGGTGGACAGTCCGAGAACGACCCCGCCGACTGCAATGGTGCGGTAGCCGCCCACCCTGTCGTTGAGCCGCCCGACCAGTGGCGCCAAGGCGTACATGCCGGCGATGTGCACCGCCAGTACGAACCCCACCAGTTGAACCGAGTGGTC
>CAYMUC010000071.1:13967-16057 GCA_964393535.1 uncultured Ilumatobacteraceae bacterium | reverse complement strand
TCGACCAACCCGACGAACTGGTCGCCCTCGGCATGAACGAACGCGAACTACAGGCCAACCAGCAGGCCACCTCCTACGTGGTGCACGACCTCAACAGCGACCCGGTGCTGCCCTTCGACAACAGCCGCTTCGACGCCGCCACCTGCTGCGTGTCGATCGACTACCTCGTCCGCCCCATCGACGTCGTGCGCGACCTCGCCCGCGTGGTGCGCCCCGGCGGCACCGTCGTGTTCACCTTCTCCAACCGGTGCTTCCCCACGAAAGTGATCCGCGGCTGGCTGGCGATCACCGAGGAACAACGCTGTGACCTCGTCACCCGGTACTTCGAACTCGCCGGCGGCTACGACCCACCATCGTCAGCGCTGCTCACCCCACCTGGCCCACCCGGCGACCCGCTGTACGCAGTTTGGGCCAACGTGACGAACTGACCCGACCGCTCGGCGGGGATGGGATCAGCAGCCGACCACACGCAGGCCGAGCTGGCGGGCAGCGTTGGCCTGGCGGAGGTCGAACGTGCAGAACACGAGGTCGCCGATCTGTAGTTGCTGGGCGGCTGCGAGGTGCAGCGCGTCGAGCGACCGCACGCCAGTGATCTCGCCGATGTCGGCAGCTCGGCGCCAGCCACGCTCATCGAGGTCGACCAGCGCCATGGCATCGAGATCACGTTCACATGCCTCGCGCGCCTTGGTGAGTGCCGCTCCGCTGAGCAGGCGGGCGAGGTTGCGGCGCACCTCGACGAGCGCCACCCACGAGGTGACCAGCACCGGATCAGCGTCGAGCAGGCGCTGGGCATCGTCGGAGTCCGCCTCGTCGATGTAGAGCTTCAACATTGCGCTCGAGTCGACGTAGGTGGTCACTCGCCGCGATCCTCGTGCAGTACATCGAGCACCCGGCGAGCAGACTTGGCCCGGGCGCCGCCACCCACCGGACGAGTGGTGAGCGGTGGACGGATCCAGCCCTCCTCGATGCCGCGGGCCAACGGGTCGGCCGCGCTGAAGGGCGTGATCAGCGCCACCGGAACGCCGCGGTCGGTCACCTGCAGGGTCTCACCCGCAGCGACACGACGGAGGTACTCGGACAGGTGCTGCTTCAACTCGCGCACGCCCACGTTCATGTGACCACAGTACAACGCAATGTGGACACATGCGGGCGACGTGCGAGGGACCCGATGAGTGGTCCGGGCGGCGTGCACCCCTGGCTATGAACTTGGAGTGTGAGAGTCAGGCTGTGACAGCGTGCGCTGGCCCTTGTCGAATTCGACAGGTCAGACGTTGCCCACTGACGAGTGTCGCCACCAGGACAAGCGATGTTGTCTCATGGCCGCCCATCCTGATAAACCTTGTTTACCGTGTGGCTCAGTTGTGGCTGATCCCCCAGGGCGTGGCTTTACTCGCGGCTCCGGAGCAAAGCGGCCAAGGAGACCCAGGTGTCGCCAACTCAATGGTGCAGGTTGCCGGCGACGGGATTTGAAGTCGATCTGGGACGATGGGCTCTGGTGGCCCTCATCGTCGGAACCGTGATCCTGCTGGCTCGGCGGCCTCGCCTGGGACTCGGGGCGTTGATGCTGTTGCCCCTCGCCGTGCTCGTCCTCAGCCTGCAAGAAGATGCCGTGCAGGCCACCGCTCGTTATGAAGGCTGTGTGGCCGCGGTCTCGGCCGACGCCATCGCCACCCTGCCCGAGGTAGCGGCCCCCATGGCATCGAACAAGGAACTGAGTGCCGGGGGTGAACTGACCTGGGCCATCGGCGGTTTCGAACCGGTGGAGTCGGTCGTGTTGATTCTGGCCTCCGACGACCGTATGACGCTGGAACTTCTCGACGAGGAGATCAGCGACACTCGCGGCGACGTGGTACTCACGGGAGTCCTGCCGGTGACCTTGAGCGCTGGCGCACATGATCTCGTGGCCTTCGCCCCGGCATCGGGCACCGGGTATCGCGCCCCCGTGACCGTGGATGCCTCCGGGGTCGTCGCCCCCGCACCTACCACCACCGTCGCCGTAGGTCCGGGCGCTTCGACCACGACGACCACGGTTCCGGGCACTTCGACCACGACGACCACCGTGGCGACTTCACCAGGGGTCGCGGTGCCCG
>CAYMUC010000071.1:0-13957 GCA_964393535.1 uncultured Ilumatobacteraceae bacterium | reverse complement strand
GACGAGCAGTACCACCACCACGACGCTCGCCCTAGGGGCCCAGGCGGTGGTCTGGTCGCCGCGGACCATGCTCTACACGACGGACTCTCCCGAGCTGCCAACCTCATTCGCGCTTTCGGACGGACCCGGGTCGATCAGCTATTCGATCGTGAACGCTGGGACCACGGGCTGCAGTGTGGATGGGACGACGGCCGAGTTGACCTACAGCGGGACCGGTACGTGCACGGTGCGCGCCGACGCGGCTGCGTCGGGGGGTCGGGGCGTAGGCAGCACCACGGTCACGTTCACGATCGCGACCCCGACCTGTGGACCCAAACCCTCCTACAACCTCGGGGACACAGGACCCGGCGGCGGCATCATCGTGCACGAGGCCGCCACCTGCCAGTCATGGGGTTGGTATGTCGAGGTGGCCCCGGCGACCTGGACCGGGGTCGCAGACTCGTCGTATCGGCCTACGTGGTGCGACGAAGCCCGTTTCATCAACGGCGCGAAGGGAACCCGTCTCGGGGCCGGTGAGTCCAACGGGGCCACTATTGCCACGGTGTGTCCCGAGGGTGCTGCCATCGATGCCCGCGAATACCGCGGCGGCGGCAAGGTCGACTGGTATCTGGGCTCCTCGCTGGAATGGCATCAGGTATGCCGGTGGGCGCACGCGACAGCTCCCCACCAGGGTGGTGGAACGCTGTGTATCAGCCCGAGTTGGGGCGCCAGCTACACCAACGACCGCGGCTTCACCGACCACTACTGGACCTCCACGCAGGTCAACGAGACGGACGCGATCGAGAACTGGATGCCGGGGGGCAACGACTTCCGCTCGGTCAGCAAGGACACGAGCTACGTCAGTTCCCGACCGGTGAGGACCTTCGGTTACGAGCATGTCGTTGCGTCGATCGTGCCGACGGTGCGCCGTTCCACCTCGCGGACCGTCGACGCCACCGTGGACTTCTCAACGGCGATCTCCGGACTGTCCGCATCGGACTTCACCAACCTCGGCACGGCGAGCGGCTGCACCTTCAGCCCCACCGCATCGGCGGGCACCAGCATCGGTGTGCGCGCCGTCTGTGATGGTGACGGCACCCTCATCGTCACCCTGAAGGCGAACTCGGTCACCGACGGCACCCGCACCGGACCCCCGAACCCAGCGAACGCCTCGGTCGTGCCGATCGACTCGATCGCGCCGGTGGTGACGACGTCGGCTCGCACCCTGGTGAAGGGATCGGGCATTGACCTGACCGTGAACGAACGCAGTGTCCTCTACGTCGTCGACGCCACGCTTGCGCCGACGGCCCCATCCGACATCACCTCGGCGGCCACCAACCGGTGGAACGCCACCACGATCGTCGATGCCGGCGTGCAGCGTCTCCACACCGCCGGCCTGGTCGACGGCACGTACCGGGCGTGGGCCGTGGATCTCGCGGGCAACCTGTCGGCCGCGAGCACCGATGCGATCGTCGTACGCAGCGCGCAGGCGTGTACCACGACCTGTCTGGTTGGCGACATCGGACCCGGTGGCGGCACCGTGGTGTACGACGCAGGATCGGTCCAGCCCTGGGGTCGTTATCTCGAGGTGGCGCCTGCCAACTGGTCCGGTGGTTTGGACTCCAACTATCGACCGTTGTGGTGCGTCCCACCGACACCGGTCGCCGACGCCACGGCCTCGGCGATTGGAACCGGCCGCGTCAACTCCGAGGCCATCCTTGCGCTGTGTCCCGAGGGTGCTGCCATCGATGCCCGCGAATACCGCGGCGGCGGCAAGGTCGACTGGTATCTGGGCTCCTCGCTGGAATGGCATCAGGTATGCCGGTGGGCGCACGCGACAGCTCCCCACCAGGGTGGTGGAACGCTGTGTATCAGCCCGAGTTGGGGCGCCAGCTACACCAATAGCGACGGCTTCACCGACCACTACTGGACCTCTACGCAAGCCAGTGGGACGGAAGCGATCGAGAACTGGATGCCGGGGGGCAACGACTTCCGCTCGGTCAGCAAGGACGAGAGCCACATCAGTTCCCGACCGGTTCGAGCCTTCGGTGGGCTCGCCTCGCCGGACGCCTCGATCGTTGCGGCGGTGCGGTACTCGACCTCACGCACCATCGACTTCACCGTGGACTTCTCCACGGCGATTTCCGGATTGCTGGGCTCGGATTTCTCCAACATCGGCACGGCGAGCGGATGCACCTACACCCCGACGGCGTCGGCGGGCACCAGTATTGGTGTGCAGGTGGTGTGCTCGAGCGACGGCACGGTCATCACTCGTCTTGCGGCGAACGCCGTGACCGACGGTGTCCGCACGGGGCCAGTCAGCCCCGTGAACGGCTCGGCCGTACCCGTGGATTCGATCCTTCCGACGGTCACGCTGACAGAGACCGGCGCGTTGACCTTCGTGGAGGGCACCACGATTGGTGGAACCCTCGACGAACGAGGCACCCTGTACTTGGCGGCCGCCACGATTTCGGTGACCACCGCGAGCGACATCACCTCGGCCGCCGGCACTGACTGGAACTCGATCGTGGTGCGTACGCCCGGCACCACCGAGAACCTGAGCACGAAGGGTCTGGACCCCGGCAACTACACCATCTATGGCGTGGACCTGGCCGGGAACGTGAACCCGGTCGGAGCGACCACGCTGACAGTGCGGGCGGCACAGAACTGCACCACGAACTGTCTGATCGGCGACACCGGACCCGGTGGCGGCATCGTCGTCTACGACGCCGGGTCGGTGCAGTCGTGGGGCCGCTATCTCGAGGTGGCGCCCGCCGACTGGTCCGGTGGTCCGGACTCCGGCTACAGACCGATCTGGTGCAACACTCCCGGTTCGGTCACCGGCGCGACGAACTCGGCGATCGGCACCGGAGCGACCAACACCGCAGCCATGGTTGCGGGGTGTTCCTCGGGAGCCGCCGTGGACATCGCCGCCTACGCCGGCGGTGGTCGCACCGACTGGTTCTTGCCTTCCGAGGACGAGCAGCGAGCGGTGTGTCGCTACGCCCACGCCAACTACCGAGGGGCATCGGGATGTGGTGGGACGTGGAGCTATGTGAACGACCTGGGCTTCACCGATCACTACTGGACCTCGACCCAGATTTCGGCGACCGTGGCGATCGAGACCTGGATGTACGGAGCCAACGACTACCGCCAGGTCGATCCGGCGACGAGCTACGTCTCGGCGCGACCAATGCGCGCCTTCTGATCGCCGCAGCGTTCGAGATCGGCGCGGAGGTCATCGGGGTACACGCCACCCGGACCACTACGAGGGTCTCAGCTCACTCGTATCAGCGCTGAACCGATGAAGTGCGACGCCGACCCGCCCACACCAACGCGACACCCAAGCCGGCGAGCAACGGCGCCCATACCATCACGCCGGCGTCCAACTCAGAGCCAGTCGACGGCAGCACTCCCGGCAACGGGGTGGGGGTGCCCTCTGGCGACACCAACACACCCAGGTTCGCCGTAAGAGGGGCGCCATCGACACTGGTGCCGTTCACCTGCAACGTGTGACCGCCCACTTCGATTCCCGCCAGTGAGAGCGACCCAGCGAACGTGCCGTCAGCGTTCACGGTCAGCTTGCCCAGGAACTTCGGCTCTGAGAACAGCCACACATACACGGGAGTGCTGGCGAGGAACCCTTGACCCCTCACCTGCGCCATACCGTTCTCCTCCAACTCGAGCACCTGACGGCCCTCGAGATCGGTCTCGATGGTGCACTCGAACGAGCACTCCGCCGACAGGGTCAGTTGGAACCCATCACCACGCAACACCAGATCGGTCGAGTCCTGAACGAACACCTCCACCGGAGCCGGCGCACCGTTCTCCAACACCCGCGACACACCAGGGGCCAACTCCGGCAGCTCACCATCATCTTGGGGAATCGGGCTCGGTACCGTCGCAGAAGGCGGCACCGTCGTAGTAGGAGCAACCGTGGTGGAGGGAACCACCGTCACAACGGGGACCGTCGCAACCGGCAGATTGATCAACGCAGGCAACTCAGGCGGCAACACCGGAACCGGCGGAACCGACCGATAGAAGGCGATGTTCTGAAAGTCCATATAACGGCCAGTGGCGTCCGTGTAGATGTAGAAGCGGAAGGTGATAGGTGTCGCAATGTTCGAGAATCCGGTCAGAGGAAACGACACGGAGTTCAAACCGGTAGGCGTACTGACCGGGGTTTCGTTTGCATACAGATCAGACGCGTAGTTGTCGAGGCTCGACCGCACGAACCAACCACGTGTAGCAGTGGTTCCACCACGGCTCCAGTCCGCAGACACCGCCCGCAGGTCTATCGCCACCCGGGGAGTGAGCGTGATCTCGAAGTACCAGTCTCTTGACAACGCGGCCGAGGCGGTGGCGGACGCAACCGCAGTCCCGGGACCAGTCTTGAGAACTTGAGTACTGCCGGACCAGCTGTCGGTCCCCACGCTGAACTGACCTAATCCAGGCCCCGCCGAAATAGTCGTGTCTGCCAGCAGGGTGTTGTCGAGCGAACCGGGGCCAAATCCGTTCGATCCATCGGAATTGTCAGCAAGCGGATAGCTCACGATGGGGATCTGATCCACCGCCGTTGCGGGCGCTCGCAAACCGACCAATGACCCCACGATCGCCAAGATGACTATGGCCAGCTGACAACCCTGCGCTGGTCGTGCGATGTCGCGAGTACCCATCTCTGAACACTATTCCCGTCTCAGCGGCCGGAGCAGGCCCGAACGACCCCGTGTGCTCGACTTGATGTCCTCCTGGATCTCGCACTTCCTCACAAGCCCGACGAACTGGTCACTCTTGGCATGAACGAAGGCGAACTACAGGCCAACCAACAGGCCACCTCCTACGTCGTGCGCGACCTCTCCCGCAGTACTTCGAACTCGCCGGCCGCTACGACCAAGCATCAGCCGCGCTGCTCACCCCACCCGGCACGCCCAGCGACTCGCTGTACGCAATCTGGGCCAACGTGACGAACTGACCCGAGCGCTGCGGCGGGACCCCCACAACGACGAACCAGAACGACACACTGGTTGACGAGAGCGACGGTCAGGTGCCCGCAAGCGCAGCGACGACTGGAGCGAAGGCGTCGATCGCGTCGAGTTGGACGGTGACGTATGAGCCCTGCCAACGCTCGCGTTGCTCGATCAGTTCCTCGGCGATCTGTTCCGCGGAGCCCACCATGGCGTGGGGACTAGCCAGGATCGTCGCCGCATCCATCCCCATCGCCGAGCCCACCTTGGCGGCCACGGCATCGCGATCGTCGGTCACCGTGGTCACGAACTTCAGGATGCTGATCTCGAAATCGCCGAAACGATCACCGGCAGCGTCGCGCACCCAGGTGAGTTTTTCGTCGGTGGCATCCGCCGACATCGAGGCAATGGCGGCGGGCCCGAACGACCCGGCACCGACGTTGGGATTGACCCCGACGATGTCGGCCAGGCGCGCTGCGGTGGTCAACACCCGTTTGCCGCCGCCACCCACGACCAGCGGAGGCCCACCCGCCTGAACCGGTTTGGGCATGCCGTTCATCTCGGTGATCGTGTAGTGACGACCCTGGTACGAGAAGGGCTCGGCCCCCCAGAGACCGCGAAGGACCTCGATTCCCTCGATCATCCTGTCGATGCGCACACCCGCGGACTCGTGAGCCACGCCAGTCCAGCGATAGTCGTCATCCATCCAGCCCGCGCCCAGGCCGACCTCGAGGCGGCCTTCGCTCAGCAGGTCGATCGTTGCAGTGTCCTTGGCGAGCAGAGCCGGATGTCGAAAGTCGTTGGCGAACACCAGCGACCCGACCCGCAGGCTGCTGGTCACGGCGGCCGCAGCAGTCAGGGCGGGAATCACGCCGAGTTGATCGCCGTAGTGATCGGGCATCACCAGTGTCGAGTACCCGAGACTCTCCGCCTTGCGGGCGATCTCGGTCCACGACGTGGCGGAGGAAGCACGGGCGGCCATGACGCCGAAGCGGAAGGGGCGAGGATGCGACATGGTCGGGACCCTAGTAGGGCGCAATCGACCGACCGCCGACTCGCGGGGCGTGGCGAGGCAACTGGGGTTCAGGGTGGCGGGCTGCTGAGCGCTGCTGGGTCCCAGGTCAGGCGCGGCGGCGGGCGAGGGCACCCAGCATGACCATGGCGAGGGCTGCGAGCACCAGTTGGGGTGCGGTGTTGCCTCCGCCGGTGGCGGGCAGGGGCGGTGACGGGTCGGTGTTGGCGGTGACGATGACGCCGAGATTGGCGCTGCGGTCGTTGCCGTCGAAGCTGGTGCCGTTGACCTGGAGGGTGTGGGTGCCTGGTGCGATTCCTTCCAGGTACACCGAACCTTGGAAAGTGCCGTCGTCGGCGACGGTGAGTGCACCGAGGTAGGTGGGTTCGGAGAACATCCAGATGTGGACCAGGGTGCCGGGCATGAAACCGAAGCCGTTCACGAGGGCATTGCCGTCTTGTTGAAGTTCGATGGTTTCGCGTCCGGTGTCGTCGCTGACGACGGTGCAGCCTCCGGCGCAGTCGCCGGTCAGGTTCAACTCGAAGTCTTGACTGCGCATGACCAGGGTGTTGGTTTCATCGAAGAACACCTCGACGGGTACGGGGTTGCCGTTGTCGGTGATCAGGGATTCGCCGGGCTGCATGGAGGGGAGTTCGCCAGATGTGTCGGCGATGGGCGCAGGCACGGTCGTGCTCGTTGGGGTCGACGGTGTCGTCGTGGCCGGCACGGTGGTGGTCGGAGTCGTCGTCGACGGAGCCGTGGTGATGGGCGCCGCCGTGGTCACGGGCAGGGTGACCAACGGCAGTTGTGGTGCCGCAGGATTCGACGCCTCCGTCCACTGGGCGTACAGGGTGGTGGGAGTGCTGAAGTTGAACGTGGCGCCATCGGCGTAGCTCGTGCCGGTACCGCTGATGGTGGTGTTCCATCCAGCGAAGGTGAAGCCAGCGCGGGTGAAGGTGTTGGCTCGCAGCGCGGTGTTGCCGATGGCTGACTGGGTGGCATTGGCGCCGGTGGCGCCATTGGCGTCAAAGGTCACCATCGGCGCCCACTGGGCGAACAGGGTGATGGCGCCGGTACCTGATGGTGCGTAGCTGGCCCCGAGGGGTGCGCCGACACTGGTGGTGGCCCAGCCGAGGAACTCGTAGCCAGCCCGCGTGGGTGCCCCCGCCAGGGTGACGGTCGAGCCCGCGGTGTACAGACCCGGCGACACACTGGAACCACCCTGGGCGTTGTAGGTGATCGCATACGAGTTCAACGGCACACTGACCAAGCCCGTCGGGTTGAATGTTGCCGAGAGACTGGCAGTCGCCAGGTTGTCGAACTCAAAGGTTCCCGCTGTCATTCGGATCTGATCGAACGCTCCGCCAGTGATCACAGCGTGCACGTAGGCGAACGGGTAGCCCGGATATCCATTCTGTAAGGGAGTGTTGTTCGGGCTTTGGAGATAGCGAGGGTTGTACAAGTAGTCGGCTGACGCATACGACGACCCGCCGTTGATCGGCGCCAAGGCGTTGGAATTGATCAGGTTCATGAGGTCAGAGGTGGAGAACGAGGCGACGACCTGGCCACCCGAGAGCAGGGTGATCTGGTTACTGGCATCGCCACCGGTCCAGTAGAACCCGAAATAGTTGATCGGGGTCGTCACGGAGATGGTCACCGAATCGTTGACAGAGGGCGTGCCGCAGTTGGTTCGAGGTGAGGCGTATCGGGTGCCCACACCACCAGGAGACACCGGCGTGGCTGACGAGGTGATCGCCCCTCCGAACGTGCCAGCGTCGAACGCGCAGATCGAACCACCCGTGATCGTTCCTATAGCGAGTACGGCCGAGTTGGTGACGGCCAAGGGCATGGTGTCGAAAGTTTCCACCGTCGCGCCTGGTTGAAAGGTTCCCTGCACCAGAGGAGCAGACAGGTAGAACTCGACGGTCGGTGCCGACGCCAGGCTCACCGAAGTGGGAGCAACGACCGGCTCGTCATCATCAAACATTGCCGAGAGCGACGCCACTGGCGTACTCAGGATGGCGAGAACGGGAATGGCCCAGAACGAGCGGCCGAACTGCATGGGTGGGACTCCAGAGAGGTCGGAGAGGTTGGGCAGCGCCAGAAACACAGCGCTGACTACCAAGAGTACCGCACGTAGTTACTCAACGTAAAGCGAGTCGGGGGGAGCGCAACGCAGTACCGACGGCGCCCCTCGGTTCGTGTTGAAAGCGAGAGGCGGAAGGGCGGTTTGACCCTGACGACTGTCGCGCCGGTGGACGTAGTTTCCATCGAGCGCGTCCGGTCTCGCGGCGGGCGCGTCCATGGAAGAAGGGTCTGCGATGAGCGATGAGTCGGGTCCGGCGTATGCCAGCCAGCGGGGTCGTTCCGGCGGCCGGCGTGTGGTCGTCGGCGTCGTCGTGCTGGCCACACGACACCAGGTCTGCCCGCACGCGTCCGGGGCGACGTTCAACAGGAGGAGTGGCTGTCGTGGTTGAACCGGTCGAGGTCGGCAAGTCAGCAGATTCAGACCGTGGTGAACGCGGGAGGCTACGGCCCATCTGGGCCGTCGTGATTGTGGTCGGCGCGGTCGTGGCAGGCATCGCCGGGTTCGTTCTCTGGGCGGCTGACGACGTGGAGGAGTTCCACTCCACCACCGCTCAGCCGGTGCCGACGTTCCCGTCGATGACCGACACGCCGAACCCGTCATTGCAAGGCACCGTGGCCTACTTCGACAACGGGTCCCGTTGTGTTCGCATCATCGCCGCCTCCGGTGCGACGTCGAAGGACGTCTACTGCCTGACCGGTGAGGATTTGGTGGCCTCCGCGGAGCAGGGCAAGCCCGCTGGCCCCCAACTCGTCTGGGTTCCCGACGGCCGACTCGAGGTGACGTTGTTCCGCTGGGTGCCGTCGGAGGACCAGACCTCGGCTCCACCGATGACCGCCCAGTGGCAGAAGCTCATCGACGTCACCACGGGCGAGGTGGAGGAGGTTCCCGACGACCAACTGCCCAACGCTCCGCTCGAGACAGTCGCAGCGACGGTGAACGAACGCGGCGAGGAGGTGCGCACCGACTTCGACGCCCTGTCAGGCCGGGGTGAGGTCGTGCTCGTCACGCGGTCCGAATCCCGGACGTTGCTCACCGTGCGCGGTTCTGGTGAGTACACGTACGGGCTGGAACCTGCGTCCTGGGCTCCGGACGGGAAGTGGATCGTCACCACCGACACCGGTGAGGGTGGCCGCATCTTGGTGATCACGCCGACTGATCCGGCGGTGACGAGCGTGTTGGTCGCTAACAGCGGTGGCGGTGCCGGCGGCGGTGCGGCCGGCCCTGCGTTCGCAGTCACGGCCGCTGATCTGCTCGGTGCGACCTCGTAGCCGACTCGTCCCCAAGATCCGGGCGTCGGGAAGCGTGCTGGACCTTTCCTCGCTGTCGAAATGTCCACGAGGGCGGGCCGCCCCGTCACGCCGACAACAACGCCGCCCGCGATCAAGCAAGCTGACCGCGCGAAACCCAGGGCACACGACCCCCCATTACGGCGACTGGTTGGCGTCGATCAACAACCTCACGTCGGCTGTCGCAACGGCAACTCACGCTCCTGCAGCGCGAGTGCCGCGTAGCGAAGGCACTCGGCGATGTCATCGGACTCGAGATCAGGATGCTCAGCCAGAATCTCTTCGACCGTCATGCCGTCAGCAACCATCGCCACCACGGTCGCCACGGGAAACCGGAGCCCACGCACCGTCGGCACCCCACCCATCACGTTCGGGTCAACCGTGATGCGGGCGAAAGCCATGTGCGCATGGCTACCGAACTCCAACGGAGTGTCAATCGGCGTTGGTAACGTCCCGTCATGGTGTCGCCGAAGATCTGGTCAGCCCAGGAACTCGAGAACATGAGTCCCTCGGAGCGCCATGCGATCGTACGCGGTGGATTCGACGCCGACCTCGGCAACGTGTCAGCGGATCTGCTGGCTCGCACGCGGCGAAGGATCGAGTCGCACATCGCGTCGAGCCAAGACGCCCCAACGCCCGACCGGTGACCAATCGCCGACGTGCGCGCGTCGACCAGGCCTTCTTCGAGGACCTCGACCGCCAATTCGGCAGCGACCGAGGGCCGAACGGAGAGGCATCGAGTACCGATTTCATCGTGATCGATCTGCCACCGATCGTCGATGAGTTCGCCGAGAACTTCGACGCACTTCCCATGGTCTTCCCCGATCGTCCCGACTACCGCGTCGTGATCGTCGGTGGCGTCCTCGTCGCAGCCGCTGTCGTCATCGGACAACTCATGGCCGACGACAGCATCTTGCTGCTCGGCATAGAGATCCAACACAGTTGGCCCGAGGATTTACCCGAGTCGTGACGCTCGAACGCCTCGTCGAGGTGGGGTGGGCATGGTGGTGAAGGTACTGCGACCTACGCAAGGTCGTCCGCTAGCTGAGCAGGAACCTCACGACGGCAGCGGCACATACACCGGCTGCGTGAGCGACGCGGCGGCCCATCGCACAACAGTTGCCAAGGGCATCGAGCTGTTGCCAGCCGACCTCACCAACGACCAACTCGAGAACGCTCTGGTGATGGCATCACCCGACGTGCTGCTGATCAATGACCTCTCCGACGACGAAGACCGAGCGTTTGCCGCGGCTCTGGACGCGTGAGACTCGTCGTCGATACTGGGATCTTCAGTGCCTCGCTCAGTCACCGTCAGTGACGGCCTCCTGGCAACCATCGCCGAACTCCGCTTTGCCTGTCGTGCCACGGGCCATCCACTCCACGAGCACGCCCATGCGAACGACCTGTGGATCGCTGCATCTGCCCTACACCTTGGCGCGCCACTGCTCACCGCCGACAATGTTTTCGATCGGGCCCCTGGTCTCACCCTTCTCCGATAGCGGAGAGTCGCGAGTGGACGACAGTCCAACAACCTGTGGGCGAGGGGGGAGTAGCCATCCGGTTGTTGGACTCGGGTACAACAGTGGCCTGACCAGCCCCGTTACGCCGAGCACTCGGTGAGGTCGTCATGTTGACCACCACAGACGAACACGGGGATTGATCGGTCGACGCGATTCGTGGTGTGTCTCGCCTGGTTCGGCTTGACTCTCACCTTGGAACAGAGCTGGTGACTGTCGCTGGAATGTTCACCATCGGAGATTTCGCAACGTTCACCCAGGTGTCGATCCCCGCGCTTCGGCTGTGGGACCGGCGACGGATCCTCATCCCCGCTCGCGTCGACCCAACGACCGGCTACCGCTTCTACAGCGCGGAGCAGGCCGCCCTGGTCCAGCGCATCGTGGCACTCGAAGCGAAACTCCGCGTCCTCGACAGGAGTACCGAGATGGTCAACGCCTACGACGTCGTCCGTAGGCGTTGACCATCTCGGTACTCCTGTCGAGGACGCGGAGTACCGAGATGGTCAACGCCTACGACGTCGTCCGTAAGGTCTCACCTGCCATCCGGCTCGCGACGGTGTCACGGCGGCTCCCGCCGGCAGAGCCCGATGCGCATCAACTGTTCATCGTGTTCGGTGAGCTGTTTGCCGAACTCGCCCAGCGACTCGCCTCAGACCGGATCACGCCGATCGGTCCGGCATGGTGCCTGTACGACCGAGCCGACGACGACGGCATCGTGGTACACGCTGGTTTGCCCATCGCCGATGACGTCGACGTATCGACGCAGGATGTCATCGTGGTGAGTCGACCGGAATCGGACGTGGCATCCGCAATCCACTTGGGAGATGTTGCCGAGATGGCTCACGCCTACACCGCACTCATGGAATGGCTCGAGGCTCGCTCGCTACGCCCCCAGGGTGGGGCCGCAGAGATCTCGCTCGTCTGGGACCCCGAGCACCCGGATCGCAACGTGACCGAACTCCAGATCACCATCGCGTCGGAGGGTTGACACATGGCGATGACACCCCGTCAGAAGTACGAACGCAACACGGTCGCGCACACCAAGGTCCTCAACTTGCCGTTCGCAGGATCCCCCTCGGCTCCACGCTCTCGGTGTCGGCGCTGCGGGATGAGATGGCGCTTGAACACGAGGCCGACGCCACGTGTCCGGTCACGACCGCAATCCACCTCCGCACCATCATCGAACTCGCGATGGACGAGCTGTCCACCGGTACGGCGATCGATGACATCACTCCGTTCTGGCGAGTCGTGGAACCCGACAGCACACTGGCACGCAAGGTCGACGGCGCCCGCAGCGTGATCGACGCGCGGCGACATGCCGAAGGAATCGGCGATCACTGAAAAACTTCGGCCTCATGTGAGTCCCTTAGGCTATCAATACATGGCACAGCGCCATGTATTGATAGCCTCAACACCATGCCGACCGCCTCCGTGACTCCTGGAACCTTGGCCGACTGGCTGATGGCGCGCGGGCAGCATTTCGTCACCACCGACGAGGTGGCTCGCCTCGTCGGCGTCCAGCCCGACATCGTGTCGGTGAGCCTGCAACGTGCCCGCGAGGCCCACAAGATCGTGTCGGTCACCAAGGGTGCATGGGTGCCCGTGCCGCCGGAGTACCGAGCCGCCGGCGCACCGCCACCGCTCCACTACATCGATCCCCTGATGCATCATCTCGGCCACCCCTACTACGTGGGACTGCTCTCCGCAGCCAGACTCCACGGCGCCTCACACCAGGTGCCGATGGTGTTGCAGGTCGTCACCCCTGCCCTGCTCCGGGATCGCCGCATCGGGCGCAGCAGACTTGAGTTCGTGCGCCGCGCAGCCACAGCACATCGCCCAGTCGTCGACTGGACCGTGCCGACAGGGCGCGTCAACGTCGCCACACCCGCGGTGACCGTGCTCGATCTGGTCGAAGCCCCCGCATCGGGCGGCGGGCTCGGCAACGTGGCAACCGTGATCGGCGATCTGTTGCAGAACGGCGCCATCGACGGCGACGCACTCGCCGACGTCGCCGCTCACTACCCGACCGCCGTCGCACAGCGAACCGGCCACCTCGTGGAGAACATGGCCGAGTACGTCGGCGCAGCGCTCGATCTCAGCCGCCTCGAACGACTCGTCATCGACGCCGCCAACACCCTGCTCGATCCGCGAGGACCACACCATGGCCGCCGCGATCGCCGCTGGCGCCTGCTCGCCAACACCGATATCGAGCACGACCTGTGATCGCCGCCGCCGACATCGCCCACTGGCGCACCCGCGTCCCCTGGGTGGACGCAGATCAGGTCGAGCAGGACCTCGTGCTGTCACGAGTCATCATCGAGATCGCCAACGACCCCGTCCTCGCTCGTGAACTGGTCTTCCGCGGCGGCACGTGCCTCCACAAACTGTGGCTCGATCGTCCCTGGCGATACAGCGAGGACCTCGACTACGTCCGCACCACCGCAGGTGGAGTGGGAGACGTCTTGACGGCACTCCGATCGATCGCTGAACGCATCGGTTTCGATCGCGTGACCACAGAGATCGGGAGGCACCCGAAGGCCCGTTTCCGCTCGACATTCGCTGGCGGTGGCACCATGTCGATCAAGGTCGAGATCAACACCTTCGAGCGATCACCCGCCCGACCGATCGTCACACGGAACCACACCGTCGACAGCCCGTGGTTCGCCGGCGATGCGGCTGTGCCGAGCTTCGATCTTCCCGAGTTGATCGCAACCAAAATCCGCGCTCTGTTTCAGCGCAGCAAGGGGCGTGATCTCTTCGATCTCTGGCTCGCTGTTCGCCACGCCGGTGCCTCCCCCGACGACATCGCTTCCTGCTTCGAGCCCTACCGACCCGACGGATGGAATGCGGACCGCGCCCTCGAGAACCTGGAGGCCAAGCTCCTCGACTCACGGTTCGTTCGTGACCTCGATGCACTCGTCGGCGATCGGCCGGAGGGGTACACGATCCACGACGCCACGCACGTCGCTCAGAACGTCATCTCGAAGCTCTCGTGAGCCAAGGTCACACCAAGGCGGTCGATCACAAGGAGGCATGGCACCCCCAGTGAGCACATCACCTCTGATCATCGTGGACCAAAGCACGGGAACTTGTGGGCGAGGGGGGACTTG
>CAYMUC010000070.1:10664-16244 GCA_964393535.1 uncultured Ilumatobacteraceae bacterium | reverse complement strand
CCCCGACGTGTTCAACGTGCTGCTGCAGTTGCTCGACGACGGTCGTCTCACCGACGGCCAGGGCCGCACCGTGAACTTCTCGAACGTGGTCCTCATCATGACCAGCAACCTGCCCGGCGATCCGCTCGGTTTCTTCAAGCCCGAGTTCATCAACCGGGTCGACGAGATGATCCGGTTCCGCAGCCTCACCCGTGAGGACCTCACCAGCATCGTCACCATCCAGATCGAGCACTTGCGCAAGCGTCTGGCCGATCGTCGCATCGACCTGCAGGTCACCGATGCGGCGCTGGCGCAGTTGGCCGACCAGGGCTACGACGAAGCCTTCGGTGCCCGGCCGCTCAAGCGGGTGATCCAGCGCCAGTTGGGCGACCGGGTGGCCATGGCCATCCTCGAGGGTCAGGTTGCCGAAGGCGGTGTGGTCACCGTCGATGCTGACGGTGACCAGTTCGTGATCACCGTCAGAGGCTGAAACTCGAGCGCATGCTCGTGTTGCCGACGATCTCGTCCACCAGTTCCTGAGTGGTGCGGTTCGCCGCAGCTTGCTGGGCGGCCTTCAGCACGGCACGCTTCTCGGCGATCAACGGCTTGAAGTCGTTGATCGTCTCACGAGCCGTACGCCAGTTCACGCCCTTCGTCGGTCCAACCGGCCCGCCACGTCTGCATCATCGTGCGATTGCCGCGGCCACCCGAAACGGTGTCGAACTCGTTGTACACCCGCCGCACACGGTTCACACTGGCTGCTTGTTGGATGAAGCTGCCCAACAAGCCCGCACCACCGCCGATGAGGACCGAGTAACCCAACTGTGCGAAGGAGAACTCGGTCTGCACACCGAGTGCTTGCTGGATGCCCCAGGTGGCGGCGTAGCCGACGGCACCCAACAGAGCCCCTGTGATGGCCCCGGCAGCGAAGCCGGACAGCGGGGGCAGCACCATGCTGAGTCCGATCGACACGACCCCAGCCACGATGCCAGGGAGCCATTCGTCGAGGAACGCCGCACCGCTGGCGTCGCTCACGTTCACCGGGTTCTGAGCGGCGTAGTCGTAGCCGTTGGTCGAGCCACCCAACTTGGGGTCCAACTGCATGAACCGGCCCAACGCCGGCACGTACACACGGGCGCCCATCTGTACGAACGGGGTCGCCAACTCGAACGTCTCGTTGCCTTCGTTGTGTCGCCAGGTCTGGTTCGGTCGTGAGGGACCACCTGTGACGGGGGTGGTGAGGGCCTGGCCAAAGGGTTCGTATACCTGGGCGCTGCCCAACTGCACGCCACGGTCGTCGGTGGTGAAGAACTGATCGCCACCCAGGGCGGTGAACTCCCACACCGATGCCGTGGCGGCATCGAACGACTGCGTGAACGTGACACCGCCAGGCAGCACGATGCGACGTGCCACGGCGGTGCCGTCAGCATTCAGGAGTACACCTTGCTCGGCGTACTGCAGAGTCTCGGCGCCGTCGGGTGTGGTGATGGTGCGGCTGATGACTCCACCGGTGGGGTCGCGGGTGAACTCGACGGTGGTGGTGCCATCGCTCGCCAGCACCAACTGATCGTTGGCGTCGTAGGTGAACCGGTTGGCGCCCACACGAATGGCGTTCCCACGGGCGTCATAGGTCAGTCCGTCGGTGGCAGCCGGATCGGTGGTCGCCACCAAGCGGTCGGCGCGGTCATAGGTGTAGCGGTGGTCGGCCACGGCCGTGGCACCCTCGAACACCTGCTGGCGTACCCGGTTCGAGTTGGCGTCGTAGTCGTACACCCATCGCCTGTCGGCAGGGGCGATGCCGGCGGTCACCGACGCCTCGGCGAGGCGACCGGCGTCATCGTGGGTGAAGGTGAACGCGGAGGTCTGGCTGGCGGCCGTGTAACTGGTGGCAGACACGTGACCAGCGGCGGAGATGGTGCGACTGTTGCGCAACACCGTGCCGTCAGCCAGGGTGTGGCGCACCTCGGTGGCCTGCAGGCGGTCGTCGTAGCTGTACTCGGCGATGGTGCCGTCGCCGTACACGATGCGGCTCATGGTGTCGTCGGCGGCATAGGTGATGGTGGCCAGGGTGCGACCATCCATGGCGACGGTCTGCAACTTGCCGTCACGGCTGTAGGTGTAGGTCTCGCTGGTGGTCGTGCCGTCGGGCAACACCGTGCTCACCGAGGCCACTTCGCCACTGACGGTGTCGTAGGTGAAGGTGCTGGTGACGCCAAAGCGGTCCACCGAGGCGATCACCCGACCAGCGAGGTCGAGGTAGTTGCGCGTGGTGGTGGCAACTCCGGCTTCCACCAGGGTGGTCTCGGTGATCAACGGGTTGTCGTCGGCGGTGTAGTCGATGGTGCGCGACCGTTCGCCGTCGAGGCCCACCATCTCGAAGCGCCGTTCGCGACCGGCAGCGTCGAAGGTCGTGCAACTGAGAGCACCGTCGCTCAACTGGCTTGCCACGCGGCGTCCTGCAGCGTCGTACCACAGGGTGTGCGATGGACCGTCGCCACCTTCGGGGCCGGGCGTGACGACCTGCTTCACGCCGCCCCCCTGATTCACGGCCGTGGCACCTGGGCAGGGAGAGGTGGCCACTTCACGGTCTCCCCAGTACACGATGCGACTGGCGTTCCCGGCGGGCAACACGGCACCTATCTGACGACCCCAGCCGGTGCCGTCTGGCTCGTAGGTCAGTTCCGAACGCAGACCGGCCTGGGTGAAGCGGGCGCTCAAGCGGCCCGACGACGGGTCGTCGTACACGCTGCGCGACACATTCTCGTCGGGGGAACGCACCGCCGAGGGGTCCTCCACCCGGGTGGTGGTGGCGTACCCATAGCGCGGTCGCAGTCGGTCCGTGGGCACCGATATCAGCGCATCACCGGTGTCGGGACCGGAGTACACGATGTCCATGGCCGCAGGTCCCGACGCCGTGATCGTGATCTGAACAGGCATGGGACCCGCCGGCAACGGCACCGCATCACAGGCACCGTCGACGCAGCGCAATTGGCCCAGCCGCAGATCCACCGACGGCGTCTGCGATGCGAAGCGGTACACACCCGGTGTGGTGATGTCGATGGCGCCGGTCATGATGGCGGTCCAGGCACCAGCATCGCCAGCAGGAGAGGAGGCCCAGTTCACCGTGAGTGACGGCGCCAGGGTGCCCTCGAGCAGTGGCCCCAGTTCCTGTACGGACCCGTCAGTGGTGCTGGCGCCAGTGAGGTACACCACGTCCAGACCCACCAACGGTGTGCCGTCCGGGTCGTCGCCGAAGTCCTCGTCATACACACGAGACGTCACCTGAGCGGTCGACAGCGAGCCTCGGGTGGGGCCGCGGCTCTCCACCAACTGCCCGCCCTCGTAGCGGTTCTCGGTGACCAACCCCTCGAACGAGGTCATGCGCAACATGTGACCGGTGGCGAGGTCCCATTCGAAGGTCGACCGCTGGCCGGCGGTGTTCACCAGTTCGGTCACGAAGAACGTGGACGTGTCGAAGGTGACCTCCTCCACGATGGCCCCCACGCACGAATCGGTCACTGTGGTGACATCGGCCGAGGCATACGTGTAGGTGCGTGTGCATCGGGGTTCATCGGGCGATGGTGCTGGTGCGGTCACGGTGGCGACACGACCCTGATCGTCGTAGGCGATGGTGGTCCAGTACCGCTCGTCGGCGGGGCTCACCACGCCAGCAGCAGCGGCGGCCGCCACCAACGGCGCGCGCAAGTGAGTCAGACGGCCCGCAGCGTCGTACGCGACGTCGAACACCTCGGCTCCGTCGGCACCCGCTTCCACATCGTGAGCCACCCTGCCCACCGTCACGACGCCGTCGGGTGAGGTCACGTACCACAGCGCCGTGGTGGACCCGTCCCAGAAGTTCACGGCGCACAGATGGTCTGCGGGAGCGTCGACGAAGCCCGTTGGCGGCGCCGGGCACGTGCCCCCGCCTTAACTGAACGTCAGTTCACGACCCGATACCGGGTCGGTCACGCTGCGGAGCAGTCCGCCGGTCCAACGCTCGCTCAAGACCGGATGTCCATCGCTCGACACACTGTCCAGGTGGGCGACACCGTCGATGCCACTCTCTGCGAACACTGCCGTGGTCTGCTTGGTCACCACGGTCCAGCGCCCATCGTCGGAGCGGGTCAGCACCGGCGCCGAGCCTGTCGTGCTCAACGCGTCTCCGGCCAACTGCACCGGCTCGTACAACCCCTCGCCCACCGGGCGGTAGTTGTTCACCCGCCCGTCGTTGGCCACCAGGCTCACGCTGCCGTCCACATGAGCTTCCACTCGTTCGAACTCGGTGGACGTGGCCGACTGCAGTGTCCACCCCGCCGGAAGCCCTGGCTCAGGTCGGCTGGAACCCTGGAAGCGCAGCCCGAAGCCGATGCGGCCACTCTGCGCCAGCATCTGCGGTGAGGACAGCAGCAGCGACGCCTCGCCCGACGACAGATGCACCTGCACCCCGCCGATGTCGTCGCGACGTTGCACACCGGCCATCTGGGTGTCCACGGTGAAGGTGCCGATGACGCTGGCCCCGCCGGGCCCGTTGGCCGACCACACATACGACCGGCCGTGCTCCAGACCCGCACCTGCAGGAATGCGGGCACTGGCTCCGGACTCGGCATACACCAAAGGCCCGAACCCCGAGCTGCCGTCGGAGAAATCGTCGAGCGTGAAGGTCCATGCTCCCATGCCCTCGGGCACCACGAGCGTGGGGGTGAGCGAGGTGCTCACACGCGATGAAGGGGTGACGATGGCGCCCGTGTACTGCGGTGAACGCACGCCAGTGCCCGCGCCGGCAGGCAGAGGTGGGAGGCCGGTCGGGTCACCGGCCGTCAACGGACCCACGGGAACCAGACCCAGTACAGACGTGGGTCGGGGGCTCTCCGCCTGCCGTTCAGGCGCGCCCAACTGAACCTTCGAGGTGTCGCCCGACGACCCGCCGCATGCAGCGGCCACCAGGCTCAACCCCAACACCACACCCGCGGTACGCCGAAAGCCCATCTCACGTCCTTGAAGTCACGACTGTTGACAGCCTAGATGGCTGCCCGCTCGTTGATCAGACGTCGACGAAACCGGGGAAGTTCCCCGCCATGTAGTCCACGAACGCCCGGGACAGACCTTCGGACCGCAAGATGTCGGCCGACACCGGGGGCCGACGAGGCGTGAACGAACCGTCGGCCTCCAGCAGGTCGGGGTAGTTGTGATGCAGGATGGCCACGCGCCCCAGCACGGCGACATCCACACCGAGGCCCAGCACCCAGTCGATGTCAGCCGGATCATGAATCTTCCCCGCCACGCCGAGGCGAACGTCGCCTCGGGGCAGTGCTGTGAAGATCTCGGTGAGACTGAGATGCGCGTACGCCTCGTCGCGCGGGTGCTTGCGCACATCCCACAGCGACATGTCGATCATGTCCACCTGTCCGGTGGCGGCCAACTCCACGAAGGTGTCGCGCACTTCGTCCATCACCATGCCGAAGCGTTCTGGCGACAGTCGCACTGCCACAGCGAAGTCGGCTCGGCAGGTGGACCGGATCCCGTCGAGGATCTCGAACAGAATGCGCCGGCGCGCCTCGGGTGATCCGCCGTAGCGGTCGGTGCGGTGGTTCAACTCGGGTG
>CAYMUC010000070.1:0-10649 GCA_964393535.1 uncultured Ilumatobacteraceae bacterium | reverse complement strand
CTCACACAGCAGATAGCCGTGAGCCCCGTGCAGTTCCACACCGTCGAAGCCCGCTCGGTCGGCCCGGTGCGCAGCCGCCACGAAGGCCGCCACCACATCCTCCACCTCGCCCGTGGACAGAGCGCGAGCGCCGGTCTCGGGGTCGTCACTGGGGCACACAGGCGTGGTGCCGATGAGGTCGGCGGGGGCACGGTTACCTGCGTGGTGCAACTGCACGTAACTCACCGTGCCGGCGGCGCGCAGGTCGGCGGCCAGAGCCGACAAGCCCTCCACGTGACGGTCGTCGAAGATGCCCAACTGGCCGGGAAATCCCTGGCCCACCGCTTGGACATGGGCAGCGCAGGTCATGGTGAGGCCGAAACCGCCCTCGGCCCGCATGGTCAACCAGTGGCGTTCGTCATCGCTCAGCGTGCCGTCGGCGTGGCTCTGCTGATTGGTGAGGGGCGCCAGCATGAGACGGTTCTTCATGGCTGGGCCGTGCAGGAAGGTGACGGGGTCGAGGGGAGACGACATGAGGGCGAACCTAGGCGATCAGGGGAACCGACGCCGCAAAGCCGCCCCGTGAGCGGGGAACCCTTCGTGGTCGGCCAACGCCAGGATGGCTGGCGTGAGCCGGGCGAGTGCCTGTTCGTTGCAGCGCGCAATGGCGGTGCGCTTCAGGAACGCCTCCACCGTGATGCCCGACGACACCTTGGCGAAGCCACTGGTGGGTAGCGAGGCCGGGCAGCCGATCACGAAGTTCGCTGCGCTGAACGGTGTGTGCTGACCCACGAGAATCTCGCCTGCATCCACCAACGCATCCACCACGGCATCTTCGACCGTGGGTGAGACGGCTACTTGAAGGTGCTCGGGGGCGAAGCGGTTGGCCACCTCCACCGCCGTGTCGAGGTCGCGTACCAGCACGCAGCCGCCGTTGGTTCCCAGCGACTCGCGGGCGGCTTCGGCACGAACCATGGGCAGGTCGACCAGTTGACGTCGCAGGGCAGCGTCCACGGCATCAGCCACATAGGTGGACGGTGTGACCAGGAAGACGGTGGAGTCGGTGCCGTGTTCGGCTTCGATCAGCAGGTCGGCGGCGAGGCGTTCGGGGTCGGCCGAGTCGTCGGCGATGACCAGGCTCTCGGTGGGACCCAACACCATCATGGTGACCACCCCGTGGCGTTGCATCTCCACCTGGGCGCAGGTCACCGCCGGGCTGCCCGGCCCCACGATCTTGCGCACCCGGGGAAGATGTTCGGTGCCGAAGCCCACGCCGGCGATGCAGGCCGGACCGTTGCCCCGCACGACGGTGCGAAGGCCCAGTTTGCGGCACACCACCAGCACGGCGGGGTCCACTTCACCGCGGCCGCCGGGCACCGGTGGTACCACCACGACGATCTCGGGGACCTCGGCGACCACCGCCGGCACACCCAATTGATACGCCACCGACGGGTAACTGGCCTTGCCCGACGGTACGAACAGACCCACTGAGGCCACGGGGGTGATCTTCTCGCCCACCACCAGACCCGGCTCGAGGGTCAACTCCCAGTCGCAGGCGCGCTGACGGATGTGCTCGTTGAATGCCCGCAGATGCACGATCGCCTCGTCGAGGGCGGCATCCAACTCGGGCGACACCCTGGCGGCGTCCAGTTCGTCGTCGGTCACACGGAGCTGATCGACCGCCAATCCGATGCCGTCGAAGCGCGCCGTGGCATCACAGATGGCGTCGTCGCCACGTGTCTGGACGTCGTCGATGAGTTCGGCGATGGAGGCCTGGAGAGCCGGATCCACGATGTCACGCAGACCACGGTCGAACAGACGGCGTCGGGTCGCGTCATCGAGATCCGTCCAGCGAAGTCGTCGCATCACGGCAGCCGAAGTCATGGACCACGACGCTAGCGGTGACGGCGCGGTAGGGTCACCCCACGTTCCTGTCGTAGCGCAAAGGAGCGTACGCCATGCCCGTCACCGTCGTCGTCGGCACCCAGTGGGGTGACGAAGGCAAGGCCAAAGTCATCGACCTTCTCGCTGCTGATCACACCCACGTGGTGCGCTATCAGGGCGGACACAACGCCGGCCACACCGTGGTGGTGGGGGACGAGCGCTACGCGCTGCAGCTCGTGCCCTCGGGCATCCTCTACACGCACGTCACACCGGTCATCGGCAACGGCGTCGTGGTGGACTTGGTCACCCTGTTCGCCGAGATCGATCGCCTCGAGGCGCGGGGTGTGTCGTGTGAGCGCCTCGCCGTCTCCAGCCTGGCGCACCTCATCTTCCCGTGGCATCAGCGGCGCGACGCCGTGGCCGAAGCCGGACGAGGCGACGCCAAGATCGGCACCACGCTCAAGGGCATCGGCCCGGCGTACGCCGACAAGGCCTCCCGCACCGGCCTTCGAGTGGGCGAGGTGCTCGATGCCGCCGGCTTCGCCGACAAACTCCGCCAACGGGCTGAAGTGGAACATGCCCAGTTGGTGGCCATGGGCGACGAGGCGTTCGACGTGGACCAGGTGGTGGCCGACCAACTGGCGCTGGCCGAGCGACTGAGGCCGTATGTGGCCGACACCGTGGGGTTGTTACACGATGCACTGGACGCCGGGGGTCGCTTGCTTCTGGAGGGGGCTCAGGCGACGTTCCTCGATCTGGACCACGGCACGTACCCGTTCGTGACCTCGTCGAACCCCACCGCTGGTGGGGCTTGTGCCGGCACGGGCCTGGGTCCCCGCTTGCTGGACCGCATCGTGGGCATCGCCAAGGCCTACACCACCCGCGTGGGTTCGGGTCCCTTCCCCACCGAACTCACCGATGCTCGAGGCGACGCCCTCGTGGACCTGGGACACGAATATGGCACGGTCACCGGCCGCCGACGCCGGACCGGCTGGGTGGATGCGGTCATGCTGCGTCATGCCGTACGGGTGAACTCGCTCACCGAGATCGCCCTCACCAAACTCGATGTCCTCGACACCTTCGACGAGGTGCAGATGTGCGTGGGGTACGAGCTGGACGGTCAGCCCTTCCCTGGGTATCCCGATCGGGTCGAGATCCTGGCGCGCATCGTTCCCGTCATGGTCTCCATGCCGGGTTGGCGTACTTCGCTTGCCGGCTCGCAGTCCTTCGCCGATCTTCCCGGAGCCGCCCAGGCGTTTGTCGCCGCTCTCGAGCGCGAGGTAGGGGTGCCCATTCGTTACGTGGGCACCGGCCCTGGCCGTGACGACATGGCGGAGCGACGGCCGTGATTCCCAGGTATCAGACGGCTGAGATGGCGGCCACGTTCTCCGACGAGGCGCGCTTCGCCCGCTATCTGGAGATCGAACTGCTGGCGACCGAGGCCCACGCCGCCTTGGATGTGGTGCCGGCGGCACATGCCGCAGCGTGTCGCGCCCGGGCACCTCGGGTGGATGCTGCCTTCGTGGCGGCGGTGGCCGAGCGCGAGGCGGTCACCGACCATGACGTGGCGGCGTTCGTGGATGTGGTGCAAGCCGCCATCGGTGGTCCCGAGGCGTCGTGGATTCATCACGGACTCACCTCCAGCGACGTCGTGGACACGGCATGGTGCTGGATGCTGCGCGATGCCGCCGACCTGCTGCTGTCGGCGGCCGACGATCTGGTGGCCACGCTGGTGAACCTGGCTCGTACCCATCGCCACAGCGTCATGATCGGGCGTACGCACGGCATTCACGCCGAACCGACCACCTTCGGGGCGAAGGTGGCGTTGTGGGCCTTGCAGATGGATCGTGACCGTCGACGTCTGCGTGCCGCACGTGATGCCGTGGCGGTGTGCAAGTTGTCGGGAGCGGTGGGCACCTATTCGAATATCGATCCTGCCGTGGAAGCACATGTGGCAGCGTCCCTCGGATTACGTGCCGTACCTGCCACGCAGGTCATCGCCCGCGACCGTCACGCCGAGTATCTGTGGGCCTGCGCTGCCGTGGGGGCCACTATCGAGCTCATGGCGGTGGAACTCCGTCATCTCCAGCGCACCGAGGTGCGAGAGGTCATGGAAGGGTTCAAGGTGGGGCAGAAGGGTTCATCGGCCATGCCTCACAAGCGCAACCCCATCGCAGCAGAGACCATGAGCGGATTGGCCCGTGTCTTGAGGTCCAATCTCCAGGCCGGATTACAGGATGTCGCCTTATGGCACGAACGGGATATTTCCCACAGTTCAGTCGAGCGAATTGTGCTTCCGGATTCCTCGCATCTCACCCATTATGTGTTGCGGCGGATGCGGCGCCTCCTCGACGGTCTCATCGTGGATGTGGCCCAGATGCAGGCCAATCTCGACAGCAGCCACGGTCTGGTGTTCAGCCAACCCGTGCTGTTGGCCCTCGTGCAGGCCGGCCGAACTCGCGACGAGGCGTATCGCACCGTGCAGTCGGCAGCCATGCGCTCATGGGAGGAACGACGTTCGTTCCGAACACTCTTGGAAGACGATCCTGAACTGGGGCTGCAGCCTGGGCAACTCGACGACGCGTTCGACCTCGAGCGGTCGTTGCGCCACCTCGATCGGGTGTTCGCGTCGTTGGACGACCTCTGATGTTCAGTCGTTGCGCTTGATGCCGGCGGTCTTCAGGACCGACGGTTCCACGCCGACCTCACGCCAAGCACCGTAAGAGATGCCATTCCTCTTGGCGTACGAGGCCGCTACCTTCACGAACTCGGCCTCGAGTTCGGTGAGGTCGATGGTCTGGCCCATGTTGGCCAATTCCGCCTCTAGGTCCATGCGCTCTTGGACCAATTTCAGCCGGTCCATCGCATCGGCATCATCCAGTTCTGACGCAATCGCATCGAGGCGTTGCTGGATGGATTCTGCGGTGCGCTTACGTCCCCGACGAGGCCGACTGTGTTCCAAGGCTTCCAAATACGCTCGGACGGCCCTGCTTTCGGCTCGTCCGGCCGCCATTGCAGCCTTGTGTTCTTCGGTGACTTCACGGGGTCCGCGGGGTGCCATAGAAACATAGTGTGGCCACTCCATAGAACGAATGCCAACCGAACATCGAGCGGACACCGAGGTCTTGCTACCGTTTCATGGTCGTTCAGGGGGACGACAAAGGGGGAACGTCATGGCTTTGCCAGGTACACCGTCGGCCGTCACCGCCGAGTGGTTGAACGAGGTGCTGCCCGCACAGGCGCGAGCACACCGCACGGTGACGTCGGTGGCCTGCACCGATATCGGCGAGGGAACGGGCATCTTCGGCCAGATCGCACGTCTTCACCTCACGCTCGACGACGGCACCTCTACCTCGGTGGTGGTGAAGATGCCCTGTACCGAGCCGGCCAACCTGGCCGTGGCACAGGCTCTGGGCTTGTACGAGCGTGAGATCGCCATGTTCCGCCACGTCATCGACCGCTCGCCGCTCACGGCGGTGTCGTGCCTTGCCGCACCCACAGAGCCCGATGGGTCATTCGTGCTGATCTTGCAGGACCTGGCCGACGACTGGGAGGTGGGTGATCAGGTGGTGGGTGCCACCTTGGCGCAGACCCAGTCGATCGTGGACGCCCTCGCCGCATTTCACGCGTACTGGTGGCAGCATTCCGAGCTCGACAGCCTCACCTGGCTCCCGACGCAGGATGCGCCGCAGTATCTGGCAGTGGTGCCCCAGATCTACCGCGCCGGCTTGCCCGTTCTGCAGGAGCGGTGGGCGCACCTGTTGCCAGCCGAGGCCTTGGAGGTGGCAGCGGCACTTGCGCCTCGGTTCGAGGAGATCACGTTGCGCACGTCGCAAGGACCCAACACCGTCATCCACGGCGACACCCGACTCGACAACGTGTTCTTCTCTCGCGACGAGCCGTCGCGTGTGGCCTTCATCGACTTCCAGTTGTCGCTGCGGGGTAGGGGCGTGGCCGACATCGCCTACATGATCGGGAACAGCGTGCCCCACGACATCGCGCGAGAGCATTGGCGCTCCCTGCTGCAGCGCTGGCTCGATGGACTGGCGCGTCATGGCGTGCAGTACGACGCCGACGACGCGTTGCTGCACTACCGGGAGGCGGTGTTGTACTACCTCTCGGGTGCCATGTCCCTGGTGGGTACCTTCGACGCCGGCAACGAGCGGGGTGACGCCATGACCGCTGCGTACGTCACCCGCTCGTTGAACCACGTGGTCGACTGCGGCGCTGGTCAGGTGCTCTGAGCGATCGTCTGGGCCATCAGGTCGAGATGCTCCAGATCACCGAGGTCCAAGACCTGGAGGTAGATGCGCTCAGCACCGGCCTCGGCCCAGCGCCCCAGGGTCTCGGCCACCTCCGACGGGGTGCCCGCGGCGCCGTTCGTGCGCAGTTCGTCGGGTTCCCTGCCGATGGCGGCAGCACGACGTCTCACCTCGGCGTCGCTCTCGCCGCAGCACACCACCAGTGCCACCGACCAGGTCATGGTGGCGGGGTCCCGGTCGATGGCCTCGCACGCAGCCGTCACCCGATCGCGCTGCTGCTGGAAGAACTCGATGGGTACGAAAGGCACGTTGAACTCGGCGGCGTATCGGGCCGCGAGTCGTGGCGTGCGCACGGCACCGCCACCGCCGATGATGATGGGCGGACCACCTGCCTGCACGGGCTTGGGCAGTGCAGGCGAGTCGGTCACCCGGTAGTGCTGGCCCTCGAAGTCGAAGGTGGTGCCGGTCGGGGTGGACCACATGCCGTGCACGATGGCCAACTGCTCGCCAAAGCGCTCGAACCGCTCGCCAAGCGCCGGGAACTCGATGCCGTAGGCCTGGTGCTCGGCTTCGTACCAGCCGGCACCCAGACCCAACTCCACCCGACCACCACTCATCTGATCCACCTGCGCCACGCTGATGGCGAGGGGTCCGGGCGAACGAAAGGTGGCTGAGCTCACCAGCGTGCCCAGCCGAATACTGGTGGTGTCCCGCGCCAGTCCGGCCAGCGTGACCCAGGCGTCGGTGGGGCCGGGCAGACCGGTCACCTCGCCCATCTTCAGGTAGTGGTCACTGCGGAAAAACGCACCGAACCCCAGACTCTCGGCGCGTCGAGCAACTGCCAAGAGATCGTCGTAGGTGGCGCCCTGTTGAGGTTCGGTGAAGATGCGGAAGTCGGCCAGTTGCATGCCATCACGTTACGGTCCTCGGGCGATGAGCGATTCCGATGCCCTCCCCCCACTGGACCCCGCCCGGGATGCCCTGCGTGCCCATGTGCTGCAGCACTCCTTGAAGCGCGGCACCTTCACGCTCAAGAGTGGCGCCACCAGTTCGTGGTTCCTCGACACCAAGCAGACGGCCTGTCGACCCGATGGCATCCTGCTGGTGGCCGACGTTGCACTGTCGCTGATTCCGGCTGATGCTCAGGCCATCGGCGGGCTCACCATGGGTGCGGATCCCGTCGCCTTCGGCGTGGCGGCCGTGGCGGCCACCCGCGGTGTGACTCTGCGCAGTTTCAGCGTCCGGAAGGAAGCCAAGGACCACGGGGTCACCGGACGATTGGCTGGTGCACTGCAACCGGGCGATCGGGTGGTCATCACCGAGGACACCGTCACGCGAGGCACCTCCATCATGGAGGCCGTGGAGGCGGTGCGAGCGTTCGGTGCCGTGCCGGTTCTCATCACGGTGATCGTCGATCGCGGGGGGACGTGCGGCGCCATGGCCGATGAGGCGGGGGTACCGTTCATGCCCATGCTCACCGCTCCCGATCTCGGGTTCAGGTACGGCACGTGACCGCGACGGTGGCGGGTCCTCGTCCGGCAGGACGTCGCCTGGGTCTTCGCACCCGGGTGGCGCTGGTCGGTGCCGGACTCGCTGCCGCCATCGCTGGCACCTTGTCGCTCATCACGGTGCTCACGGTGCGTTCGTATCTGCTGGAACAACGTGAGAATGCGGCCCTGGCAGAGGCCTCGGCCAACGCCCGAACGGTGCGGGACCTGGCGGTCGCCGGTCGTCAGACGCTCGACGAGATCCTTCGGGGGCTTCGCTCCGAACCTGGATCCATCATCTTGGTCCGCTCGGGCGACGACTGGTTCAGTTCCTCCATCGGCACAGGTCCCGACGCGTTGCCCGGCTCCCTGTTGACGGCTCTCGACGAGTCGTCGGCCAGTCGGATGCGCTTCGATGCCGCCGGTGCCCCACGACTGGCGGTCGCTCTTCCGTTGCCGGCAGCGGGTCTCGACTATGTCGAGGTTTTCCCGCTGGAGCGCATCGACTCGACGATGACCCGATTGTCGACGGTGCTGGCCATCGGTGCGTTCCTGCTCAGTGCTGCAGGTGCCGGCGTTGCCACGTGGACCAGCAGGCGCGTGCTGGCACCGTTGTCGGCGACCTCGCGTGCTGCAGCCTTGTTGGCCAGTGGAGATCTGGATGCCCGCCTGGCACCCGATCCCGATCCTGACCTCGCACGGTTGGTGGCGGCCTTCAACGACATGGCTGCAGCCCTGGGCGAGCGGATCGCCCGAGAGGCCCGGTTCACCTCGGATGTGAGCCACGAGCTACGGACCCCGGTGGCGGCCATGCGCTCGGCTGCCAACGTGCTGGGCCGGCGCCGAGATGAACTCAGCGAGGTCGCTGCCGAGGCATTGGACCTGCTGTCGCAGGAGATCGACGAGTTCGATGAACTGGTGACCGATCTGCTGGAGATGTCCCGTCTCGAAGCGGGCGTCGACGGCACCATCACCGAGGAGGTGCGGTTGCTGGACGTGCTGCGACGGGTGGTTCGTCAGGTGGGTGGTAGCGACCTGGTCATCGAATCCATCCCCGAGCCGGCCGACGCGCCCGACCCGGGTGTGCAGGTGGTGTGGGTGGACAAGCGGCGTCTGGAGCGGGTCGTGTCGAACCTGCTGCGGAATGCCGCCGTGCATGGTGGAGGAGCCGTCCGAGTGGCGGTGCTGGGTGCTGTGCCCTATCTGCGCATCGAGGTCGATGACGCCGGACCGGGTGTTCCGGTGGAGGACCGTCAGCGCATCTTCGAGCGTTTCGCCCGTTCTGACGATGCGCGCCAGCGGCCGGGCTCGGGCCTCGGCCTGTCCATCGCCGCCGAGCACGCCCGCCACCTCGACGGCCACCTGGATGTGACCGATCGGCCCGGCGGTGGTGCTCGATTCCGTCTGTGGTTCAGGGTGGCGAGAGCATGAAAGTCCTGGTGGGATTGCTCGGGGCGACGGTGTTGGCCACATCGTGCGGCGTGCCACTGGACGATCAGGCGCGACGGGTGGCACCCGAGCGTGTGCCGTACAACCTGTTGGACCCCAACCCCCTTCCAGCCCCCGAGCCAGAAGGTGCAGGGACGCCATCGTTGGTGTACGTGGTGAAAGGCGAGCGACTGAGAGCGGTGCCCATGCTGGTGCCGTTCGCCGCCGATCCGGTGCAGGTTCTCGGACTGCTGGAGGCAGCGGTGGGGCGGGTGGCCGACGCGCGGACCGTCCTGCAACCGGGCGACGTGGTCGCCGCCACCCTCGATGACGAGGGCCTGGTCAGCGTCGATGTCGATCCTGCGTTACTGCAGTTGCCCTCCAGCGAGCAGGTCCTGGCCATCGCGCAGGTGGTGCTCACGATGATCGAGCAGCCCGGGGTCACGGGGGTGCAGTTCACAGCCGATGGGCAACCGGTGTCGGTGGGACGCACCGACGGGTCCATCATCTCGGGTCCGGTGCGACGGGCGGACCTGGCCGATCTCGTGGGCTGACGGCTGCGCGCGTTTCGCTGACGGTGCAGGGTCGGTCCATGACCAGCATGAATCCGAATGCTGTCCGACGACGGGAGAAGCCGTTCCCTCCACCTGGACCGGGTGGCTGGTCCGGCAGGTTCAGGGCCTGCGCGACAGGCGTTGTTCTGTCCGTCGGACCAGGAGGTCTCGCTCTTCGGCGTCCAAGGGGCGCGCCGTACGCACCGCAACCTCGACGTGGTCGTCGTCGGTGGCCGCCGCCTTGATGTCGTCCACGAACAACACTCCCGTGAGGTTCTTGGTACCAGCCAACTCCCGCATGGCGTCGGCCACTGCCTGCGCCGTCTCGGCAGCGTCCGCACCTTCGGGCAGGGTCACCGCCAGCCGAGCCTCGGCCGGTTCCTGGCTGAGGTTTCTCAACCCGTTCAGCGAACTGTGTGGTAGGTGGAGGGTTCCGCGATGGTCCCGCACGCGCGTCGACACGAGTCCGACGGCTTCCACCACGCCATGGATCGGTTCGGCCCAGTTCGGCACATGCGCCACGATCTCGTCACCCACGCCGTACCGGTCCTCGAGCAGCACCGAGAGGCCGGTGAGGTAGTCGTTCACCTTGTGCTGGCCTCCGATGGCCAAGCCGGCCCCGATGAAGCCAGCACTGCTCAGAAAGAACGCAGCGTCCAGGTCCAAGATCTGGAACAAGGCAATGGTCACGCCAATCCACACCACCAGGGCGATGAGGTGATGCAGCATGTGAGCAGCGGCATCCACGCGCTGGCGGCGGCGTTGCTCGCCCATCTCCGCCGTCTCACCACGGAACCGTCGGGCACTGGACTCGGCGAGTCGACGGATGACACGTCGCACCACCACACGGGTGACACGAGTGATGAGCCAACCACCGAGTAGCAGGGCTAGTCCCACTGTGGGTTTACCGACCAGAACCTCGCCGGCCAACTCACGAAAGCGTTCCACGGCGAACAGTGTGCCAGCCCACGACCCCGGTCCGGGGTCGGGCTGGCTCCTGGTGGTCGAGACCGGCGTCGATCCGGTGACCTTCCGCTTTTCAGGCGGACGCTCTG
>CAYMUC010000069.1:14210-16662 GCA_964393535.1 uncultured Ilumatobacteraceae bacterium | reverse complement strand
AGGGGGGTTTAAGCCCTGTACGTCCGTACTTCTGAGTCCGTACTCGTACAGACCGTCCAGTCAGTCCGGGCCGTCGTCCGTCTCCGTCCACTGAGTCCAGTCCCGTCCGCATACGTCCTGTGCACCTTTCGTGCACCCCGGACACGCGGTGAACCGGCGAGGAGACCCGCGTCAGCCTGTGGCTCGAACCACGGCGTGACCCTCTCGGACGAGCTTGGCGATCGAGCGATTTCCACTCAGGCTGTCACCAACCCCGATGACGAACTCCTTACCGACCGCTGCGGCGAGACGCTCCAGGGTCTCCAAGGTGGGCCGCGAGCCACCGCCCTCGATGCGGGCGATTGCGGACTGAGTGGTGCCCATGCGCCGTGCCAGTTCGGCTTGTGTCAGACCCGCCTCGGTACGCAACCGGAAGACAAGTTCTCGGAACTGAGACACCCGCTCCTCATCTTGCACGGCGGCCCGCGCCGTCGCGGAGTCTGGTCGTTTGATCTCTGACCATTTCTTTCCTGAGCTCATCGGGCGTCTCCTGTCATTCCGTGCTCGTCCATGCATCGAGCCAGAGCACGTCGGGCACGTGCCACCTCATGGCGTTCGTTCTGTCTCATCTTCGTGAAGACCGTCAACAACACGATCACCCGCCCCGGCGCGATCCAGTACGTGACACGTGTCTGCCGCGATCCCAGGTAGAAACGCAACTCACGCAGTTTGCCGTCGAGTTGCTTCGTGTACGGCTCGCTGAGGAGCGGCCCTTGCACGGCAAGGCGGTCGACATGGAATCCAACACGTGATTGCTGCTCCTCGGTGAGCGAATAGAACCATTCAACGACCTCGGGTTCGAGCTCAATCTCACCCCAAGACATAGCAAGCACGCTATACCGATCGGAACGCGCCAACAACACGCGGGAGACCAGGACGGAGTTCGAACCCGGACTCCCGTGCGGGAAGCGGGGTAAGCCCTACCAGGCCTGCACAGTGCGAACTGCACGACGGTGACGCATCTCCGCCGAAGGCAGTGTTGCATTATTGCTATATAGCATTTATGCTACTACCTCATGGTCCGCCCCGCGTGATGAGACTCCCGTCCACAATCGACTCGAGCAGGTCCGCACGGACCGCGGTCTGAGCCGTCAGCAGCTCGCCGACGCGATCGGCGTCCACTCCAGACCATCGGGTATCTCGAGCATGGCGAGTACAGCCCGAGCCTGTCGCTCGCCCTGCGGCTCGCCACGGCACTCGAGATCGCGGTGGGCGACGTGTTCTCACTGCATCCATGGGTGGACGAGCCGGTGCCGTCACCGATGCCGGAGCCGGTGCGATGAACTGGTTCCCCGAATGGTCGTCGATCATCGGAGCGGCGATCGCCAACCCGGTGTCGTGGGCGCTCGCGCTCTACGGCGCCACCGACCTGCCGCTCAAACTGGGCTTCGCCGATACCGCTCTCTCGTGGTGGGCGAACCTCAGGAGATCACGTGCCCGGGACGGGACTCGAACCCGTACTCCCTTGCGGGAAGGGGGGTTTAAGCCCCCCGCGTCTGCCAATTCCGCCACCCGGGCCTCACTGCGACGCTACTGCCATCGCCCCCGCTCACCAGATGCCCTAAGTTGCACACCGGGGATCGACGGCGGCGAAGGCCGCACCAGGGGGAAAGTCATGACCAGCACCGACACCGCACCGTGGCACCTGAGGGGCAACTGGGCGCCCGTTCTCACCGAGGTGGACGCCACCGATCTCGTCGTGCAGGGTGCCATTCCCCCGGAACTGAACGGCTTGTACGTGCGCACCGGCCCGAACCCGGTGACGGGCAGTGCGCCGCACTGGTTCTTCGGTGACGGCATGCTGCACGGCGTTCGTCTGCGCAACGGCCGGGCCGAGTGGTACCGCAACCGCTTCGTCCAGACCCCAAACGTGACCGATCCCCTCGACGACCCCATGGGCGGCGACATGATGGACATGACCCGCGGCAAGGGCAACACGCATGTTCTGGCGTACCGAGGTCAGCTGCTGGCCCTGGAGGAGGCGCACTGGCCGTGGGCCCTCGACGGTGAACTGAACACCCTGGGCTACGAGAACTTCGGCGGTGGCCTCACCTGTTCCATGACGGCTCACCCCAAGGTGTGTCCGGTCACCGGCGAGCTCCTGGCGTTCAGTTACATGGCGCTCGAGGCTCCGTACCTGCGCTACATCCGCATCGGCGCCGACGGTGTGGTCCGCCAGATCGAAGGCATCGACATCCCCCGCATGGTGATGATGCACGACTTCAACGTGACGGCCTCCCACGTGGTGTTCATGGATCTTCCGGTGTGCTTCGACCTCGACGCGCTGGCCACCGGCATCCCGTTCCGGTTCAACCGTGACGCCGGGGCACGACTGGGCGTGATGCCCCGCACCGGCACCAATGCCGATGTGCGCTGGTTCGACATCGACCCGTGCTACGTGTTCCACCCGCTG
>CAYMUC010000069.1:6149-14199 GCA_964393535.1 uncultured Ilumatobacteraceae bacterium | reverse complement strand
TCAACGCCCACGACACCGACGACGGTCGCATCGTGCTGCACGTGTCGCGCCAACCCGAGGCCTTCGGCATGCACTCCGACGACTACGCCGAGGTGGGTCGCCTGTGGAGGTGGACCATCGACCCTGCGCGGGGCACCGTCACCGAGGAACAGGTGGACGACCGCCCCGGGGATTTCGGTCGGGTGGACGACCGCCGTATCGGCCAGCAGGCCCGCTACGGCTACCTCATGGCGATGGCCGGCGAAGGGGTGTCAGAGGAGCCGGTGTACGGGTCGGCCTTGTGGAAGTACGACCTCGAATCCGGTCAGTGCTGGGAGCATCACCTGGGCGACGGTGTGCGTGGCGGGGAGCCGGTGTTCGCACCTGCGTCACCCGACGCAGGTGAAGACGAGGGCTGGGTGATCACCATCGCCCACGACACCGCCAGCGACCGGTCGCGCCTCGTGATCGTGGACGCACAGGACTTCTCGGGGCCTCCTGTGGCCACGGTGGAACTCCCTCAACGGGTTCCCTACGGCGCTCATGGAAGTTGGGTGGCCGCCAGCGCCTCTGGTCCGGTCGGTCTCTGAGACCTCAGTCGGCGGCGGCGGGCCGCCCGTGCGGCCACTGCCGATGCAATGCCTTCGGGCCAGCGGATCACCACCACGATCAGCACCACGCCCCCGATGACGACGTCCCAGCGCCCTGTCGAGTCGGACAGCCTGCCGAGGCCGTAGAACACGACGCCCGATGCCGCCAACAGGCCCGAGGTGACGGCACCACCAACTGTCGTGATGCCACCCAAATAGGCCATGGTCACAGCCATCAGCGACGCCACGACGCCGAACGAGGCATCCGACACGTTGCTGAACCGGTAGGCGGTGAGGCATCCACCCAGTCCGGCGAGGAACGCCGCTACACCGAACACGGCGATCTTGGTGGAGGCCACGTTCACGCCGCAGGCCGCCGCTGCCCGTTCGCTGGAGCGCACCGCCAACATGCGCCGTCCGGAGGGACTGTTGCGGAGTCGCATCACGAACCCGGCGCAGCACACCAGCACGAAAAGCACCAGCAGGCCGAACACCGGCCTCGACGATGAGGTCCCCGCCACCAGACCGAGATCCCACGACCCCAGGCGAGGGTTGGGTACAGGTGCCCCACCCGTGGACGCCGACCCGACGAGGTCGGGGTTCTTGAACACGAGTTCTGAGATGGCGACACCGGCGGCGAAGGTGATGATGGCCAGTTCGGTACCTCTGATGCGCAGAGCCGGCAGGGCCACGATCATGCCCAGCACGCTGGCGATGACAGCGGCGATGAGTGGTGCCACCGGGAACGGCACTCCCCAGTTGGTGGCCAACTTCGACAGGCCAAAGCCAGCGACCCCGGCGTAGGCCAACTGAGCGAGGGAGATCTGGCCGCCGAAGCCGGTGAGGACGACGAATGACAACGCGAAAACGGCGGCGATCATGGTGGTGAGCATCGCTCCTCGCCACAGTGGCCCCAATGCCACCACGGCAACCACGGCCACCACCAACGAGCCCGCGAGCAGTGTGGGTCGAGCCACGGCGGCGGGTACGCCCGGAAGGCGAGCGGTGGTGAGCTCGCCACGACCGGGGACCTTGGCACCGCCGACGGCGACTGCTACGACGATGACCAACAGCGGGAGTGATTCACGGCCACCCCGCGCTGGCAACCACGACCAGTCCATCTGAGCCTGGGTGTACATGGACTGGATGAGACCGATGGCGAGGGCGGTGATGACAGCGACGGGGACCGACCGGAGGCGAGCCACCACGGCCGCACCCAGTGCCGGCACCACCATGCTCAGCGTGAACACCGTGGGGGTGAGTTGCAGCATGGGCGTGGCCAAGATGGCGACGGTGCCCGTGAACAGCCCCGCCACCACGAACGACGCTGCCGCGTAGCGTTGTGGCGAGAACCCCACCATGACGGCTGCCTTCTCGTTCTCGGCAGCTGCCCTCACACGAAGACCCACCACCGTGAACCGGGCAACACACCACAGCAACGCCGACATCACCGCCACGAGCGCCACCAGCCACAGGCCGTCACGGGGCACGGTCACGTCGCCGAACAGTGTGACGGGTTCGTTGGGCAACACGTTCGGGGTTCGTAAGGCGCGCACATCTCCAAGACGGCGATCCACCACACCGAGCACCACCACCAGTACTCCGACGGCGGCCACCATTCGTGCCAGCGACGGGGCCGAGCGTAGGGGTCGGAACACCAGGCCGTACACGAGCCACGCCAACAGCGCCCCCACCGCGAGAGCGATGGGCATCGCCATCACTGTGGGCACCTCGTCGGCGAGATGCACACGAGGTGGGAGGCCGGGTATGGGCAGAGGAACGTCGCCCCGACGCAACTCGGCGAACGTGAACGCCGTCCACGTCGTGGTGGCACCAAGAGCCAGGTTCACCACACCCGACCCCTGATAGGTGACGACCAGGCCCACGGCGAGCGCGGCGATGATGGCGGCGGCACCGGTTCCCAGCAGGGCGTAGAACAGGTAGTCAGCCATGGTGATGCTCAGTGACCGGTCAGGGCAGGTAGTCGAGCGCCGAGATGGACTCGAGACCGGGCAGCGCGCGAAGCCCTTGGCCTGCCACGTAGGTAGCCACTGGGAACTCGAACGAGCAGATCGAGACGTAGTCCGGCGCAGCGCCACAAGCCTTGGGGGGCCCCGAAGGCCAGAAATCGATCCCCTGATCGGCTCTCATGAACTCGAACAACGCCGTCGCGTTCACCTCGCCGCCATCGTCGGCGATGAGGTGGGCGAACTTGGCCAACGACATCACCCCGATGAGACCCAGAATGCCCAACCCCAACGAACCGGTGTCCACCTCGTCGGGGCTCACCCCCAGTGCCGGGGCCAGCATGGTACGGATGAGGAGGTCATCGGGTGAGTCGGTGTTCTCCCCCGCTCCGGCGAACACCCAGCCTTCGGCTGCATCGCCAGCCTGATCAAGCACACTGGCCCCTGCGCACGCCGAGGTACTCAGCACCGGCGTGGCCACCGCGAGCGTCTGACGCCCTCGCATCATCCCCAGACACCCGTCGCCCCCGTACAGCGACACCAAGAGACCGGCTCCCTGGCGGTCGGCCTGGCGCACCAGGCCCTGGAAGCCGGCGTCGGTCTCGTTGACCGCACCCTTCACCGAGACGTGATCAACTCCGAGGGCGTCGAGTGCTGCGACGAACGAGGCCTCGGTGCTGTTGGAGCCCACGTCGTCGGCACTGAGCACCGCCACCTTGGAGGCACCGAAATGCTCCACGACCACACCTGCCATGGCGGCGGTGACCGTGAGGTTGCCCCCCGTCACGAACAGCGCGTCGGCTTGATAGTCGGGCGGCAGGATGGGCAGCGCACCGATGACCGGCACGCCCGCCGCGCCATAGGTGGAGTATTGAGCGAACAAGTCGAAGCCCAACAGCACCAGTTCGACGTCTTTTGCGACCAACTCCTGTGCGCAGGTCTGTGAACTCTCGGGCGAGCCGGCCGCCACACAACTCACCAGTTCGACGGGTCGACCACCGAAACCCCCGTGCTGGTTCAGGTAGGCGACAGCCGCCTCGATGTACTGGCGGATTTCAGGGAAATCGAGCCCTGGCACGCCTTCGGTATTGACCAACCCGAGGCGAAAGGGTGTCCCCGCCGGCACCGGAAGGTCAGCGAGGACCTCGGTGAACGAATCGCTGTCCGAGGATCCGGTGGTGTCCTCGCTGCCCTCGGCGACCGAACTGGAAGGTGCAGTACTGGCCGGGGTTGCGGTGGTCGGTGCGGCCGTCGAGGGCGCCTGTGTGGTGTCGCCCACCGCGTCACCGTCACCCGAGCCTCCGCAGGCCACCACCACGGCAAGAGTGGCGACAATGCCGACCACCCGAACCCGTCGACCGCGCATGTGGACCTCCCCACGACCGCCAAGCCCCCCGACCCGACGACAGCGCGCAGGTTAGTCCTGTTGGACATCGGGCGAGGTCCATGATCTCCAAAGCGTCCTCATGCCACAGCGGTGAGCATCCCTGTGCTCGCACCTCCTTCGGTGACGGCCTGCCACAGGTGAGCTCTCACCCGATCGGCCTCGGGAGACGTCAGTGCATTGGCCACCACCACCCCCTCCACCATGTCGGCGATGACGGCCCATGCCGGACGCCCCATGAGTCGCACCGCCACCACGGCATGGTCATCGCCCTGGCGCCGCACCGACCGATCGACCCCCACCAGACGGGGTGGACTGCGAAAGCCGGGGGCGACAAGACCGAGAGACCGGGCGGTGTCGGCCAACATGCGTGCGGTGTGGGCGAAGTGGACGGTGGTGAGCGTTTCCATGACGGCCACCATCATGACGAGGGGGTGTGTCAGGCTTTCCTGGTGACCGAGTTGAACCCCGCCCAACTGCGGGTGATCGCCTTGTTGGGCAAGAGCGTCGACCAAGAAAGAGCCCACATCCCCGCCGACCTGGGCCTGGAATTGCGGGCCGAACTCGACGACGCCCTGACCGCCGCTGCGTCGGTGATTCCCGAGGATCGGCCCTTGTTCGTGTCGAAGCACGCCCTCGCCGGGGTGCATCAGTGCGAGGCTCACCATCTGGCCGGTGACGGCGCCTTCGAATGGAGCCCGGCCACCGCCCGGGGCACCGTGGCCCACCGGGCCATCGAACTGGGCGTCCACGTGACCGGCCAACCCGTACCGGCCGAGTTGGTCGATGAGGCGATCGTGCGACTCATGGACTCGACCGCTCCCATCTCCCGCTACCTCGAGGCGCTGGGCGAGTACGACCGCGCCGAGATCCGCAGCCTGGCGGTGAACCACGTCTCGCGTTTCTTCGACTGCTTCCCGCCGCTGAAGCCGGCATGGATTCCACGCACCGAGAGCCGCATCGCCACGGAGTTCGCCGGCGGGCGTCTTCGGCTGTCGGGCAAGGTGGACCTCACCCTTGGCAGGGCGGGCGACAAGGTGATCATCGACTTGAAGACCGGGTGGCCATCGCCCATGCACCGCGAAGACCTGCGCTTCTATGCGCTGCTGGACACCATCACCCTGGGTGTGCCGCCTCGCAAAGTCGCAAGCTACTACCTCGACGAAGCCGAGGCGCACGTGGAGGACGTGACCGAAGGGACCCTGGTGGCCGCCGCCCGACGAACAGCAGCCGGAGTGCTCCGCCTGATCGAGTTGCACCACGAACTGGCCGAGCCGGTGCGACGACCCGGCCCCACATGCCGCTGGTGTCCCCTGGCCGACGACTGCGATCCGGGGCGAGCCTTTCTCGACCAGCGGGATGTAGACTAAGTTCATGACTAAGTCCACCAGCCCCGTTGCGCTTCAGGTCGGTGTCCATGAAGCCAAGACGCGCCTTTCGGAGTTGCTGCGCTACGTCGAGAGCGGCCACGAAGTCGAGATTCATCGCGGCGGCACACCGGTGGCTCGCCTCGTCCCTGCGCCCGCGGAGTCTCCGCGCATTTTCGGATCGGAGGCCGGTCGCATCGTCATTGCCGACGATTTCGATGCACCTCTGAACGACGACGAACTTGCACTGTTCGGTATCGAATGAGGCTGCTTCTCGACACACATGTCTGGCTCTGGCTTCTCACCGAACCAGAACGGCTTCGAGCTGATGTTCTCGAGACACTGAGGGACTCCCGCAACCAGCTCCTGCTCTCGGCTGCCAGCAGTTGGGAGATCGTCATCAAGTTCCAGCAGGGAAAGCTCGACCTGCCAGAACCTCCGAACATCTACATCCCCTCGTGCCTTCGCATCACCGGCACCGAGGCACTACCCGTCGAACACGCCCACGCTCTCGCCACCGCACATCTGCCGATGCACCATCGAGATCCCTTCGACCGACTCCTCATCGCCCAAGCCCAGGTGCTCGACATTCCCCTCGTCACCGCCGATCGGCAGTTCGAGCCGTACCAGGTCTCGTTGATCAGGGTGTGAGCCACCCTCGTCTCTGCTAGCTGGCGATGATCACCCAGTCGCCCAGGCGGAGATGATCCCAGATGACCCGCGCATCCTCGGGCAACGTGCGGATGCATCCAGCGGAGTCGCCGAAATGTTCGATGGTGCCCACGCTGTCGTCGGGCTGAGCCCAGGTGCCGTCGCGGTACACCGGCACCGAGTGGAACGCCACCCGAGCCCCTTCGTACTTGCCCCGGGTGAAGGCCACGAAGTGGGTCATGGTCACGGGTGCCGAATCGATGTTGGACCACGCCTGGATGTCCCGGGCGTACACCCGGTACCAACCCGGATCGGGTTGATCACGAGCGGTGGTGACGGGGAACTCGTGCAACACCCGCATGCTCTCGCACAGCCAACCTCGCTGAGCCTGCCGGTCGACCACGGCCAAGCGCGCCCACCTCGGACAACGCTGTGGATCGAGTGGGAGACGCGTGTGGTGGAAACGTTCGGGCGCCACCAACAACGGTGGACGTGCCTGCGCCGACGACGACACTCCCACAGCAAGCAACAAGGCCGCCAGAAGTGCGAATGCCAGTCGTCGAGCCTGCAACATCACTCGGCAGAGTCTACGGATCGGTGCGGTGTCATGAAGGCCACCGCCGTCGCCAGTCCGGCACCCTTTCGAAGCGACGAGATCCGCCGGCCAGGCTGCACCGCCGGCCGAGGCGCACTCGCCACCTCGTCACCCCAGTTGGACACGAGGTCGTCGACGTCCTCGACGGTGAACACGAATCCCCAGCAGTGGGCGGGCCCTGCTGGCAGATCAGGCCGTTCGACCACCTCCACGATGACGTCCCCCAGGCGGTGAAACCCCTGTCGCACCCCGCCACCGGCATCGCGCACACGCTTGAGCGGCGACCCCAGATGGGTCTCGATCAACCCGCAGGTGGCATCGAGCGAGGTGGTCATCAGCACCACATGGTCCACACCGAGCAACCGAGGGTCGGCCACCACCGGCGGGGCGTCGGCAACGACCAACGCCACACCAAGGTCAGGGACCGACTCGACCGGCGATGCCAGGCCCCACGCAACGACACCTCGTCCGGACTGCGCAGGATCGACCGTGACAGTCACGGGTCCAGCAACGCAATGCCAACGATCGTCGGGGGCAGAAGTGCCGACAAGGCCGAGAGCCTGCCATCGGGCAGGATCATCGGCCACGACCAACTGCAACAGGTGCGTCAGCCCCGCCCCATGTTGGGACGCTTGCCGTGGTTGGCCTTGGAACGGCGCAGTTTGGCCTTGCGCTTCTTGGTCTTCTTGGACATAGGTGCGAGATCCTAGCGCTCGTGGTGTGACTCCACTCAGGCGACCGCGGCATCCACATCGTCGATCTCGATGAAGATGCATTCGCCAGGGCACACCTCGGCGGCCTCGACCACAGCGCCCAGATGCTTGGGCGCCACCCAGGCCAGGCTGCCCGAGCCGCCCGGGTCGTGCAGGACCTCGCCGGCTTCGGCCACATAAGCGATGCCGTCCTCCATCTGCACGAACACGTCGGGACAGTGATCGACACACAGTCCATCCCCCGTGCAGAGGTCTTGATCGATCCAGACACGCATCGCTGCCCGACGCTACCCGTACCCTTCCGGCGTGCCCGAACTGTCCTCCCCCGTCGCCAAACAGGTCCCTCATCGTCACGAGCGTCCGACAGGTGCCGTGGACGACCCTTGGGCATGGCTGGCCGACCGCAACGACCCTGACGTCGTGGCGTACCTGACCGCCGAGAACGAGCACACCGCAGCCTGGTTCGCCCCCCACGAGTCGCTGGTGGAGGAACTGTTCGGCGAGATCCGTTCACGCGTGCGGGAAGACGACCAATCACCACCGGTTCGCAAGGGGCCGTGGTGGTACGTCACCCGCACCGAGCAGGACGCTGCCTACCCGGTGCACTGCCGAGGCTCCTCCGCCGACCGTGCCACCGACGTCGTGTTGCTGGATGAGAACGTCGAGGCCGACGGGCACGATCACTTCGACCTCGGAGCCTTCGACCTGAGTCCTGACCACCAACTGCTGGCCTGGTCCAGCGACCTCGACGGTTCGGAGCTCTACAAGATGCGTATTCGCCGCCTGGCGACCGGCCCAGGGGAA
>CAYMUC010000069.1:0-6139 GCA_964393535.1 uncultured Ilumatobacteraceae bacterium | reverse complement strand
CTGGACGACGTGATCGAAGGCACGTCATGGGGTGGCACAGCGTGGTCCACCGATGCCTCGACCCTGTTCTACGTGATGCCCGACGCCGCCATGAGGCCGTACCAGGTGTGGCGTCACCAGGTGGGCACCTCGGCCAGCGACGACGTGTTGGTGTGGGAGGAACCCGACGAACGCTTCTTCGTGCATCTGGAGCGCAGTCGCAGCGACGCGTGGATCCTGATCACCTCGGCGAGCCATACCTCGAGCGAAGTGTGGGTGCTGCCGGCCGACGCTGCTACCGACACCACCCCGCGCCTGGTTCGGCCTCGTGCCGACGACGTGGAGTACTCGGTGGACGACGCCGGTGACGGCTTCGTGATCCTGACCAACCTCGAGGCCGTGGACTTTCGGGTGATGACCGCACCACACGACCAGCCAGATCGGTGGACCGAGTTGATCGCCCACGAGGCCGGCCGACGCATCACGGCGGTGGAACCGTTCGCTGGGCATCTACTCGTGCACTGGTGGCGCCAGGCTCAACAGGAACTCCTGGTTCGGTTCCTCGACGGCTCCCAACGCACCATCGTGGGCCTGGACGAGCCCCACGACCTGGAACTGGATGCCAACCCCGAGTGGCACACCGACACAGTGCGGATCCGTGTGCAGTCGCTCACCACGCCACCCACCGTGATCGACGAGCATGTTCGAACGGGTGCCAGGACCGTGGTGAAGGTCCTGCCGACACCCAACGTGGATCTCAGCCGCTACACGGCCCGCCGCCTGTGGGCCACCGCACCCGACGGCGTGGCGGTACCAGTGGACGTGGTGCACCTGGCAGATCTGCCCGTGGATGGCACCGCACCCTGTGTGGTGTACGGCTACGGGGCCTACGAGGCGTCCATGCCGCCTTGGTTCTCCGTGGCCCGCCTCTCGCTGGTCGACCGCGGATGGGTGTGGGCGTTGGCGCACCCGCGCGGGGGTGGCGAGTTGGGAAGGCAGTGGTATCTGGACGGCAAGTTGTTGGCCAAGCGCAACACCTTCACCGACACTCTCGCCGTGGCTGACCACTTGGTGGATCAGAAGGTTGCCTCGCCCGATCGCCTCGCGGTGCGTGGTGGCAGTGCTGGCGGCCTGCTGGTGGGGGCATGCCTTGCCCTGAGGCCGAGTCGGTGGCGCGCTGCAGTGGCAGAGGTGCCCTTCGTGGACGTGGTGTCGACCATGAGCGATCCGTCGCTCCCTCTCACCGTGACCGAGTGGGAGGAGTGGGGCGACCCGAGAAACGAGCCGTTTGCGTCCTACATCGCTTCCTACTCCCCCTACGACCTCGTCACCGGAGACGTGGCCGCCGCGCTCCCTGCTCTGTACGTGACGGCGGGGTTGAACGACCCCCGGGTGTCGTACCACGAGCCGGCGAAATGGGTGGCGAAACTGCGGGCTATGGGAGCAGGTCGACCGTCGGACAGGCCAGTCCTCCTGCGCTGCGAGATGGGAGCCGGCCACGGCGGGCCCACGGGTCGTTACGACCGTTGGCGCGACGAAGCCCGGGTGCTGGCATTCCTGATGCTGACCGCCACCGACCGACGCGGGTTCAGGCCAGTGCTGCGGTCATGGCCATGACGATCAGGGCCGCATTGCGAGCCACATGCCACGCCCCCAAGGGGGTGGCCGACCAGCCGCCGAAGCAGGCACACGGCGGTCGTTCACCTTCGGTGAGGCGCACCAGGATCAAGGCGGTGAACGCCACCAACACCAGGGCCGACACCGACGCCACGTAACCACGGGCGACTTGGCTGACGAGTAGGGCACCGAGTGCCACCTCGACGCCAGGGACCACCGACGCCAGGCGAGCCGGCACTCGCAATCCGGCCGCCTGCACCATCCACACCTCGCGATGGGTCAGCTTGGAAGCACCGGCGACCAGGAACACGGCGCCGACGATCACCGCAGCCACGGCTGCGACGGGGATCATGACGGCGACGCTGTCATCGAGATGGCTTCGCCCCCGAGACCTTGCCCCGGTAGAAGGTCATGGCGTCACCACTCTCGCCAGCGGACACATCGGCATGATGCATGGCTTCCACCGCCCCGACCACGAACCAGTGGTCTCCGACCTGGGTGACGCTGTGCACACGACAGTCGATCCATGCCACGACGCCATCGAGGACCGGAGCACCGGTGGGGCCGGGCTGCCAGGACACGCCGTCGAAGCGGCCGTCGCTGTCGACGGGGGGCTCCTTGGCGAACCGCCAGCACAACTCGTCCTGGCCCTCGGCGAGGACGTTGACACAGAACACACCCCCCGCCTCCATGCGAGGCCAGGAGGCAGACGACAGCCCCGGGAAAAACCCGACCAGGGGCGGATCCAACGACACGGAGGTGAACGAACCGATGGTGAGGCCCAATGGCCGGTTCTGATCGTCGAGTCCGGTGACCACGGTGACGGGAGTGGGGACATGGCCCATCACGGTGCGGAAGTGAGCGCTGTCGATGTTCGGCACGGCTCTTGACCCTAATGGGCAGATGTCAGACGGCGCGTCCCAGATCGCGCAACGCGCCACCGGAACCGACGTCCAGCGTCATGCCCTGTGCAGCAGCCACTACATCGACACCGCGTGCAGCGCCTGCCGTGCGCAGCCGGTCCACCTGTGCGTCGAGTTCATCGTCACTGCGCCGAGGGTCGTAATGGAACAGCACCAGTTGCCGGGCACCCACTTCGGTCGCCACCCACAGAGCGTGTTCGGCAGTGCAGTGACCCCAATTCGCCCGCTCGGTGAACTCGGCGGGCGTGTACTGGGCGTCATGGATCAACACATCGACGCCCTCGGCCAACTGTCGAGCCCCTTCGGAGATGGCATGGGATCCGTCGAAGGGTTGCTGATGGTCGCTGAGATAGGCCACCGACCGACCGCGCCAGGTGACGCGATACCCCAGCGTGGGCCCGTTGTGTGGGATGAATCGTGATCGAACCTGCCACCCCTCGATGTCGAAGTCGTCATCGCCCAGATCGTGGAACACCAGTGACGCCGGCAACTGCTCGAGACAGACCGGGAAGATGGGGGGCTTCACGATGTCGGCGAACACTTCACCCACGGTGCGACCATCGTCTTGATGGGGCCCGAAGATGTCCACGTGCGCACCGGCCGACAACATGGGCGGAAAGAACGGCAGCCCCTGGACGTGGTCCCAGTGGAAGTGAGTGACCAAGGCCGCACCACGAAAGGGGTGCCCGGCGGCACCGTCGGCCTCGAAGTACCGCAAACCGGTACCGAGGTCGAAGATGAGGGGAGCCTGGCCCGGTGCCTCGAGCGAGACACACGAGGTGTTGCCGCCGTACCGTTGGATGTCGTGGCCGTGGCACGGGGTGGATCCGCGCACGCCGTGAAAGGTCAATCGCATGGCGACGGCACCCCCCTCATCGCTCGTATCGCCGCAGCGTAAACCCCCTGACAGCCCCGCTCAACGGGTGATCGCGTGACCTGTGTCGCACACCGCGGTCGTTCGCATTAGGTTGCCCGATATGGACCTCACCACCGTCGCAGTGAACGATGTGGAACTGGGCGTCCTCACCGCCGGCGATGACGGCCCGTTGGCATTGTGCCTCCACGGTTTCCCCGACTCGGCTCACACATGGAGACACCTGATGCCGGTGCTGGCGCAGGCGGGATTCCGTGTGGTGGCGCCGTTCCTGCGGGGGTACGCGCCCAGTTCGGTACCCGGCGACGGTCGCTTTCAGAACGCCGCCATGGTGGCCGATGCCCTGGCGCTCCACGACCACTTCGGTGGCGGGGGCGATGCTGTACTGATCGGCCACGACTGGGGCGCCACGGTGGCATGTGGTGCTGCGGTGGCCGAACCGCAGCGATGGTCCCGAGTAGTCACCATGGCCGTACCACCCGGCCCCGCCGTGGCCACGGCCCTCATGACCGACCTCGCTCAACTCAAGCGCAGTTGGTACATGTTCTTCTTCCAGCACGCACTGGCCGACGTGGTCGTGGCCGCCGACGATCTGGCCTTCGTGGATGCCCTCTGGCGAGACTGGTCACCTGGATACGACGCCACCGAGGATCTGGCACTGGTGAAGCCATCGCTGCGTGAGGCCGCCAACCTGAACGCTGCCCTGGGCACGTACCGCTGTGCACTCGGAGCACTGCCCTCCCGTGAGGAATTCGACGACCTCCAGGCCGCCACGACGCAGTACCCCACCCAAGCGACCACGCATCTGCACGGAGCCATCGACGGGTGCATCGGCCTGTCCGTGGCACAGATGGCCGAAGCAATGGCACCGGCCAACGTGCGCTTCCACATCGTGGGTGGCGCTGGCCACTTTCTGCACCTGGAACGCCCCGACATCGTGCACGATCTGGTCCTGGACGCCCTGATGGGAGACGCACCATGAGTACTCAAGCCCCGGTTCTGCCCGACGGTGTCGTGGTGGTCGTGAAGCGCGACTGCCCTACGTGCACCCTGATCGAACCGGTTCTGATCCAACTGGCGGCGAGCGCACAGCCCGTCACGGTGATCACACAGGACGACCCGTCGTTTCCCGACCTGGGCGACCACGCCTCGGCTACTGCGCGTGTGATCCATGACAACGACCTCGCCTGGTCCTGGCACCACGACATCGAGACCGTACCCACGGTGATCACGGTGGCGAACGGCGCCGAGACCGACCGGGCCGTGGGATGGTCCCGCCCCGAATGGGAACGCCTTTTGGACACGACCGGGTTGGGCGACGGGCTTCCCGAATGGCGGCCGGGATGTGGTTCTTTGTCGGTGCACCCCGACCGTGCCGACGAACTCCGAGTGCGATTCGAGGGCGGTCGACTTCGCTCGCGTCGCATCGAACTGGCCGCACTGGAAGACGAGTTCGAAGCGTTGTTCGACCGAGGGGTCACCGACGGGCTGCCCGTCGTGCCCCCGACGGAGGCCCGAGTACTGGCCATGCTGGAGGGCACCACCCTGGCCCCCGATGACGTAGTGGCGTTGGCGCCGCCCGACCTGGTTCCCTGCACCGTCGAGAAGATCGCCATCAACGCCGTGATGGCGGGCTGCAAACCCGAGTACCTGCCGTGGGTGATCACGGCGGTCCAGGCGGTATGCACCGACGAATTCAACATTCACGGTGTCCTGGCCACCACCATGCCGGTGGGTCCGGTGATCATCTGCAGCGGCCCGGGGACTCGGGCAATCGGCATGAACTCGGGCGGCAACGTGTTGGGACAGGGCAACCGAGCCAACCTGACCATCGGACGGGCCGTGCAGTTGGTGATCCGTAACGTGGGCGGTGGCCGGCCCGGCGAGATCGATCGGGCCACGCACGGCAACCCGGGCAAGATCTCGTTCTGCTTCGCCGAGGACACCGAGGCCTCGCCGTGGACCTCGTTGGCACACTCGCGTGGTGTACCCGCCGGAGCGGACTCGCTCACCGTCTTCGCCGGCGAGGGACCGCGATGCGTGGTGGACCAGTTGGCGCGCGATCCCGAACAATTGGCCACGTCGCTAGCGGTGGCGTTGCGTGGCGTGCACCACCCCAAACTGCCCCTCGCCTTCGACGCCGTGCTGGTGGTGGGACCCGAACACGCCCGGGTGTTCGCCGATGCCGGGTGGGACCGCGATCGGGTGCTGTCCGAGTTGCACGCACGACTGCAACTGCCCGGCAGCGAGATCATCCGCGGATCCGGTGGTATGGCCGAGGGCGTGCCGGAGAAGTTCGCCGAGTCGACACTGCCGAAGTTTCGCCCCGAGGGCATCCTCATGGTGCACGCTGGCGGCGGAGCAGGTCTGTTTTCTGCCATCATCGGGGGCTGGGCCAACGGTGCCGTTGGCAGCCAACCCGTCACCCGGGAGGTCATGCGATGAGCCGATACGTTCTGGATCCCACGAGCGAGGTGAAGGCCTCGACCGTGGCCATGCAGCCCCGGCCTGGCTCTCTGGCGGGCAAGCACGTGGGGTTGCTTGACATCTCGAAGGCTCGCGGCGATGTGTTCCTCGACCGTCTGGCCGAACGACTCACCGAGGTGGGTGCCGTGGTGCACCGCTACCGCAAACCCACCTTCACCAAGCCGGCTCCGGTGGACCTCCGCCATGAGATCGCCACCCAGTGCGAGGTGGTCATCGAGGCCCTCGCCGATTGAGGTAGTTGCACGTCGTGCAGTGTGCA
>CAYMUC010000068.1:0-16714 GCA_964393535.1 uncultured Ilumatobacteraceae bacterium | reverse complement strand
AACTGCCCTGGAACCATTCGGCGTTGTTGTCCAGGGTGATACGTCCCCACGCCAGGTACTGCGACAGAGCCATGACCTCGAACGACTGGCGGCTGATCGAGTTGCGGTTCGACAGGTGCACGGTCTGGGGATTGTCGTCCCACACGTCCAGGTAGAGGTGGTACGAGATGAACTGCACCTGGCACTGTCGTTCACACATGCGTTGGATCAGGTTCAACTGGTCCGAGAAATGCAGCGCACGTGGGTCGACGTTGGGGCGGTTCGGATCGAGGGGGCCGCCCTGGTTGCCGAAGGGCACCAGCGTGTGCAGGTTGTACGAGCCAGCCGCGCCGTTACACACGTTCTGCACGTAGCCGTTGTTCCCGCCGGTCTCGTGCCAGTTCACGTCCCATGGCTGCATGATCAACCCCACGGTCACCACCCCGTCGGTCATGCCACTGGGCAGCGAGTCGATGCGGGTTCCCGCGCCGGGGAAGTTGGGGGTGCTGGACCGAACACAGGCCCAAGCGCCAATGGTGCACCACTGTTCGTTCGACATACCGGTGAACACCCCGTGGTGGCCGGCATTGCTGCATTTCCCGGCGATGTCGCCCAGCCCCCAGGTGGGGAGAGCAGCCCGTGCCGGCACGGGGGTGGCGGCCGTGCTGTCGGCTGCGAGACCGACAACGGCTCCACTGCCCGCCACCAGCGAGGCGGCGATGACGAGTGTGCGGATCATGAGATGGCTGCTCCCGTGTTCAGACAGTCGAGGTCGATATGGCGGCTGTGCGTCGTCTTCGGGTCGACGCATTCGTGGTGCTCGCCCGAGGTCAGTCGGGTCGTCGCGTCGTCGGAGTGTTCGACCACGCAGTGCTGGGCATCGCGCTGGTCGTCCGCAGTGGCGAACTCGCAGTACGCCAGACTCACGACGCAGTACGAATCGTCGGCGAGACACTCCTCAGGTGGTTCCAGGATCACCTCGGGTGCGGCAAAGTGCACATCGGCGGGGTCGAAGTAGTACGAACCGAGCAGCACCAACTGCTCCTGCCCGTCAGGACACGAGCTGTCGGTGACGGCGCACACATGTGCCAGGGCGGTGACCGTCTCGTAGGCGTCGGTGTCGACGCCTTCCAGCACCACATGGCGCACCTGGTCGAAGGCGTAGGCGGGTCGTGGCGCGTTGTTCGCCGGCACCACCGTTGCGGTGTTCTCGGTGCATGCTGCGCCCGCAAGGGCCAGTGCCGCCACGCCGAGGGTGAGGGTTCTCAGTCGGACCATGCCACGACGGTATTGACCCCTGTCGGGTCGCGAAGTGGGTCGGTGTTCTCGATGAACGGCACCCCGCGAAAAATGAACGGGAACAGCGACGGGTGGGACCGGTGGGTGTCGCCGTGGAGAGCGACTGTCAGACGTGACAGCAAAGCATCAAGTTGTTGAGCACTATGCTGTCATGTGTGAGAACGACGGTGACACTGGATTCCGACACCGAACAACTGGTACGTCGTCGCATGCGTGAGCACAAGGTGTCGTTCAAGCAGGCCCTGAACGACGCCATCCGAGAGGGGGCATCGGGCCGTCCGAGCGTGCCGTTCCACACCATGACGGCCGCCATGGGGCAGCCCACCATCTCGCTGGACCGGGCGTTGCAGATCGCTGCGGAACTCGAGGACGACGTGCTGGTGGCGCGCCTACGGGCGGGGTCGTGAACGTCGTCGACGCCAACGTGTTGCTGTACGCCGTGAACGAACAGAGCGTGCATCACGACGAAGCGCGCAGGTGGCTCGATCGGGCACTGTCCGGCGGCGCCATCGTCGGCTTCTCATGGATCGCCGTGCTGGCTTTCGTACGTCTCGCCACCAAGCCCAACCTGTTCGCCAACCCCTTGACGGCCGAGGGGGCGTTCGAACGAGTGGAGCACTGGCTGTCGAGTCCGGCCGCCACCATGGTGGAACCGGCGTCCGGACATGCGACCGTGGTGCGAACACTGCTGGCGGCGGTAGGTACCGCAGGCAACCTGGTGAACGATGCGCATCTGGCCGCACTCGCGGTGCAGAACCGAGGGCGTGTCGTGTCGTACGACTCGGACTTCGCCCGATTTCCCGACGTCGTGTGGGTGACGCCCGCCACAGCTTGAACGCGCCAGGTCTCGTACCATGCCGCCATGACAACAGGACGGTGTTTGTGCGGTGCGGTGACCTACGAGTTGACCGGTGATCTGATCGCAACGGCGGTATGCCACTGCGATCACTGCCAACGTCAAGGTGGCAGTGCGTTCTCGGTGAATCTCGTCGCCCATGAATCGCAGATGACGGTGCATGGCGAACTGCGTACCTACGAGGAACGCGGTGAACTGGGCGACGACGTGTACGTACGTCGGCGCTTCTGCCCGAACTGCGGCTCGCCGATCCTGTCCGAGATCGTGAAGACCGACGGACTCATCGCCGTGAAGGCGGGAACGCTCGACGACAAGTCCACCGTGAACCCGACCGTGGAGGCGTGGTGTGTGGACCGCCAGCCCTGGGTGTCGCTGCCGGGCATGGTCATGTCGCTCGAGCGCGAGTAGACGACGCGGGGGACGAGCCGGGTGAGCGACTTCGACCACATCCTCACCACCACGTTCGCCGCGCGGCAGTTCACCGACCACTCGGTGACCGACGACGAGGTCGCAGAGATCTTGAACCTGGCCCGCTTCGCCCCCAGCGGTGGTAACCGTCAGGCATGGCGGGTGGTGGTGGTGCGCGACCCGGCCACGAAGGGCGCCGTGTTGGCGGCCGGCGAGCCGGTCCTTCGGCGCTATGCCGCCGAGAGCGCGGTGGGGCACAACCCGTTGAACACCGTGGTCCACAGCCCGGTCACCGACGAGCAGGTCGCGGCTGTGCCCGATGAGGCAGTCGCCTGGTTCCGAGCCCTGGCCGCCGCGCCGGTGGTGCTGGTGATCGGTGTGGACCTGTCACTGGTGGCATCCATGGATGCCGGGCTGGATCGGGTGGGGGTCGTGTCGGGAGCCTCCGTCTATCCGTTCGTGCAGAACGTTCTCCTGGTGGCTCGTTCACGCGGGCTCGCTGGCGTGCTGACCACCTTCTCGGCTGCCGGAGAACCACAGGTCCAGCAGTTGGTGGGGTTCCCGGCTCATGTGGCCATCGCAGCCGTGGTGCCGTTGGGTGAACCCGCGCAGATACTCACCAGACTGCGCCGTGCTCCCGTGGAGTCCTTCGCCCGTCTCGATCACTGGGACGGCCCGTCGCTTCAGGTGACCGAGCCCTAGGTCGACCGGCGCGTCAGCAGGGTGGGCAGCAGTGCCTGCGCCACGTCCGCAGGTCGTTCCTCATGTGAGAACAGCCCGGCGCCCGCGATCACCTGCAGGGTGGCGTGGGGAAACTCGCTCACCATGTCACGGGCCTGGTTCACGGGGAAGAAGCGGTCCTGCTCACCCCACACCAGTGTCACCGGCACGTCGATACGCCGGTGCAGATCACCCAGTTCGTGCACGAACCGGTGGTCGAAACTGCGGAACAGTTTCATGGCGGCGGCCCGATGCTCGCGCGACCGGGCGAGAGGCTGCAGGAAGAACTCGTCGAACTCGCCGTCGAGGAGTGACGAGTCGGCGAAGGCATCGCCCAGCACCAGTCGTGACCGTCGCAGTCGGGGACGACCAGCCAGCCACCCGAGTGCCGCCCCGAAACCGGGCACCTTGCGCCCGGCCACGAACGACCGGAACTTCAGGCTGGATCGTCCCGATGGTTCGGTGTCGATCAGGCCCATGGCTCGCAGGCGGGCGTCACCGGCCATGGCATGGCGAGCGATCATGCCGCCACTGTCGTGGCCCACCACGGCGACGTCGTCCAGGCCCAGCAGGTCCAGTGTTCGGCGGACGCTGGTGATGTGGTTGGCAATGCTCAGGGAAGTGGTGGGGGTGAATCGACTCGACCCGGCACCAGGCAGATCCAGCACATGGCACGTCACGTGGTCGACGAGGTGGGGCAACAGCGTTCGAAACGTGGCCCCGCTCACCGGCCAGCCGTGGATGAACAGCACATCGGGGCCCGTGCCCGCCACCCGGTAGGCCACCTCGCCGACACCGACGTCGAGATGGCGTTCGGGTGGCCGACGGAAGAGGTCGGCGGCTTCGCTGGCGGTCAGAGTCATCGGATACCTCAGCAGTGTGTAGTGATCACTACGAAATGGTAGGTGTAGTGATCACTACGATCAAGAGGGTGGGGTATCGACACTCGAAGCACGAGATTCTCGATGGGGCGCTCGCCGTGGCCTTCGATGCCGGACTCAGCCAACTCTCGTACGGGAGCGTGGCTCGTCACCTGGGCATCAGCGACCGAGTCGTCGTGTACTACTTCCCCTCGAAGGACGATCTGATCGGTGAGGTGCTCGTGGCCCTCGGGGACCAACTGCAGGCCGCACTCGCTCCCGCCTTCGCGGCCCCCGTGGCCGACCATGTCGAGGTGCTCCGTGTGGCGTGGCCCATGCTGGCGAGGCCCGACGTCGATCCGGTGTTCGGGTTGTTCTTCGAGGCCAGTGGTCTCGCGGCGACAGGTCGTGAGCCCTACCGAACCCTGGTGGCCGAGTTGATGCACACGTGGACCGTGTGGGTGGGGAGTCTGTTGCGGGGAACTTCGGCCCAGAGGCGCGCCGAGGCGACCGCCGCCATGGCGACCATCGACGGATTGTTGCTGATGCGTCAGGTGGTGGGTTCCGAGGCAGCCGATGTGGCGGCCCGTCGCATCATGAGAACACGTCGAGGCGCGAAGGAGTCATCGCGGTGATCGAGGAATCCGTGCGCTGTCCATGGGCGGGAAACTCGCCGGAGTACGTGGCCTATCACGACACCGAGTGGGGCCGTCCCGTCGTCGACGACGTGGCGATCTTCGAGAAGCTCTGCCTGGAGGGGTTCCAGTCGGGTCTGGCGTGGATCACGATTCTGCGCAAGCGCGAGCACTTCCGCGCCGCGTTTGCCGGCTTCGACCCGCACCGGGTCGCCGCATTCGGGGAAGGCGATGTCGTGCGTCTTCTCGGCGACGCCGGCATCGTGCGCCACCGGGGAAAGATCGAGGCAACGATCACCAACGCCCGAGCCGTGGTGGCGCTGTGGGACGACGGTCGATCGCTGGCCTCACTGGTGTGGGGCTTCGAGCCCGACCGAACGGATCGGCCGGCGCCGCTGAGCATGGAGATGCTGCCCTCGTCGACGGCGGAGTCCACGGCACTGTCGAAGGAACTGCGCCGCTGCGGTTTCGTGTACGTGGGACCCACCACGGTGTACTCGGCCATGCAGGCCTTGGGTGTGGTGAACGACCACCTGCGGCACTGTCATGTGCGCCAGGCCTGCGAGGCCGAGTGCCAGGCTCAGCAGCGCAGCCCGGGGGCCGGCAACTCCCGGTCGAGCAGCGTGCGGTGAACCGCTTCGTCGATGCAGTCGTTGACCCGGTACGAGCCGTGCTGGTTGCTCTCGACCGCCACCAGCACGCTGCCTTCGAGGGCGGCGGCCATGAGTTCGGTGGACGCCAGTGGCGTGGCGGGATCGCCGGTGCTGCCGATGACGAGCAGCGGTGACGCCCCACCCCCTGTGGCCGCCACCGGGGCGTCGGCCGCGGCGGGCAGCAGCAGGCACTGCGATGCGGCGAAGGTGCCCTCGGTATACAGCAGAGGTGCCAAGGAGGAGAGTTCGCTCATGAGGGCGTCCTGTTCTTCCTGGGTGGGGTTCGTCGTGGCGTCCATGCACGAGATCACTGAGAACGCCTCCAGTTGGTTGCCCCACGTGCCGTCCTCGGCGCGTTGGCTGTAGGCGTCGGCCAGTTGCGTGAGCACGCTGCCATCACCCTCCAACGCCGACGCCAGACCGAAGGCCAGGGCCGGCCAGGTCTCTTCGCTGTACATGGCGGCGATCACGGCCTGTTGGAAGAAGGCCTCGTTCACCGGCGGCCGCCCCTCGAGGCTCGGGATGCCTTCGGTGGCTGCTAGTTCGCGCACGGCCAGGTAGGCCGCTTCGGGGTTGCCATCGTTGTAGATGGGGCAGTCGGCGCCCACCTCGCTGCAGCGCTCGAGGAACGCCTCCACGGAGGCCTGGAATCCCTGGGCCTGTTGGCGCATTCCCTCGGCGGGGTCGGCGTTGGGGTCGGCGCAGGCATCGAGCACGGCGGCCCGCACGGTGTCGGGGAACAACGTCGCCCACACGGCGCCCAGTTCGCAGCCGTACGACGTTCCGAAGAACGTGATGGTGTCCTCACCCAGGGCACGGCGCAGAAGGTCCATGTCGCGTGCCACGTTCGAGGTGCCCAGATGCACCAGCACCTCACCGGTGCGGGTCACGCAGGCCTCGGCGTACTGGCGGGTGAGATCCAGTTGACGCTGGCGGGCGGCGTCGTCCTCGGGGGTCAGGTCGGTGGCGGCGTACAGTTCGTCGAAGTCGTCGATGCAGTCGATGAACGGGGTGCTCTGGCCGGTACCGCGCGGGTCGAAGCCCACGATGTCGAATCGGTCGAGCAGTTCGGGTTCGAAGAACATCTCGGCGCTGATGGCCATCACGCTGCCGCCGAAACCGGGACCGCCTGGGTTCACCAGCAGGCTGCCGATGCGGTTGGAAGGGTCGTTCGCCGGACGGCGCACCACGTACACCTCCAGGCTGGCGCCGTCGGCCTCGTCGTAGTTGACCGGTGCGACGAGCCGGGTCTGTTCCAGGCCGCCGTCGAGGGGTTCCCACAGCAACTCGGGCACGTCGACGGCGTCGTCCGACGAGTCGGAGCGGCCGACCACGATGCCCACGATGAGGCCAGCGATCAAGGCGGTGACGATCACGGTGGCCGTGACGGTGAGCCGGCGGGGTCGACGACGGGGGAGTTCCTCGGACAAGTCAGTCATAGTAGGAATGCTACATCCATGGCCGCATGGTGGTCGAGATATTTCGAAACCGGTTCAGCGTTTCCCGCACGGTGAAACAGCGTTTCTCGCACGACAGGCCAGCGATCTCCGTTATCGTGTCGTTGTGATCCGGCGTCATCTCACTCGTGTGGCCAGTGAGTCGTTGAACATGTTCAGAGTCACGATCATCAATGGACCTCGTCAGTCGGGCAAGACGACCCTCGTGCGGGAACTCGTTGCGTCGGGTGGGAGCTACTGGAGCCTCGATGACGACATCACGAGAACCACCGCGGCGGCGGACCCTCACGGTTTCGTCGAACTGGCAGCCTCGCCGATGGCTATCGACGAGGTGCAACGCGGTGGCGACGCCGTCGTGCTGGCGGTGAAGTCTCTCGTCGACCGTCGCACCGCTCGCGGACAGTTCATCCTGGCGGGGTCGACGCGCTTCCTCACTGTTCCGAAACTGTCCGAGTCGCTGGCGGGACGAGCCGAGGTACTGGATCTGTGGCCGTTGTCCCAGGGGGAGATCGTCGGCGTCGAGGAGACCTTTCTCGACGACCTGCTCATGGCACCCGAACGCCTGGCAGCACGACGACGCGAGGCACTCGATCGCCGCGGCCTGTTCGTTCGCGTGGTGCGCGGCGGGTTCCCCGAACTCGCAGCACTCCCAGCAAACCAGACCTCCCGGTGGCATCGCAGCTATGTGCGAACCGTGGTGGAACGCGACATCCGCGAGACCTCGGCCATCAGCCAGGCCCAGGAACTACCGCGACTCCTTCGCCTCTTGGCGGCGAACTCGGCCGGCGAACTGGTCCACGCTCGCATGGCAACTGATCTTCGTCTGGGTGACGACACGGTGCGCCGCTACGTATCGCTGCTCGAGATGGTGGGTCTCGTCGTGAGCATTCCTGCGTGGACTCCCAGTCTCACAACACGTGAGAAGCGGCATCCCAAGATGGTGATCGCCGACAGTGGACTGATGTGCTCGCTTGTGGGACGTGATGCCGAGTCACTCGCCTCGCCTGCGAACCCGTTCATCGGCCCAGCGCTCGAGTCGTTCGTGGCGATGGAGTTGGTGAAGCAGCGCGGCTGGTCCAAGGGCCAGCCCACACTGCGGCACTGGAGGGACCGTAACGGACCCGAGGTCGACCTCGTCGTGGAGGCCGTCGACGGTACCGTCGGGGCGATCGAGGTGAAGGCTTCGTCGGGGGTGGCGGTGAGCGATGCCAAACATCTGGTGCGACTTCGCGACGCTGTCGGTGATCGGTTCGCAGCGGGTGTGGTGTTGTACCTCGGTGACCGCGTGGTTCCCCTCGGTGATCGAGTGTGGGCGCTGCCCGTGACGAGTTTGTGGGGCGATTGAACCGCGGCTAGCGATGTCCCAGACCGTCGAGAAATCGCGAGGCTGCGGTCGCGGCTTCGTAGCGCCAAAGCGCCACCGGGTCGAAGCAGTCGACCGGTACAGAGAGCACCTCGACCAGATGCGACACCCGCCGACGCTGTGCCGTCAGCATGGCGGACACGTCGATGTCGCAGTAGGTGGCGACGACCAGTTTCAGCAGCAGTTCGCTGCGCAGGTCGCGCAGATGTTCCACCGGTGTGGCCAGCCAGTTTTGCAGTGCCGCTCGACCGGCTGGTGTGGGGGCGAGCAGGGTGCGGGGGCCGCCGGCGATGCCCGGTTCTTCGGCGACGGCCTCCACCAGGCCTCGGGCCTGCAATTGCTCGAGTGCCCGATAGGTGAGCGGCCGCGACAGCGACCACACACGCCCGAGGTTGGTGTCGGGCCGCAGCATGGCCGCCACGGCGAACCCGTGCGCCGGTTGCCGGTACACCACGCCCAGGCACGCCCATTCGCCCAGCAGCAGTGCGTCGCTGCGAGTGCGGGTCATGCGGGCGACACCTCGATCTCGGTGGCCTTCACCGTGGCCACCACCTCGTCGCCGGGCCGCAGCGCCAGGTCGTCCAGGGCGGCGATGGTGATCTCGGCGGTCAGGGTCAGTGGACCCTCGACGCTCACGCGTGCCCGGTCGCCCAACCGGTCGAGGTCGACCACGGTGCCCGGCCACGAGTTCCGGGCACTGCTGGCATCGGGGGTGGCGCGCGACAGGGTGACTGCCTGCGGCCGGATGACGGCGTAGGCCGGGCCCGATACGGCATCGGCCACCACCACCCGAGCGCCGTGGGGGGTGGTCAGTACGCCGTCGGTCACGGTGCCCGCCACAAGGTTCAACCCCACCAGGTCGGCCACGTACCGACTGCGGGGGTGGGCCGTCACCTCGGCCAGAGTGCCCTGTTGCACGATGCGCCCGCCTTCCAGCACGGCCACACGGTCTGCCAACGCGTAGGCGTCGACGGGGTCGTGGGTGACCATGAGCCGCATGCCCTCGAAGGTCTCAAGGAACCGACGCACCTGGCGTCGTGTCGCCGACCGGGTCCCGGCGTCCAGGGCGGCGAGGGGTTCGTCGAGCAGCAGCAGTCGGGGCGAGGTGGCCAGGGCGCGGGCAAGCGCCACCCGCTGGGCCTGACCTCCCGACAGCACGGCGGGCCTGTCGTCGGCGTAGGCGGCCAGATCCACGCGCTCCAGCCACTGCCGGGCCTGATCATCTGCTTCACGTTTGGGCCGTCCCCGGGCCCGCAGGCCGAACGCCACGTTGTCGAGCACGCTCATGTGTGGGAACAGCAACCCGTCCTGGAACACCACGCCGATGGGTCGTCGTTCGGGCGGCACCAGCACGCCGCTCGGGGGATGGTCCAGCAGGGTGCCGTCGATGGTGACGTGACCGGCGTCCAGGGGCAGCAGACCGGCCAGCGCCCGCAGTGCCGTGCTCTTGCCGGCGCCGTTGGGCCCCAGCACGGCCAGGAGCTCACCCGGTTGCACCTGCAACCGAACATCGAGGTCCAGGCTCCCCAAGCGAAGCCCGAGGTGGGCGTCCAGGCTCACGGGGTCACCACCTCCGACTGTCGGGCGGTGCCCAGCCAGCGGTCCCGCAGGCCCACCAGGACGGCGAACGACACGGCGATGAGCACCAGGGCCAGCACGATCGCCTCCTCGGGGTTGGTCTCCAGCGACAGGTACACGGCGAGGGGCATGGTCTGGGTGGTGCCAGGGAAATTGCCGGCGAAGGTGATGGTGGCACCGAACTCGCCCAGGGCTCGCGCCCACGACAGCACGGCGCCGGCCACCAGTGCCGGACGGATGGCGGGCAGGGTGACGCGCCGGAACGTGGTCCACGCCGAGGCGCCCAGCGTGCGGGCGGCCTCCTCGTGGCGGCCGTCGAGTTGCCGCAGGGCGGCCTCCACGGTGATCACCAGAAAGGGCATGGCCACGAAGGTCTGAGCCACCACCACGCCTGCCGTGGTGAAGGGCAGACGGATGCCGAACCAGTCGTCGAGGTACTGACCCACCAGGCCGCGTCGGCCGAGGGCGAAGAACAACGCCACACCGCCCACCACGGGGGGCAGCACCATCGACAGGGTCGTGAGGGCCCGCAGGACGCGACGTCCCGGGAGATCGGTGCGGGCCAGCACCCAGGCGAGGGGCAGGCCGAACAGCACCGAGAGCGCCGTGGCCCACAGCGAGCACATGAGCGACAGCCGCAACGCCGTGGTGGCGGTGTCGCTGGTGAGGTAGGTCCACGCGTTGGACCACGGCATGCGCCACAGCAGACCCACGAGGGGCAGGGTGAAGAACGCCACGGCGGCGGCCGCCAGTGCCAGTGCTGGCCAGGGGAGGCGTTGGCGATGGCCGCGACGTCGTTGGGTCATGGCGACCCGAATCCGTACGACTGGAGGATGGCTTGGCCGTCGGACGACAGCACGAAGTCCACGAAGGTCCGAGCGCCGGTGGGGTTGGGTGCGTCGCTGACGACAGCCATGGGGTACTGGGCTACCACGTTCTGCTCGGCCGGAATGGCCACTCCCGACGCCTGTGTCCCCGCTGCGATGACGTCGGTGGCGTACACGATGCCGGCATCGGCCTCACCGAGGGTCACCTTGGTGACCACGCCCTTCACGTTCTCTTCCAACGACCTGGGCCTCACCGAGACGCCGGCGGCGTCGAAGACCTTCTGGGCGTAGCCGCCACATGGGACCTCGGGTGCGCACGACACCACGACCACGGCGGGGTCGGCCAGATCGGCGACGCCGGTGATGCCCTTGGGGTTGCCCGCCTCCACGATGATCTGGGCTCGGTTGGTGGCGAAGACCACCGGTTCCGAGCCGTTCTTGTCGGCGTCGGTCAACGCGGCCATGGTCTTCACATCGGCCGAGGCGAACACGTCGGCGGGGGCACCTTCGACGATCTGGTTGGCAAGCGAGGAAGAACCGCCGAAGTTGAAGGTGACGTCGGTGCCCGGGTAGGCGACCTCGAACGCTGCCCCCAGTTCGGTGAAGGCGTCCGTGAGGGAGGCCGCTGCGAACACCGTTACCTCGTGGCTCGACGTGGACGAGTCGTCGTTGCCGCAGGACAGGCTGGCGGCGACCAGTGCGACCAGTGCGAGGTGTCGACGTCGTACCACACTCCGACAATAGTCAGCGATTGACCATACAGACAATCGACCTCAGTCGTCGGGCGACATCCAGGCCAGCACCACACTGGGCAGAGCGGCTGACATCCAGATCAGTGCGAACGCGGCCGCCACCACGAACTGACGCTGCGACTCGAGGACGTCCAGGTCGTGATCGATACCGAGGTCGTTGAAGGGGATCACGATGGCCGCCAACACCGACACCACTGCGGTGAAGCCCCGGTAGCTGCGCACGTACACCCGGTTGCGCACATCGACCAGACGTTCGTCGAGCAGTTCCTCGGGGGCGTCGGCCACCAGGCGTACCGACCGGCGCACCAACAGCCACAGTGGGACGGGCGTGAGGGCCCAGAACGACAGAGCACTGTCGCCGAGGCCCAGATTCAGGGGCAGGTCCGAGGCGCCGTACAGCGTGAGCAGCCACGACACCGGGTTGGCGACGGCCAGCGCGCGGCGCGTTCGACGCTGGTAGAGCCAACCCCACCGATCATCGGTGCGGCTGTACAGCGCGTCGTGCACCTCCAGTCGGGTGACGCCCTCGGCCCAGTAGAAGCGGTCGGGGTTGCCATGCTCGTCGAAGCGCCAACCGATGAACCGCTTGAACCGATGGTTCGTGTATTTCCGGTGAATGCGCCAGTACTGCACTGCGGCGATCACCACGGCGGCGCCGAGGATCGACGACCACGAGGGAAACCAACTCATCGCACGGGAACAGGTGCTTCGGTGGGGTTCGACTCGTCCACCCACGGATGTAGCGAGAACACGTCACCGACGGCGGTGTCGAGCGCAGCCGCCAGGCGCAGTGCCAGCGACAGGCTTGGGCTGTACTCACCCCGTTCCAAGTAGCCGATGGTTTGGTAGTGCACGCCCACCAGGTCGGCCAACTGCTGACGGGTGATACCGCGATGACTGCGCACCTGTTCCAGTCGGTTGTACACGGGAGTGTCTGCCTTCGGTGGTCGCCCCATGGGGCATAGCATAACTACTACGTCATGGACTGGGAGAGTGACCGGGCCGCCGCAATGAGTGGTGGCGGCACCACCCGACCAGGGGTCAGGACCCGCCCGGTCCGCGGCTCCACGATGGCGTGAGCACCCCCGGTGAAGGAGATCTTCACGGTGCCGTCGATCAACAGTGTCAGGGTATGCGTGACTGCACCGTGGCAGTCGATCAGTGTCGTGCTGAGCAGATCGTCCATGGGTTCCTCCCGTCGGGTGTTCTAGCCTGAAGGTGATGTCGACCGTGTCGCTCTCCGCCGTGCACGAGGCCGCCAAGCGTCGGCTGCTCGACGCCGGCCAGATGTACACCTCGGGACGTCGGGAACTGGTGGAGTTGTTGTTCGGCCTGGGTCGTCCGGTGACGGCGCACGAGGTGCTCGAGGCCCGGCCGAAACTCACCCAGAGTTCGGTGTATCGCAATCTCGCCGTCCTCGAAGAGATGCGGGTGGTGCAACGGGTGGCCGGCGCCGATGACCGGGCCCGGGTGGAGCTGGCCGAGGACATCATCGGCCATCACCACCACCTCGTCTGCTTGGTGTGCGGCATGGTGGAGGACCTGGTCATCTCCGCCAAGGCCGAGAAGGCGATCGACACGGTCTTCCACCAGGCCGTCGAGGGCACGGGCTTCACCGCCACCGGGCATCGGCTCGACATTCTGGGGACCTGCCGGCGCTGCGCCTGAGCGTCCTCGGATCACGAGTTGGTCGCCCGGGGCGATCGCCGGATCAGCATGACGACGAAGATCGGTCCGCCGATCAGTGCCGTGATCACGCCGACGGGCAGTACTTGGGGCGCTACCACGGTTCGTGCCGCCACGTCGGACCAGATCACGAACAACGCCCCCAGCGGCATGGCGAGTGCCAACAGGCGACGGTGGTCGGCGCCCACCAGCAGTCGCGCCACGTGGGGCATGATCAACCCGACAAAGCCGATCGCGCCACTGAGTGCCACCAGGACGCCGGTGAGCGCCGCGCAGGCCAGAAACAGTTCGCGACGAAACCGGGCCACGGGGACGCCCACACTGGTGGCCACTTCGTCGCCCAGGGCCATGGCGTTCAGCCAGGGGGCCCGCATGAGGGCTGCTGCCGCCACCGCCAGGAACAACACCACCGGCAATGCCAGGGTTCCCCATGCCGCCCGTCCCAGACCGCCCAGCAGCCAGAACAGCACACTGCCCGCCGCATGGGGGGTCCCCACGAAGATGAGCAGGCTGGTGATGGCCGAGAACACGTGACTGGCCGCCACGCCACCCAGCACCAGGCGATGGGGTGACAGCCCGCCGCCCGATCGAGCCAGGAGATAGACGATGGTCATGGCGGCTGCGGCGCCGGTGAATCCAGCCACGCTGATCGCATGATGACCGAACAGCGTTCGGGCACCAAAGGTGTTGAACAGGATCACGGCGGCCGCCCCGACGGAGGCTCCCGACGACACCCCGAGCAGGTACGGGTCGGCAAGTGGGTTCCGTACCAGGGCTTGCATCATGGTTCCCACCACGGCCAGACCCGCACCCGCGACGCCAGCCAGGATCACTCGGGGAAGGCGAAGCTCCCAGACGATGCCGACCGTTCCTGAGGGCACACCGTGTGCCGTGTCACCAGTGATCGCCGATCGGAGCACCTCGATCACGTCGGCCACGGCAATGTCGGCAGTGCCGAGCGTCACCGCCCAGGGGACCGACACGATCACGGCCAACGCAGCGGCCGTCGTGAGCCATGTGGTCCGTGGGGGACGCCCCGTCATACGGGTTCCGGCAACGAGAAGCGGAGTAGTCGAGAATCGTCGTGGTCGTCGGTCATGAGGCGTGCATCGACGTGGAACGTCGATCGGCACCGTTCGGGCGACAACACCGATTCGGGCGGCCCCACGGCGCTGACCAGACCGTCGCTCATGAGGACCACGCGGTCACACCACTGCCACACCAGGTTCAGGTCGTGCAGTGCCACGATGGCCGTGACGTCCAACGAGTGGATGAGCCGCAGCACCTCGAGTTGGTAGCGGATGTCGAGGTGGTTGGTGGGCTCGTCGAGCAGGAGGTACGGGGACTCCTGCACCAAGGCCCTCGCCACCATCACACGCTGCTTCTCACCACCCGACAGCGTGCTCAGCCGGCGGTCGGCCAGGTGTGCGGTGCCCGTGCGCTCCAGCGACGTGTGGATCAGGTCGTGTTCACGCTGCGACAGTCCTTCCCACGAACGGTGATGAGGAATGCGGCCCAGTGACGCGACGTCGCGCACGGTGAAGTCGAAGGTGGTGGGATGGTCCTGGGACACCACGGCGATTCGCCTGGCCACCTCGGCCCGGGGCAGGGCGCTCACGTCGTCGCCGTCGACGACCACGCGTCCCGACGCCGGCGCCAGAGCACCGAACATGCATCGAAGCAGGGTCGACTTACCCGAACCGTTCGGTCCGACCAGGGCGGTCACGCCACCGCCGCCGAAGCCCACCGACACGTCACACAGGATCTGACGCCCTCCCAGGTCCACCGTCAGTCCGATCGCGTCGAGACCGGACATCGGGGTCACGATGCGGTCCACAGCACTCGGGCCAGCTCCAACGTGGCGTCGGCCGTCCGGATCCCGGGCACCACGTCGGCGTATTCGAAGCAGTGGTACCGCCGGTTCACGATGGCGGAGATCTCGCTCAGGGCGGGGAGTGATTCGAGGGTGGCGATGCGCTCGTCGCAGGTGACCCCGCCGTAGGCGACGACGGGAATCAACACCGGATTCTCGCTGATCACGCGTTCCCACGACACGGCGGTCCAGGTCTTGTCGACGTCGTCGATGATGTTGCGACCGCCCACCAGACGGAACATCTCGTCGGGGATGGCGAAGAAGCCGGCCGTGAAGGGTTCATCGTCCCCGCTGTCGTACAGGAACAGGTCCACGCGGCCCTCCAGGTCGTCAGGTACCAGGGCCACGGCCTGCTGAATGGTGGCCTGATACTGGGCGATCAGGGCTTGGGCGCGGTCCTCCACCCCGAAGATGGCACCCAACGACCGGAGGTCGAAGTACACGTCGTCCATCGTGGTGCGCCCCAGTTCTGGCTGCACATGACGGCACGACTCACGGAGCAGGTAGCTCTTCACCCCGCGTTCGGCCAGCATCTCGGGCGTCAGCGCCCCACCCACGCGCAGGCCGTAGTTCCAGCCGGCAAACAGGAAGTCAGGGTTGTAGGCAAGGATCGTCTCGATCTCGTCGTTGATCGAGCCGATGACGGGCTCCAGGCCCGCAGCGTCCATCTTGGCGCGCAGTTCGGGCAGCACGGTGTTGTCCTCGCCCCACAGGTAGGTGGCCACGATGCGGTCCTGCAGGTCGAGCGCAAGGAGCATCTCCAGCATGTTGATGTCGTTCACGAACACCCGCTCCGGGGGAGCGGTCCATGTGACCGGCGTGCCGCAGACGTCGATGGTCACTGCGGTCGTGGTGGCCGTCGTAGTGGGGGAGGGCTCGGCGCTGGGGCTGCTGCACGCGGCGGCGACGAGGGTGACACAGGCAAGGGTCAGTGGAAGCCGGAACATGTCCAAAGCCTCGCATAGGAATAAGAACGATTCCTAATCACAACCCTCCGCCGTGACCTTCTGATATGCCCTGGTGACCGAGAACCGGTCGAGGCGTGGTTCGGCGTCCACGTACCACAGGCCCGGAGCGGGCCACCTCCACGGTCGCCGGGAGGCCGACGTACGGACCGTGCCCGAACCGGAATGGTTGCCATCGACCTAAGGCAGTGTTCCTATGTTGTGCGGGCTGAACTGCGACGATGTGCTGAAATCATGCCCAGACTCTGCGTATGTCCGCACTTGGCGTGTGTTGTTTCGGTAGTGCCCGGCACCCTGGCAAGCGATGAAGTACCCGTCTGACCTCACGACAGAGCAGCGGCGCATCGTGCGCCTCGTGCTGGCCAACAACTCGAAACGGGGACGCAAGCACGGCCGGGATCTCCGCAAGGTCATAAATGCGATGTTGTATGTCACCCACACCGGCTGTCAGTGGCGGTTCCTGCCGGGTGACTTCGGGCCGTGGACGCGAGTGTGGACCCAGTTCCGACGGTGGAGCATCAACGGGACGTTCACCAGCCTCCTCGCAGTGCTCCACGCGCAGGCACGGCTGCACGCCGGTCGTGCGGAACGGTTGCCGTCGATGGTGGTGATCGACACGCATCTGGCCCGTGGCGCATCACGCGGCGGGGCCACGTTCCATGATCGTGGTGGCCCGTATGGGATGACCAAGGGTGCGAAACGGGTGATCGCTGTTGATGTCACCGGGATGCCGTTGTGTGCCCGTGTCGTGCCTGCGTCCACCACCGAGTCTGAAGCGACCGGTTTGCTGATGGCTGACCTGG
>CAYMUC010000067.1:10287-16816 GCA_964393535.1 uncultured Ilumatobacteraceae bacterium | reverse complement strand
TGAAGCTCATCCAGGCAGCCGACTTCGACGTCAAGCGAGCCGAGACCGGGATCATCTACATCGACGAGATCGACAAGATCGCGCGCAAAAGTGAGAACCCGTCGATCACCCGCGACGTGTCGGGCGAGGGGGTCCAGCAGGCTCTGTTGAAGATTCTCGAGGGCACCGTGGCGTCGGTTCCTCCTCAAGGAGGCCGGAAGCACCCGCATCAGGAGTTCATCCAGATCGACACCACCAACGTGCTGTTCATCTGCGGTGGAGCGTTCTCGGGACTCGAGACGATCATCGAGAACCGCCTCGGTCGACAGGGCGTGGGATTCCATGCCGTGGTGCGGTCGCGCGACGAGCGCGATCCCGGTGAACTGTTCGCGCAGGTGTTGCCCGAGGACCTGCTCAAGTTCGGGCTCATTCCCGAGTTCGTGGGACGCCTGCCCATGGTCGGTGCCGTGCACAGCCTGGATCGCGAGGCCTTGATCAAGATCCTCGTGGAGCCTCGCAATGCGCTGGTGAAGCAGTTCGCCAAGGTGTTCGAGTTCGAGGGCGTGGAGTTGGAACTCACCCGGGACGCGCTCGAAGCTGTGGCTGATCAGGCGTTGAAGCGGGGTACCGGGGCGCGTGGTCTGCGTGCCATCCTGGAAGAGTTGCTGTTGAACACCATGTTCGAACTGCCAGGTCGCGATGACGTCAGCAAGGTCATGCTGGACGGCCGCATGGTGATGGACCGGGTGAACCCCACGCTCGTCCCCCGGTCCTCGGGGCGTACTCCTCGCCCCAAACGCGCTGCCTCCTGACCTGAAGCGATGACCGAATTCGACCATCTCGCTTACCTCGACGCGCATGCGTCGTACGAGCGCACCGGCCGTATAGAACACCCGTCGCTGGAGCGCATCGAGAGGCTCGTGTCGGCCCTGGGTGATCCGCACCGGTGCTCACCTGTGATCCACATCACGGGGACCAACGGCAAGGGCTCGACAGCGCAGATGATCACCCGACTGCTCATCGCCATGGGTCTCAAGGTCGGCACCTACACCAGTCCGCATCTCGAGCGTGTGCACGAGCGGTTCTGCGTGAACGCCGAGCCGATCAGCGACGACGAGTTGAACGAGCACATCGCGTCCATCGCCCGACTTGAACCCCTGATCGGGATCCGCCCCAGTTACTTCGAGATCTGTACGGCAGCGGCGTTCTCATGGTTCGCGTCGGTGGCGGTGGATGTGATGGTGATCGAAGTCGGCCTTCTGGGTCGGTGGGATGCCACGAACGTGGTGGATGCCACCGTGGCTGTGATCACCAACATCGGCCTCGACCACACCGAACTGGCGGGCCCCACCCGTGCCCATATCGCCCGGGAGAAGGCGGGCATCATCACCTCGCACAGTGTGGCCGTGATCGGTGAGACCGATCCAGAACTGCTGGAGATCTTTCGCCATGAGGGACCGGCCAATCTGCTGCTGCGAGGTGACGACTTCGATGCTGTGAGCGACCAACTGGCCCTCGGGGGCCGCCTGGTGGATTTGAGAACCCCCACGACGATCTACCCCGAGGTGCTGGTTCCGCTCCACGGTCGTCATCAGGCCCGTAATGCGGCAGTGGCGCTCACGGCGGTGGAGGCGTTCTTCGCTGCGCCCCTGGCCTCTGACGTGGTCGACGAGGGGTTCGCAGCCGTGGCGATGCCAGGCCGCTTCGAGGTACTGGGTCACCAGCCCCTGGTCATCGTGGACGGGGCTCACAATCCACATGGTGCCGATGCGTGCGCCGAGGTGTTCTTCGAAGATTTCGATCCGGCAGGGCGGCGATTGCTGGTGGTGGGCTGCCTGCGTGAGCGGGATCCCAGCGAATTGTTGGCCAGTCTTCGCGCCGACGAGTTCGACACGGTGATCTGCTGTCCGGCACCGTCACCTCGCACCAGGGCGGTGGACGACCTGGTGGCGGCCGCCCGGGTGTTGGGCTGCGAGGACGTGCGGCACACGACCAGTGTGGAAGCCGCCTGTGACATGGCGGTGCGGGAGTCGACTGCCGAGGACGCAGTGTTGGTGGCCGGTTCGCTGTATGTGGCGGGTGCGGCTCGCCCGCATCTTCGCCGGATCCTGCCCTAGCACCCGTAGCCTGCGGGACATGTCTGATCGCACCCTCGTGCTGTTGAAGCCCGACGCCGTGGAACGCGGCCTCGTCGGGGAGATCCTCTCCCGGTTCGAAGCCAAAGGCCTTCGCCTCGTGGCCATGGAGTTGCGCACCCTCACCCCCGACGTCTTGGCCGCTCACTACGAGGAGCACGTCACCAAGCCGTTCTACCCCGACCTCGTGGCGTTCATGTCCCGAGGTCCCGTGGTGGCGATGGTGGTCGAGGGCCCTGTCGATACCTGGGAAGTGGTGCGCTCCATGATGGGCTCCACGAATCCTCGCAGTGCCGCACCGGGCACCATCCGCGGCGACCTTGGCCTCGAGGTCACCGAGAATCTTGTCCACGGCTCCGACTCGTTGGCCTCGGCCGAGCGCGAGATCGGCATCTTCTTTCCCGGGCTGTAGACGCTGCACGCTGCACCGACACCAGCACGGGTAGCATCGCGAGGTCCACGACGCGCAGCAGGAGAAGGCCGTGGGGCGTAGCAATCCCTTGTCGCTCAGTCGCGATATCGCCATCGACCTCGGTACCGCCAACACCTTGGTGTACGTGCGCGGCCTGGGCGTGGTGCTGAACGAACCTTCGGTCGTGGCGATCGACGTGAACGACGGTCGTCCTGTGGCGGTGGGCCTCGAGGCCAAGCGCATGATGGGGCGTACTCCGAACAACATTCGCTCGGTGCGACCGTTGAAGGACGGTGTGATCGCCGACTTCGACGTGTGCGAGAAGATGCTGCGCTACTTCATCCAGAAGGTTCACAGCAGCCGTTGGAGCAAGCCCCGCATGGTGGTGTGCGTGCCGTCGGGCATCACCGGGGTGGAGCAGCGCGCGGTTCAGGACGCCGCCGAGTTCGCCGGGGCTCGCAAGCCCGTGCACATCATCGAGGAACCCATGGCCGCTGCCATCGGTGCCGATCTTCCTGTCCACGAACCCAGCGGGAACATGATCGTGGACATCGGTGGTGGCACCACCGAAGTGGCGGTGATCTCGCTCGGAGGCATCGTCGTAGCGCAGTCGCTGCGCATGGCGGGCGACGAACTCGACGATGCCATCCTGCAGTATGTGAAGAAGGAGTGTTCGCTGGCCATCGGCGAGCGCACGGCTGAAGAGATCAAGATCCACATGGGCTCGGCGTGGCCACTGGAAGAAGAACTCACCGCCGATATCCGAGGTCGCGATCTCATCTCGGGACTGCCTCGAACCATTGAGCTCACCACCGAGCAGGTGCGAGAAGCCATTGCCGAACCCGTGGCGGCCATCGTCGATGCGGTGAAGACCACCCTGGACAAGACTCCGCCCGAACTGGCCGCCGACATCATGGAGGCAGGGATCACCCTCACCGGCGGCGGTGCACTCCTGGCGGGTCTCGACGCCCGCCTGGCCCACGAGACCGGAATGCCGATCAAGTTGGCCCCCGACCCGCTGTTCTCGGTCGTCATCGGTTCCGGTCGAGCGCTCGAGAACATCGAGGCGATGCGCGGACTGTTGGCCCAGGGCGGCGAGGACTGACCGGTCCCGTCGGTCGTGTCGGATTCGGTGCTCAGCCGTCGCAGAGTGTTGTTGGGGTTGGTCCTCACAGCCCTTCTGCTCATCACCCTCGACCTTCGAGGCAACCCGGTGATCGACGGTGCCCGTGACGGCTTTGCACGGGTGTTCCAGCCCGTCCGTGATGGGGCAGATGCCGTGGCTCGACCGGTACGCCGGGCGTGGCAGGGCATCTTCACCGTCGACGATCTTCGCCGTGAGAACGAGGCCTTACGCGATGAGGTGGAGCGCCAGCGTGGTGCGGCTATCGCGGCTGAGGCCAGTGTGCGTGAGGCCCAGGAGTTGTTGGCCCTGAACGGCATGCAGACCCTTGCTGGGCTCGAGACGGTGACGGCGCGGGTGGTGGGTCTGTCACCGTCGAACTGGGCGCAGACCATCGAGATCGATCAAGGGCGTGACCGCGGGATCCGAGTGGGCATGCCGGTCGTGAACGCGGCAGGTCTGGTGGGCAAGGTGACACGGGTGTCGGCGAATCGCTCCGTGGTCATGCTGGTCACCGACCGGGACTTCACCTTGGGTGTGAAGTTGGTGAATCCGGTCCGACAGGAGGGTGGTGCATTGCTCCGCACTCCCATCGACACCCGCACCAGGGCTCGGGATCCACTGGCGCCCGTGCAGGCAGGGCCACCCCAGGAGGTGGAGGAGTTCGGGGATGTCGAGGCCATGGATGTCACGACGTCAGCGGCGTCGCAGGCCACCACATCGGCGAGTGCCCCCGTGGTCCCTCAACCGGGCTTGGTGCCCAATGACACCGGCGCTCTCGAAGGTGAGGGGCCGGACCGCGCCCCACGGGTGACGCTCGTCGAGGCCAACCCACGACTGGGTGGCGTGGAGGTGGGGGCGGCGGTGATGACGGCGGGTGGCATCACGAGCCTGGCCCCACCCGACATCGTGGTGGGCCGCGTGGCTCGGGTGCAGGAACGTCCGGGAAGTGCAGGCCCCATCGTGGAAGTGGAACTCAGCGCCGACCTCGCATCGTTGAATTTCGTGCGGGTGCTGCTGTACCGGCCGACGTCGGAAGAGGTCCGCTGAGTCGTGCTGGCATTACTGGGGCGGCCCTGGATCCGCGTCACCCTCGTGGGTGTCACGTTGCTCGGGTTTCAGACGTCGGTGGCAAGCGAGGTGCGGGTGGCTGGCGTGGTCGTGCCACTCATGCTGCTGTTGAGTGCTGCTGCTGGAGCCGTAGCCGGTGTGGAGCGTGGAGCGGTCACCGGATTCGCTCTGGGGGCACTCCACGATCTCACTTTGGTGAGCCCACTGGGCTTGGCAGCACTGGCAGCAGCCCTGGCGGGAGCGGTAGCGGGCACATTGCGGGCGCGACCCATGATCCCACCCTGGTGGCTTGCCGCGCTTGGCGTGGGGATGGCGTCGGCGGTGGGCGAGGTGGCCTTTCCCCTCGGTCAGGCCTTGATCGCCCAGGAACCCTGGGTGGGTCACCGCCTCTGGCAGGTGGCATTGATCGCCGGTGCTGTCAACGCGGTGCTCGCCCCTGCCGTGCTTCCCATTGCGCGTTGGTGCCTGCGCGTTCCCCGACCCGTGTGATCGTCATCGAACTGCAAGACTTCGACCATGGCCGGCGACCGACGCAGTAAGCGCCTCATTGCGCTGGGACTGGTCTGCGCCACGTTGGTGGGCCTGCTGGCCACTCGCATGTGGTTCATGCAGGTGGTGGATGCCCCCGCCATCGCCGAAAGAGTCGCCGAGAACCGCACTCGCACGGTGGTGCTGCTGCCCGAGCGTGGACGCATCTTCGATGCCGATGGTCGGGTCCTCGCCGACAACGAGCGCGTGCTCACGGTGACGGTCGAGCGTGAGGTCATCAAGCGATCGGCCGATCGACTGGCGCTCTTCCAGCGCTTGTCGGGTCCCCTTCGTATGCCGGTGGACTTGTTGGAAGAGCGATACGACAGCCCTCGGTATGACCCCTTGTTGCCCCTACCCGTCAAAGAGGGTGTGAACGAGGAGACCGTGTTGTTCCTGCGGGAACGGGTCGAGGACTATCCCGGGGTAGGTGTCGTCGAGCAGTGGAGTCGGGACTATCCGTACGCGCCCCTGGCCAGTCACATCGTGGGGTACCTGGGTGCCATCCGCGAGTCCGAGGTGGAGCTCTACCGTGCTCAGGGGTACCTGCTGTCGGAGCGAGTGGGTCAGTTCGGTGTGGAGCAGACCTTCGAGAACGTGTTGCGCGGCACACCTGGGTGGGTGCGATACGAAGTGGACTCCCGGGGCGGCGTGATCCGCGAGTTGGACCGTCTCGAACCGACCGCAGGCCAGGACCTCGTGTTGACCCTCGACCTCGACATCCAGCAGTTCGCCGAGGAAACCCTGGAGACCCAGTTGCGGGAGCGTCGCCAGATCACGGCACGCAATCCCCGTGACGGTACAGGTGAGTACGCCTTCCCCGAGTTTCCCCCCGAGGTGCCGTTCAAGGCGCCGGCCGGTGCCATCGTTGTGCTCGATCACCGCAACAACTCGGTTCTGGCCATGGCCAGTTACCCCACCTTCGACAACCGATGGTTCAACGCCGGTGTGTCCTCCAGTCGCTTCGCCGAAGTGTTTCCGCCGACCGAGGACCCAGACCTGTCGATTCTCGTGAACCGGGCCATCCAAGGTCGCTACAACTTGGGGTCCACGTTCAAGCCGTTCGTGGCCTACGCCGCATTGAACGCAGGGCAGTTGCCCGGCGGTGTCGACTATCGGGTGGAGGACCGCGGTGTGTATCGGTTGTCGGAAGCCAGTGTGGACCGCAGTCGTTGCGATCAGGTGCGCTGCGAGTTCCGTAACGCCATGTGCGCTGCCACGAATCGGCCCTGCGTGTACGGCTCGGTGAACGTGGTCGAAGCCCTGGCCGTTTCCAGCGAC
>CAYMUC010000067.1:0-10277 GCA_964393535.1 uncultured Ilumatobacteraceae bacterium | reverse complement strand
AGATCGGCGACGAGATCTTCACTCAGCGCGGCGGCCAGCCCGTCTTGCAGGAGCAGGTGCGATTGTTCGGGTTCGGCGCCCGAACCGGTATCGAACTGCCGTACGAGTCGCCCGGCACGGTTCCCGATGCCGCCCTGAAGCGCCTGCTGGCCGAGTCGGGAGCCATCAGCGCCGAGGAGGGTCGTGGCTACTACGTCGGCGACAACGTGCAGTTGGCCATCGGACAAGGCCTGCTGTCGGCCACGCCGCTTCAGCTGGCGCAGGGCTATGCGGCCTTCGCCAACGGGGGTCGCATCATGCGGCCACAGGTCGTCCATTCCGTCCTGGCGCCCGGAACACCGGATCATCCCACCTTGCCGGGATTCGCCGACCTCGAGAAAGCCACGGTCGTCGAACGACGGGCGCGACCGGACGTGCAGAGGACGGTGGATCTGGGCGACGGCAAGGGTGAGGCGATCACTCAAGGGTTGGCGAGGGTCGTCACTGGTCCCGGGGTGCGAAGCGACTACTACCACTCGACCACCGGCGAGCGATTGTTCCGCACGTATCCCTATGACGAGTTGCCGATCGCTGGAAAGACGGGGACTGCTCAGGGCCTGGGAAATCAACCCTGGAACGACTCGTCGGCCTTCGCCGCCTACAGCCTCTCTGCAGAGTCCCCCTATACGGTGGCGGCCTACCTCGAGAAGTCCGGGTACGGCTCGCGCGCTGCGGCCCCGGCAGTGAAGTGCATCTTCATGGCGTTGTCGGGCAACACCCTGCTCCACCCAGTGCTGCTGTCAGACCCACTGGACCTCACCATGCCCACGGCCGCCCCCCAGCGCAGCATGCCGTCGAAGGCCTGCCTCGCCGGTCAGTTCGGGTTCGCCACCGAATGAGGATTCCGGTATGTCGTTGATCACCCGCGGACGCCGAACCCGACCGTCACTGGGTTCCTTGAGTTCCAGCCCGGCGGATCCGTGGCGCAATGTCGACTGGGTGCTCCTCGGGGCCACCACGATCCTGGCGGTCATCGGTGTGGCCGCTGTGTACTCGTCCACGCGACCCGTGATGCTTCGCCAAGGCCTCGACCCGTATCTGTATGCCGAGCGCCAAGTGATCTTCTTCATCGTTGCGGCTGGCGCGTTGGCCCTGGTGATGGCCTTCGACTATCGGTGGATCGCCGAACGAGCCGGGTTGCTGTACGGAGCGACGTTGTTGGCGTTGGTGTTGGTGCTGATCGTGGGGGCCGTGAAGAGCGGTGCCCGCTTGTCGTTCGACATCGGTTCGATCGCTCTGCAACCGGCGGAGTTCGCCAAGGCTGCGGTTCTTGTCGCGCTGGCCTGGCACTTGTCAGAGGACCGTTCCGACGAGGTGGACTACCCGCGTTTCGTGTCCAGCCTGATACTCGTGGGGGCACCGGTGGTCCTCATCGTCCTGCAGCCCGACCTCGGGGGAGCGTCGGTGATGGTCGCTGCTGCCGTGGGTGTGCTGTTGGTGGCCGGGGCGAAACTGCGCTACATCGCGCTCATCTCCACTCTGGGCGTGATCACGCTCGTCGCGGCCTTGTTCGCCGGTCTGGTCGATCGCTACCAGTTGGGCCGACTGGAGGCGTTCCTCAATCAGAACTCCACCGAGGAGCGACTGCAGCGCCTCGTGTACCAGGTCCGTTTCGCCAAGCGGGCGGTGTCGACGGGTGGTGTCACCGGGCAGGGTTGGCTCCAGGGTCCGCTCACCAACGGGGGCTACGTTCCTCTGCAGTGGAGCGACTTCGTGTTCTCCGCCATCACCGAACAGTTCGGGATGATCGGGGGCGGCGTCGTCCTTGCGCTGTTCGCCGTGGTGCTGCTTCGCATCTGGCGGACGGCGCAGTTGTCGAAGGATCGACTGGGAACCTTGCTGTGTGCGGGCGTGTTCACCATGCTGTTGTGGCAGGTATTCCAAAACGTGGGCATGACGATGGGCATCATGCCGGTCACCGGATTGCCCTTGCCGTTGGTGTCGTACGGGGGGTCGGGTGCTGTGGCCTGGGCCATCATGCTGGGACTGGTCCAGAGCGTCCACATGCGTCGATTGCGTTGATCGGCCGGTCTCACGGCCGGGCGAGGTAGTCTGGTCGTCTCATGACGACGACCCTTCCGGACCTGTGGGAGGCGCTCGAACCGCTACTGGGCCGGGTCGCCAAGCCCGCCCGATACATCGGCTGCGAGGTCGGTGCCGTGGTACCACGGCATGCCCCCGGCAAGGTTGCGTGGCTGCTGGCCTACCCCGATGCCTATGAGGTTGGGCAACCGAATCAGGGCCTACAGATTCTGTTCGAGATCCTCAACGAACGAGACGACTCGGTGGCCGAGCGCACCTATGCGCCTTGGACCGACCTCGAGTCCCTGATGCGGGCCCGATCGTTGCCTCTGTTCTCGGTCGACACCCACCGCCGAGCCGAGGAGTTCGATCTCCTGGCGTTCAACCTGTCGTCGGAGCTGGTGTTCACCAACGTCTTGAACATGATCGACCTGGCGGGTGCACCGGTTCGGGCCGAACACCGGACCGAGCAGCACCCCTTCGTCGTGGTGGGTGGCCATGCTGCGTTCAACCCCGAACCGTTGGCCGATTTCATCGACATGGCGGTGCTGGGCGAGGGCGAAGAAGTGGTGGGCGCCGTCACCGAGGTGCTGTGGCGTTGGAAGGCTGCGGGACGGCGTCCAGGCTCACGCCTGGAGGTGCTGCGCGAACTCGCTGCAGTTCCCGGCGTGTATGTGCCGGCCATGTACGACGTGCACTACGAGGGCCCTCGCTTGGTCGCCGTGACGCCTCGCCACCGCGACGTCCCGGCGGTGGTGCACAAGGCCACCGTCGCCGACCTCGGACAGTGGCCCTACCCGAAGTCACCCATGGCTCCGGTCACCGAGGTGGTCCATGACCGCCTCGCCGTCGAGGTGTTCCGCGGCTGCACGCGCGGTTGTCGGTTCTGCCAGGCGGGCATGATCACCAGGCCGGTACGCGAGCGGCCGGCCGACCAGATCGCGTCGATGGTCCGGTCCGGGCTGGCTCGCACCGGCTATGACCAGGTCAGCCTCACCTCGCTGTCCACCGCCGATCTCAGCGATATCGGACCACTGATCCGCGACCTCAGCACCGACCCGACAGCCTGCGGAACGCCAAGCGTGAGTCTGCCGTCGTTGCGGGTGGACGCCTTCACGGTGGGTCTGGCGGCTCAGGTGGCAGGGACCCGGCGCAGTGGTCTCACCTTCGCCCCCGAGGCCGGTTCCTGGCGGCTGCGTTCGGTGATCAACAAACTCATCACTGAAGACGACCTGTACAGCGCCGTGGACGCCGCGTACTCGCAGGGGTGGACCCGGATGAAGTTGTACTTCCTCACGGGACTTCCCACCGAACGCGACGAGGACACCCTGGGCGTCGCCGAGTTGGCACGCCGTTGTGTCGAGTTGGGTCGTCGACACACCAACCGTGCCTCGGTGACGGTGAGCCTGGGCGGTTTCGTGCCCAAGCCCCACACACCGTTCCAGTGGTTCGGTCAGAACACGCCGCGCGAGTTGCGCCGAAAGGTGGATCTGGTGCGCTCGGCCACCGAACGGGCCCGCGGGGTACAGATGCGTTGGCACGATCCGGCCGCCTCGGTGGCAGAGGGCATCGCCAGCCGAGGTGATCGTCGTATCGGGCGGGTGATCGAGCGCGTGTGGCGTGCCGGCGGGGTGTTCCAGGAGTGGGGCGAGTATTTCGATCTCTCGCGCTGGGAGGCGGCCATGGCCGCCGAGGGGCTGTCCATCGACTGGTATGTGCACCGTCACCGAGACGCGGACGAGGTGTTGCCGTGGGGCCATCTCTCGGCCGGCCTGCACCAGGATTTCCTGTGGCAGGACTGGCAGGCGGCCCTCGCAGAGAGCGGCGTGGAGGACTGCCGTTGGACTCCCTGCTACGACTGCGGGGTGTGCACCGGATACGGCATCGAACATGTGGTGGCATCACCGGTGCCACCCGCTGGCGGCAGTCAGGGCACGGGTCAGGACCTGCAGCGTGGCGGTGAAGTTCCGGTGAGACTGCTCACTGCAGCGGAGCGTGCCGGGTGAACGGTCTGGTTCGGTGGCGGTGTCGCTACTCGAAGTGGGGCAAACTCCGTTTCACGGGACACCGCGACGTTGCCCGCTTGTGGGAGCGAGCGCTCCGTGCCGCTCAGGTTCCGGTTGCGTTGAGCGCAGGGTTCTCCCCGCGGCCTCGGCTGTCGTTCGGCCTGGCACTGCCCACCGGTGCCGAGTCGTGTGCCGAGTACCTCGACGTGATCATCGACGAACCGAGGATCGCTCGCGCCGAGGGCGTCGAGGAGCGCTGGTTGATCGACCGTGTGGCATCAGTGCTGCCGCCCGGCCTGACCTTCGACGCAGCCATCCCTGTGGGTTGGAGTGACCCGTCGTTGCAGGAGACCGTGGCGGCGACCTCGTGGCACCTGGTGCTGCGCCAGGAACCAGGAAGCGTTGACCCCGACACACTGGCGGCGGCTGTGGATCGGGTGATGGCGGCCGATGAGGTGCTGCTGTCGCGCGAGCGCAAGGGGGTGACCTCGAACGACGATGTGCGACGCTCGATCGAGGTATTGACCCCGTGGTGTACGCAGGACTCGCTGCAGTTGTCGGCGGTGCTGCTCACCGAGGGTCGGGCATTGCGCCCGGCCGAACTCATGCGGGCCCTGTTGCCCGATTGCGACCCCCTCGAGGTACTGACTCGAGTGGTGCGCACACATCAATGGATCGACGACGACGGCGCCAGGCGCGAACTGCAGCCGGCTGCCGGGGTGCCCGACGGCACCCAAGGAGACACGACATGGATACCACCGATGCCGCCACCGGGTCATCACCCGAACGCAGCGAGCGAGTCGACGGACCTCCGACTGACGAGGACCTGAACGATCCCAGCGTCGCGGCGGCAAAAAAGCGACGGAGGGGTTCACGTGGCGGTCAACGCCGCCGGAAGCCAGCGGGGAGCGGTGCCAACGGGAGCGCTTCGGCGGATGTCGGCGCCGACGGCGATGGGTCGACTGCAGCCGACTCCGACGACAGCCGCCCTGAACTTCCCGACCGCCCCATGCAGGGCCGAGTCCACTCGCCCGAAGCGGCAGCGGGCGCCCTGGTGCGCAAACCTCGAATCGGTGATACCCGGCCTGCGCCGGTGCAGCCCGAGCAGAAACCCGTCCGCAATGGTGGAGCCAAGACCCGAACTGCGGCCGAGGCACCGCGGGCCGGCGAGACACCGTCGGCCAAACGCCGTCGTCGCGCATCGGCTGGGCGAAACGGCAAGAAGCCGACTGCGACGGTGGCGGTGGAACTTCCCGGCGAGGTCACCGAACGCCGACGCGGCCGGGAGCGCAAGGGGCGTCCTGTGGGGCGCTACCTCATGTGCGTCCACGTGCGCGATGGCGTCACCCAGGTGGCCGTGCTCGAGGGTCGCAGCCTCACCGAGCACTATGTGAGCCGGCCGTCAGACGACGTCTCCGAGATCCATGGCAACATCTACGTCGGGCGGGTGCAGAACGTTCTGCCGGGAATGGAGGCGGCCTTCGTCGACATCGCCACCCCGAAAAATGCGGTGCTGTACCGAGGTGATGTGCAGTACGACGCCGAGGACGTCGTGGAGGGTGGAGCCGCCCGCATCGAGGAGATTCTGCGTCCCCGCCAGTTGATCACGTGCCAGGTCACGAAGAACCCCATCGGGGCCAAGGGGGCGCGCCTCACCCAAGAGGTGTCGTTGCCGGGACGGTTCGTGGTGCTGATTCCCAATTCGTCCACGTATGGCATTTCCAAGCGTCTCCCCGATGACGAGCGCAAGCGGCTGCGGTCCATCCTCGACCGGGTGAAGCCGGCCGAACACGGGCTCATCGTGCGCACGGCTGCCGAACACGCCTCGGAACAGGAATTGCGTGCCGACGTCACCCGTCTTGTGGCGCAGTGGGACGAGATCGCTGCGAAGGCGGAGCGCGCCAAGGGTCCCGCCTTGTTGTACCGGGAGCCCGAGTTGGCGGTGCGGGTGATTCGCGAAGAGTTCAACGCCGACTACCGCAATGTGGTCATCGACGATCGGGAGTTGTACGAGGAGGTGCGGTCGTACGTGGAGGCGTTCAACCCTGAGCTCGCCGATCGCATCGAGTTCTACGACACCGCTGCCGAGGGGCTGCCGCTTTTCGAGCGTCATCATGTGCACGAGCAACTGCACAAGGCGCTCGATCGCAAGGTGTGGTTGCCGTCCGGTGGTTCGCTCATCATCGAACACACCGAGGCCCTCACCGTGATCGACGTCAACACCGGTAAGAACGTCGGCACCAAGGACCTCGAGACGACGGTGTTCCACAACAACTTGGAGGCGGCCGAGGAGATCGCCCGTCAACTGCGCCTACGCGACATCGGCGGCATCATCGTGATCGATTTCATCGACATGGAGATCCGCGAGAACCGCAAGAAGGTGGTCGAGGCTTTCCGAGACGCCTTGGCTCGTTACAAGACGCGCACGCAGGTGTTAGAACTCTCCGAGCTCGGTCTGGTGGAGATGACTCGCAAGCGCATCGGTGAGGGTCTGCTGACGTCGTTCGCCGGTACCTGTCCGGCCTGTGAAGGGCGTGGGGTGCAGGTCGATCTCTCGATGATCGACTGACCTTCACGCGGAACGTGCCGTCGGCGATTCCAGCCGCTAGAGTCCGCAACCGCTATGTACGCAGTGATCGCCACGGGCGGGAAACAAGAAAAGGTCGCCGAGGGCCAGACGGTCCAGGTGGAGCTTCTGGGTGTGGAGGACGGCACCGAGGTGTCGTTCCAACCGGTGCTCGTCGTCGACGGTGACACGGTGCTCGCCACCCCCACCGAGTTGACGGGTGCAGCGGTTACGGGCCGAGTCATCGGTTCGGCCAAGGGCCCCAAGATCAACGGCTTCACCTACAAGAAGCGCACCAACCAGCGGCGTCGATACGGACACCGTCAGCACTACTCCGTGGTGGAAATCACCAAGATCGCGAAAGGCTGAGCCATGTCGAAGACCAAAGGTGGCGGCTCCACTCGCAACGGGCGCGATTCCAACGCGCAGCGTCTGGGTGTGAAGGCGTTCGACGGCACCAAGATCCATGCCGGCACCATCTTGGTGCGCCAGCGTGGCACCCGGTTCCACCCGGGTCGCAACGTCGGCATCGGTGGCGACGACACGCTCTTCGCTCTCGTCGACGGCAGCGTGAAGTTTGGTGAGCGTAAGGGTCGCCGCGTGGTGGACGTCCTGCCCGTCGACTGACGACGCACGCTGTCTCTCGACCATTGATCGAGATCGAACGCCGCCCTCAGGGGCGGCGTTCGGCGTTGTCGGGAACTGCTTGCGAGACGGTCTGCTCAGGTGTCGATGCCAGCGGGGAGGCGGTCGCTCGGCCAACCCAACTGGGCCACCCCCTGCCGGCATGCGAATCGGTCGGTCATGCCACTGACGTAGGCCACGGCGGCAGCGAGTGCTGGTTGACTGCCGGCGTCGAGGCCGCCCGTACCCGGGGACGTCACTCCCTGATCGGGGATCAGGTTGGGTCGATCGGCGTAGTGCTCGACCAACGCACGCAGCAGATCGATGACCGCCCGAGCCTGGGCCTGGGAAGCTGGTCGCAGATAGACGTGGTCGTAGTTGAAGCGGCGGAACTCGGCCAATGCCTCGGCGCACGGGGCGGTCATGCCGATGCGTCCGTGCTGGGCGGTGGCATCGATCATGGCGCCTACGAAGGCCCCCAATTGTTCCCGTCGGGTGGTGCCGCAGCGTTGAGTGACCACCGGCGGCAGCATGTCGGGGGTGACGATGCCGGCGGCGACGGCGTCCTCGAAGTCGTGACACACGTATGCGATGCGGTCGGCCCACGACACCACTTCACCCTCGGGGGTGGCCGGTGCAGGGCGCGACCACGAGTGATTACGGATGCCGTCGAGAGTCTCGACGCACAGGTTCAACCGGGCCAGGGTGATGTCGGCGCCCCACACGGCATGGTCGTAGCCACCGGCGACGTAGGGGCTCAGGGCGTCCTCGCTGGCGTGGCCACCCGGGCCGTGACCGCAGTCGTGGCCCAGGGCGATCGCCTCGGTGAGTGCGACATTCAGGCCCAGGGCACGTGACACCGATGCTGCCACCTGGGCCACCTCGAGCGCGTGGGTGAGACGAGTGCGCTGATGGTCGTCGGGGAACACGAACACCTGGGTCTTGCCAGCCAGTCGACGAAAGGCTGTGTCGTGCAGGATGCGGTCGCGGTCGCGTTCGAAACAGGTGCGGAACGGGTCGGGCTCTTCGGGAAGCGCTCGCTGGCCTGCCCCCGACGCCTTGGTGGCGAGTGGTGCCAACTCGGTGTGCTCGAGTTCTTCGCGCCAGCGACGATCACGGGCCACGGCGTCGCCACTGCCCGCCCACGAGTCGGCATGGGCCACGGTGACGCTCGGGGTGCCCCGAGCCCCACCTTCAACGGGAGCGTGCCCAGCCATGGTGGAAGCCCAACGCTGGGCCCGTTCGGCCGCACCATCGTCGACCTGGCCGGACGAGAGGGGAGCGATGGGGCCGTCGTTCATGGCAGCCAGGATACGAAGGGGGTGTGGCAGGTAGCGTGAGGCGGTCTTATGAGCGCCTTCGTCGATGAGTGCCAACTGAATGTCCGGGGCGGTGACGGAGGGGCCGGATGTGTCAGTTTCCGTCGTGAAGGTCCGGTGGTGAACGGTGGACCCAACGGTGGCGACGGGGGCCGTGGGGGGCATGTGTGGTTGGTGGCTGATCACAACGTGGCGTCGCTGCTGGCCTTTCGCGATCACCCGCACCGCCGCGCCGAGAACGGTGTGCACGGCAAAGGCAAAGACATGCACGGCCACCGCGGTCAAGATCTCGAGGTGTTCGTCCCCGAGGGCACCGTGATCCGTGACCTCTACACGGGGGAGGTCCTGGCCGATCTGGTGCGTCACGGCGACCGGTGGATGGCTGCTGGTGGTGGCCGCGGTGGACGCGGGAACGCCCGCTTCCTGTCCAATAGGCGTCGGGCACCATCGTTTGCCGAACAGGGCGAGCACGGTGAGGAACGCTGGCTGCGGCTGGAGTTGAAGTTGATGGCCGACGTGGCGTTGGTGGGTTTCCCCAACGCAGGCAAGAGCACCCTCATCAGTCGGATCTCGGCTGCCAAGTCGAAGGTGGCCGACTATCCCTTCACCACGCTGGAGCCCCATCTCGGCGTGGTGCGACTGGACGAAACGACGGAGTTCGTCGTGGCGGACATCCCCGGACTCATCGAAGGGGCCAGCGAGGGTCGGGGTCTGGGGCACCAGTTCCTCCGCCACGTGGAGCGGGCCCGAGTGCTGTGCGTGATGATCGACCTCGCCGCCATGGACGGGGCCGAACCCGACTGGCAACTCGAGGTGTTGATGGGCGAACTCGAGGCCTACCAGCCCGAACTGCTGGAGCGTCCACGTGTGATCGTTGGCACCAAGGCCGATGTTGCCACACCTGAGGTGGTGGCGGCTTGGGAGCACCCCCTCATCTCGGCGGTCACCGGAGCCGGTCTGCGGGAGTTGGTCGGGACCATGGCGGCCCTGGTGCATGATGCGCGCCAGGCCGAGCCTGTACACGAGGGCATGGTGCTCATTCGTCCCGAACCCCAGGGCGCCTGGGTGGAGCGCCTGGGCGAGGGCGAATTCCGGGTCCACGGACGCGGGGTGGAGCGGGTGGTGGCACTCAATGACATCACGACTCACGAGGCCCTCGCCTATATCGACGAGCGCCTCGGACGTCTCGGGGTGCCACGCCTGTTGGCCCGCGCCGGCGCCCGCGAAGGTGATGTGGTGTGGATCGGTGGTTTCAGTTTCGAGTACGCCCCGGAGATGTGACATGCGCGTCGTGGTGAAGATCGGAACCTCCTCGACCACCGCCGACGACTGGTCCATCGACCGCACGGCCATCGCTCGACTCTGCGATCAGGTCGCCACTGTGCGTGCCGCTGGGCATCAGGTGCTCGTGGTGTCGTCGGGCGCGGTGGCGGCTGGCGTCGGGGCCTTGGGTCTGCCGTCTCGACCCACCGACGTGACCACCCTGCAGGCACTGGCTGCAGCGGGGCAGGGTCGCCTGATGGAGGTGTACAACGCCGAACTGGGTCGCCACGGCTTAGTGGGGGCCCAGGTACTGCTGGTTCCGCACGACTTCGTGGACCGTCGCCAGTACCTCCATGCGCGCCGGACCATCACCCGACTGTTGGAGTTGGGCTGTGTGCCGGTGGTGAACGAGAACGACACCATCGCCAGTGATGAACT
>CAYMUC010000066.1:0-16919 GCA_964393535.1 uncultured Ilumatobacteraceae bacterium | reverse complement strand
CGTCATGGGCAGGCGCTCACCCGAGGCCACGCGGATCTGCCATTCCACGAGGTCGATGCCGGTGATCACCTCGGTGACGGGGTGCTCCACCTGAAGGCGAGTGTTCATCTCGAGGAAGAAGAAGTCACCGTCCTGATAGATGAACTCGACCGTGCCGGCGTTGTAGTAGCCGACCGCCTTGGCGGCCTTCACCGCTGCGGCACCCATCGCCTCTTCCACACCGTCGGGCAGGCCGGGGGCGGGAGCCTCCTCGATCAGTTTCTGGTGACGGCGTTGCGCCGAGCAGTCGCGGGTGCTCACCCACACCACGTCACCGTGATGGTCGCCAACGATCTGCACCTCGACGTGGCGGGGCCACGTGAGGTAGCGCTCCACGTAGATCTCGTCCCGACCGAAGAACGCCTTCGACTCTCGCTGGGCCGACTCCATGGCCTCCACGACCTCGGCTGCCGAATGGACGACCTTCATACCGCGGCCGCCACCACCGAACGCCGCCTTGATGGCGATCGGCCAGCCGAACTCGTTGCCGAAGGCGGTGATCTCATCGGCCGAGGTCACGAACTCGGTGGTGCCCGGCACGATGGGAGCACCTCCGCGCAGGGCGGCCTTGCGCGATGACACCTTGTCGCCCATTTCCACGATGGCAGCGGGGGGTGGGCCGATGAAGGTCACACCAAGGTCGGTGATGGCCTGGGCGAAGTCGGCGTTCTCACTGAAGAAGCCGTAGCCCGGGTGCACGGCGTCGGCACCGCTGCGCTTGATGGCGTCCAGGATCGCCTCGGTGTTCAGGTAACTCTCAGCGGCGGTCTGCCCGCCGAGCGCGTAGGCCTCGTCGGCCAGGCGCACATGCAGGGCATCTCGATCGAGTTCCGAGTACACGGCCACGGTGGAGATACCCATCTCCTTGGCGGCCCGAATGACTCGGACGGCGATCTCCCCACGGTTGGCGATCAGGATCTTGGTGAGCACAAGTGGCAATCTTGGTTCGTGGAGAGCCCCGATGTCACCTTCGGAGGTCGATGGCACGTTCAGGTGGTCGCCCAGACGGGCAGCACCAACACCGATCTGGTCGCCGCCGCTGCCGCCGGAGCCCCTCACGGCACGGTGTTGGTGGCCCGACACCAAACGGCCGGACGTGGCCGACTCGACCGGGTCTGGGAAGCGCCGTCGGGGTCGAATCTGCTGGTGTCGCTGCTGTTCAGGCCCCTGCCCCGACCTCCCCAGCGCGTGACCTGGATGGTGGCGCTCGCCGCCCGGCGGGCCGTGCGTGAGGTGGCCGGCGTCGAGGCCGGTCTCAAGTGGCCCAACGACTTGTTGGTGGATGACGCCAAATTGGCCGGGCTACTGGCGCAGATCGCCGGTGACGCCGTGGTGGTAGGACTGGGGTTGAACGTGGGGTGGGCTCCCGAGGGGGCCGCCCGACTGGGCGTGGGCATCGACCCCCTGGTCGTACTGCGACATGTGTTGGCGGCGCTCGACGATCTGTCGGCTTGGAGCGACGGCGAGCTCCTCGAGGCGTGCCGGGCCGCGTCGGCCACGCTGGGACGCCGTATACGGGCCGAGCTTCCCAACGGTTCGGTGCTCGAGGGAAGGGCCATCGACCTCGACGACCAGGGTCGCTTGGCGGTGCTCGACGACTGCGCTGTCACCCATCATCTGGACGTGGCCGATGTGATCCACGTGCGTGCGACATGAACTCGGCCCTGGAGCCGCTCCCACGCCGCCGGCGTCGCCGTTCGCTGGTCAACGGCCTCAGCCTGCTGGCCGTGGTAGCCGTGGTTGGGGCGGCGGGCCTGGTCACAGCACTCGACCAACGGGTCACCGCGGTCAGGGAGGTCGCCGAAGTGATCGACGTGCTCAGCGAGTCGTCGACCCGAGTGGAGAACTTCTTGCTGGTGGGGTCCGACAGCCGAGAGGGCATCGACCCCGAGGATCCCGCTATCGGGGTGATCGGCACCACCGGCGATGTGTCGGGGCAGCGGGCCGACACGATCATGATCCTTCGTCGTGATCGCGGCGACGGTTCGCTGGCACTGCTGTCGCTCCCGCGGGACCTGTGGGTGGAGGTTCCCGGCTGGCGCACCGAACGCATCAACGCCGCCTACGGTCGGGGTCCCGATGTGCTGGTCCGCACTGTCCAGCAGAGCCTTGGTGTACCCGTGCACCACTACCTCGAGGTCGACCTTGCGGGATTCCAGGGTGTGGTCGCTGCAGTGGAGGGCGTGGAGTTGTGCGTGGACACCCCGGTTCGCGACGTCCGCTCAGGACTTGACCTTCCCACGTCGGGTTGTCACACGTTGAACCCCAGCCAGGCCCTGGCCTATGTGCGCAGCCGTGCGTACGAGACCTTCGAGGACGGGCGTTGGCGCAAGGATCCCACTGCCGACATCGGCCGCACAGAGCGTCAGCGCTCCTTCATCGCCGGCCTGGCCACTGCGGCGCGAGAGCGGGTGCTCGCCAATCCGTTCACCGCCGGGTCGGTGTTGGATGCGGTGGCGGCCTCGGTGGGCGCCGAAGCGGGGTTCGATGCCCTGGAGTCCGCCGCCCGCCTGCGGGGTGCTGCCACCGGTGGTCTCGACAGCATCGCCCTTCCCGTCAGTGGTGCCACCATCGACGGCAAGTCGGTGCTGCAGTTGGATTCGGGCGCGCAGGACATCCTCGACTGGTTCGCCGGCATCGGTGATCGGCCTGATGCTTCATGAGAGACTGCCACCGATGAAGGCGCTCATATTGGCCGGTGGTGCCGGCACTCGACTCCGGCCCATCACCCACACCAGCGCCAAGCAGCTGGTGCCGGTGGCCAACACCCCCATTCTGTTCTACGGCATCGAGGCCATGGTCGACGCCGGTATCACTGACATCGGCGTCATCGTGGGCGACACCCGCGCCGAGGTCATGGCGGCGGTGGGGGACGGCAGCCGCTTCGGTGCCCGAGTCACCTACATCCCTCAGGACCAGCCGTTGGGTCTGGCGCACTGCGTGCTCATCGCCCGGGAGTTCCTCGGTGACGACGACTTCGTGATGTATCTGGGCGACAACCTCCTCGAGCAGGACCTGGCCGCATTCGTTCGAGCGTTCACCGTGGCACGCGGTGGTGCCGAGGGTCCCCGGGCTCAGATCCTGCTCAAGCAGGTGCCCGATCCGCACCGATTCGGTATCGCCACGCTCGACGGTGACGGAAACGTCGTCCGCCTGGTCGAGAAGCCCGCCGACCCGCCCAGCGATCTCGCACTGGTGGGCGTGTACCTGTTCGACCCGACCATCCACGAGGCCGTGGCCGCCATTGCACCCTCGGCGCGTGGCGAACTCGAGATCACCGACGCCATTCAGTGGCTCATCGACCAGGGGCACCGTGTGCGCTGCGAGTTGTTGACCGGATGGTGGATCGACACCGGCAAGTTGACGCCGTTGCTGGAGGCAAACCGCCTGCTGCTCGAACGCCTCGAACGGCGCATCGACGGCGTCGTCGACGAGGCCTCGGTGCTCGATGGCCGGGTCGTGGTCGACGCCGGTGCTCACATCGTTCGGTCCACCATTCGCGGACCCGTGGCCATTGGACCTGGGGCGCGGGTCACCGACAGTTTCATCGGCCCGTTCACCGCCATCGGTGCCGACTGCGAGGTGGTGAACAGCGAGGTGGAGCACAGTGTGATCATGGAATCCAGTGCCATTCGCGACATCCCGCGCCTCGAGGACTCGCTCATCGGCCGTGAAGCCGTGGTGTCGCGCAGCCAGGTCCGGCCACGCGCTCTGCGCCTCATGGTCGGCGACCACTGCCAGATCGACGTGGAGTGACCTATGCCCGACATCACCCAGAGTGACCGCATCGCCGGTGTGTACGTGGTGCAACCCACACTGCACGGCGATCAGCGCGGTCTGTTCATCGAGACGTACCGCCGCGAGTGGTTCCCCCAGGGCCGCGAGATGATCCAGGGCAACCGCGCCAATCGCCAACGGGGTGCATTGGTGGGCCTGCACTATCACCTTCACCAGGCCGATTACTGGTACGTGCCGGTGGGTGAGGCTCGAGTGGTGCTCCATGATCTGCGGGCCGGTGGTCCCACCGAGGGTGCCACGGCAGCCTTCGACCTCACGGGCGAGAACCACGTGGGGTTGTTCATTCCCCCGGGCGTCGCTCATGGCTTCGCTGCTCTCACCGACGTCGTCATCACCTACCTGGTCGACGGCTACTACAACCCCGCCGACGAACTCGGCCTGCAGTGGAACGACCCCGTGGTCGACGCCGACTGGGGCGTCACCGATCCCATCCTGTCCGAGCGCGATCAGCGCAACCCCCCACGGGCCGACCTGCCACCGGCACTCACGCCCACGTGGCCCATGCGCACATGAAACTCTTCGTCACCGGCGCCGCCGGCTTCATCGGGTCTGCCTACGTACGTCACGTGTTCGACACCAGCGACGACCACGTCACGGTGTACGACGCTCTCACCTACGCCGGCAACCCCGAGAACCTGCGCGGCGTGGAAACCGATGCGCGGTACCGCTTCGTGCACGCCGACATCTGCGATCGCGACGCAGTCGCATCGGCCATGGATGGTCACGACGTCGTGGTGCATTTCGCGGCCGAGAGCCATGTCGATCGTTCCATCGTGGACCCCGACGCCTTCGTGCGCACCAATTGCGACGGGACCAACGTGCTGTGCGACGTCGCCCGTCGTGTCGGGGTCGAGCGTTTCGTGCACATCTCGACCGACGAGGTGTACGGCTCCATCGACGTCGGGTCGTTCAGCGAGACCTCGCCACTGTCGCCACGGTCGCCGTATTCGGCCGCCAAGGCGGGCAGCGATCTCATCGCGCTCAGCTACCACACCACCTTCGATCTGCCGGTGGTGATCACACGCTCGTCCAACCAGTTCGGCCCCCGGCAGTTCCCCGAGAAGGTCATCCCATTGTTCGTCACCAATCTGCTCGACGGTCTGAAGGTGCCGTTGTACGGCGACGGCGGCAATGTGCGCGACTGGCTGTTCGTGGAGGACAACGTGGCCGCCGTCGACCTGGTGCGCCGCCGGGGTGTGGTGGGTGAGGTGTACAACATCGGCGCCCACAACGAACTCACCAACGTCGATCTGACCAATCGTCTGCTGGCCCTGTGCGGCCGTGACCAGTCGTACATCGAGCGCGTGACCGACCGGCCCGGCCACGACCGGCGCTACTCCATCACCACCGACAAGATCGCTGCTCTGGGGTGGTCCACGCGCTGGAGTCTCGACGATGCCTTGGCCGCCACGGTCGACTGGTACCGGGCCAACCGGGCGTGGTGGGAACCGCTCAAGGCGCGGGCCGCCTTCGACCGCCTGCCTTCACGGTGAGGTCAGGCGCGGTGATGTCATGCGGGTGCTGATCACCGGTGGCCACGGGCAATTGGGTCGCGAGGCTGCGCTCACCTGGGGGGCCGCAGGCGACGACGTGGTTGCGGTCGATCGTGACGAACTCGATGTCACGGACCGCAGTGCCGTGCGGGCTGCCGTGTCGCAGTTGAGGCCTCACGTGATCCTGCACACGGCCGCCTACACGGCGGTGGACGCCTGCGAGAGCGATGTCGACGGCGCACTGGCCCTGAACGCCGTGGCCGTTCGGTGGGTGGCCGAAGCCTGCGACCTGGTGGGCGCGCATCTCATCACGCTCTCCACCGACTACGTGTTCGACGGCACGAAGTCGTCGCCCTATGACGAGTGGGACACCCCCAACCCGCAGTCGGTGTACGGCCGCACGAAGCGAGCTGGCGAACTGGAGGCCTTGGCGTTGGGCACTCGTGCGGCGGTGGTCCGCACGTCGTGGCTGTGTGGCCGGTACGGCTCGAACATGGTCGCCACCATCATGCGGTTGGTCGGTGAGCGTCCACGGTTGCAGTTCGTCGACGACCAACGGGGCCACCCCACGTTCTGCAGCGACCTGGCTCCGGCGTTACGGCGTCTGGCCCTCGAGCGTGCGTCGGGCGTATGGCATCTCACCAACCAGGGTGCCACCTCCTGGTACGGCTTTGCTCGGGCTGTCGTGGAGGCGATGGGGGAGGATCCGAACCGGGTGGAGCCGGTGGCAACGGCCGATCTGCAGCCGCCTCGTCCGGCGCCGCGGCCCGCCAACAGCGTGCTGCGCAATGCTGCGGCCGAGACCGCTGGATGGCCCTCCATGCGGCCGTTCACCGAACCGCTCACCGAACTGGTCACCGAGTTGCTCACCTAGTTCCTCACCCACCGACGAAGGGTGCATGCGGCGGTCTAGGTTGCAGTCTATTGAACATGTGTTCGCACACACATCATCGGTTCGGGATCACGCCCCCGAGCTCCTGGCGCAGTTGCTCGCCCGCCTCGACGAACCCGATGGACCGTCGCCTGGCGACCTGGATGCGCTGTTGGTCGGCCTCGAGCAGGTCGCCCGCAGGGTGGAGGCTGCGGTGCTCACGGTGGTGTCGGCGGCGCAGCGTCTTCAGCATTTCGTGAACGACGGTCACCGCAGCGTCACATCGTGGCAGCAGGCGGTGGTGAACGGCAGTCGCGGCGTGGCCCTGGCCCGTACCCGGTCGGCTCGCGTGGTGCAGCGAGCACCGACTGTTGGTGAGCAGTTGGCATCGGGGGTCGTCGGTGTGGAACAGGTGCGGGTGCTGGGGCGGTTGGCCGCCAATCCCCGCTGTGGCGAGCGCCTGTTCGACGAGGACGAAGCCTGGATCCCTCAACTGCTGTCGTTCGCCGTCGATCTGCCCCTCACCGACTTCCGCCTCGTAGCCGACCGCTGGGAACAACTCGCCGACGCCGATGGCACCGGTGGTGAGCGGGCGCATCGCCACCGCCATGTGCAGCTGTCCATCGTGGGCGATACGGCCGTGCTGAGGGGGCAGTTCGACGCCGCCACCGGCGTGGTTCTGAAGGAGATCCTCGCCGCCTACGAACGGGCCGAGTTCGCCGCCGGCGACCCTCAGCGAAGCGCCGGTCAACGCAGGGCCGATGCCCTCGTGGCGGCGCTCCACGATGCGGTTGGGGGTAGTCAACGCCTGAAGGTCACCGTGAATCTCGTGGTCGACGCCGACAACTTCGAGCGCATCCTCGAGGGGCGACCCCCGCACCCGGGCCCCACGGCCCGGTGCGAGACGTTGGATGGGGTGGCACTTCCGTCCTCGGTGCTGCTGTCTGCTGCGCTCGTGGGCCGGGTGAGGGCGGTGGTCATCGACAGGCGCGGGGTGGTCACGTCCCTGGGTCGTCGGCGCCGATTGTTCGCCGGAACGGCCCGCGAAGCTGCACGGCTCCAGGGTGTGCGCTGCGTGTGGCCCGGTTGCGGTGTCGGCTACACCGAAGTCGATCATGTGGTGGGTTGGTGCGAGGGCGGCCACACCGATCCCCGCAATGCGGCCCCGTTGTGCGACTGGCACAATCGGTGGCGCTTCGACCACGGATACTCCGTGCGACGAGATGCCGACGGCCATCTCCGGATCCGGCGTGCCGACGGCAGTCGCCTCGAGGCGTCCGTGTGAGAGGCAAGATGTCGGCCATGCGCGTCGCTGTCACTCTCGAGCACCTGTGGCACCGTGTGCCCGGCGGCACGGCCTTGGCGTCACTCGAAGTGCTGCGCGAGATGCTCGCTCTCCCCGACGCCCCAGAGATCGTGGGCGTAGCGGGTCGACACACGTCACCGCCCGAGCCGGCCTGGGCACCGCCAGGTGGCGTGGAGGTGGTCCAGCATCAGTGGCTTCACGGCCCGTGGCTGTACGAGGCGTGGTTGCGGGCCCGACGGCCTCTCGTCGAGTCCATCACGGGGTCTGTCGATGTGGTGCACGCCACCACCATCATCCCGCCACCCACGCGAGCGCCGCTCGTGGTCACACTGCACGACGTCGCCTTCCTGCACGACCCGCAACACTTCACACGTCGCGGCGTGTCGGTGTTCCGTCGCAGTCTGGAGTTGGTGCGTCGGCATGCAGCGTTGGTGCTGTGCTCGTCGCCGGCCACCATGCGCGATGCACTCGCGGCGGGCCTTCCCGAGCATCGTCTGCGGTTGGTGACTCTTGGCGTGAGGGCCGAGAAGGTCTCCGACGATGACCGTCGCCGAGTACGGCTCACGTACGGACTGCCCGAGCGGTATCTGTTGTTCGTGGGCACGGTCGAGCCGCGCAAGAATCTCACCGGACTGGTGGCGGCCCTGACGCTTCTCGACGACCCGCCGCCACTGGTGGTGGTGGGAGCCGACGGTTGGGGTGGTGTGCGCGAACAACTGCACGATGTGCAGTTCACCGGCTTCGTGCCCCGCAGCGATCTGCCCGCCATGTACGCCGAGGCTGCAGCGCTCTGCATGCCCAGCCTGCGCGAGGGCTACGGTCTTCCCGTGCTGGAAGCGATGGCCCAGGGCACCCCCGTGGTGACCAGTCGAGGAACCGCCACCGAGGACACCGCTGGCGGCGCTGCGGCCCTCGTGGATCCTCGTGATCCCAGCGACATCGCCCGAGGCGTCAGCGAGGTGCTCGTCGATCCCGGCGTGTTCACCGAGCGAGGCCTCGCCCGGGCTGGCGAATGCAGCTGGCATGCCACCGCCGTCGCCACGCTGGCGGCCTACCACGAGGCCGCGTCATGACCGAGGTGGCGGTCAATCTTCTGTGGTGCGTGCCGGGCCAGGTGGGCGGCTCTGAGGACTATCTCGTGCGCCAGATGCTCGGACTCTCCGAATTGGGACATGGGTTCCAGCCCACGCTGTACGTGTTGCCGGGCTTCGCCGAGGCGCATCCCGATGTCGCGGCTGTCCATCGTCTGGTCGAGGCACCCGTCGATGGGCAGGTGCGGTCGCGCCGAGTGCTGGCCGAGCACGTGTGGCTGGCCCGCCAGGTGCGCTCGGCGGCACTCGTCCACCACGGTGGTGGTTCGGCCCCCCTTGCGTTGCCCGGTGTCGGTCGCCACGGACCTCCCATGGTGCTCACGGTGCACGACCTGCAGTACCGCACCTACCCGCGCTATTTCTCGACGGTCAAGAAGTGGTATCTCCGTACCGTCATCCCGCAGTCCGTCCGCCGCGCCGCGGTGGTCACCGTGCCCAGTTCCTACGTGCGGGGCACCGTCGTCTCGGCGTGGTCGGTACCACCCGAGCGAGTCATGGTGGTGCCCCACGGCGTCGAGCCCACTCTCGGCCAACATGCCTCCCCGCCCGACGTCTTGCGTGAGCGCTATCGGCTGGGGCAGGGACGCATCCTCGTGTACCCGGCAGTGACGCACCCCCACAAGAACCACCGCTTCTTGCTGCATCTGCTGGACGAGTACTGGACCGACCCCGACCTCCGCCTGGTCCTCATCGGTGGACGAGGCGCCGCCGAGGCCGAAGTGTGGTCCGAGGTACACCGCCGGGGACTCGCCGAACGGGTCATCCGGCCAGGGCGGGTGCCAGCAGCCGACCGTGACGGCCTCGTCGCCATGGCCGAGGCGCTCGTGTTCCCCAGCGAGTATGAAGGGTTCGGCGCACCAGTGGCCGAAGCGATGCACCTGGGTGTCCCCGTCATCGCCAGCGACCGCGCCTGTCTACCCGAGGTGGTGGGTGATGCCGGCTTGGTACTGCCTCTCGAACCCGGCCGCTGGGCCCGAGCCCTCGACGAGGTGGCGTCACGGCGTGATGAACTCGTCGCAGCCGGGCGCTTCAGGGCGGGGCGCTACACCACCGAACGATCGGCCGAGGCGCTCCTCCACGCCTATCGGCTCGCCCTCACGTGACTTCGCCCCGCCACCGTCTCGTGGTGCTGTGTCCCCATTTCGCACCCGACAGCGCACCCACCGGTGTGGTCATCACGCGCATCGTCTCCGAGCTCACGGCGCGTGGTCACGAGGTCCACGTCGTCACATCGTTGCCGTGGTACCGCGATCATCGCATCGAGTCGGGTTGGGGCGGTGCGCTCATCCGCACCGAACGCACCCCGTGGGGCAGTGTTCAACGGGTGCATCCGTTTCCCGGGGCCAGCAAGACCAACCTTGTGCGACGAGCCGTGGGGTTTCTCGCTTTCAGTGCCGTGGCACTCGTCGCCGGGGTGAGGGCTGGTGGATGGGGACGACGTTGTTCGGCGGTCATCGCCATGTCCCCACCACTGACCCTGGGCCTCACCGGGTGGCTGGTCGGCCTCACGCACAGGGCGCCCCTCATCTTCAACGTTCAAGACGTGTTCCCCGACGCCGCCGAACGTACGGGTGCGGTGACCAACCGTCGAGTCCTCGCTGTTGCCCGGTGGCTGGAGCGACTCACGTACCGTCGTGCTGGGGCGGTCACCGTGCTGTCGAGCGACCTGGCCGCCAACGTCGCCGCCAAACTGCCACCGGCACTGGCTGGCCGGGTGCATGTCATCCCCAACTTCGTCGACACCGATGCCATCACTCCCGCCGATCGCCACACCCTCTACCGCCGTGAACTCGGCATCGGCGATGAACCGGTGGTCATGTACGCCGGCAACCTCGGCTACTCCCAACCGTTCGAGTTGATCGTGGAAGCCGCCCGCCGACTGCCCGACGTCGCCTTCGTGATCAACGGCGATGGTGCCGCCGCCACCAGCATCGACGAGTCAGCAGCCTCATTGCCCAACCTGTACCGCCGGGGTTACCAGCCCGCTGAACGCCTGTCCGAGGTGTTGGCCACCGCCGACATCCACGTGGTCATCCTCAAGACCGGCCTAGGGGCGGTGTCGGTACCGTCCAAGACCTACTCGGTGATGGCAGCGGCCCGACCGGTGGTGGCGTCCATCGATCTCGATACCGAGGTGCCCAGACTGCTGGCGAGGGCCGAGGCCGGTGTTGCCGTGGTGCCCGACGATGCCGATGCCTTCGTGGACGCCCTGAGCGACCTGCTCGCCGATCCGCAGCGACGCCAGGTCATGGGTGAGCGTGGGCGCCTCCTGGTGATGGCAGAAGCATCCCCCGCCGCGGTGGGTGCGGCGTATGAGCACCTGATCTCCCTGGTCCAGCCGATAGCCTGCGGCACTCGTGGGTAGCTCATCATCGGCCAAGAAAGTCGCCCGCCTCGCGCAACGGGGCAAGGGCAAGAAGATCCGTGCCGGAGGCGGCTCGGTGTTTCCGCTCGTCGTGGCCGGTGTGGTGGTCGTGGGATTGCTCCTCGTCATCTACGCCCGGGCCAGCGTTCCGGGCCTCGACACCGAGGCCGAGGCCAGCGTGCAACGCCGGGCAGCGTTCGGCGTGTACGTGTGCGATGAGTTCGTGACGCTGCCCGCCCCTGCCGCCACGGCCTTTGCCGAGTTCGGCGTCACCGACCTCCAGGACGGCGTGGTGCTCATGCAGGCGCAGCCCGCTGATGGCAACGGTGGTCCCCGCCTGGGGGCCTTCCTCAACGCCTTCGGCGTCACGTTGAACGACACCGAACTGGTCATCCCGGGAGCCGGCGACGAGGCCGAGCGGCGCCTCGAGGAAGGCACCGACGAGTGTGCCGATGGCGAAGGACTGTTGTCGGTGAAGGTGTGGAACCCGGCCAGCGATGCCAGCTCGGGTCAGACGTTCATCACCGCCTTCAGCGATATCCGCCTACCCGACGACGGCATGGGCTTCACCATTGCCTTCACGCCGCGCAACACCGAGGTGCCTCTGCCGACGTCGGTGGCGGCGCTCGGCGAGTTGATCACCCCCGCCGGCTGATGTTCGCGGTCGTCCTGGTCGGCGGGTTCGGCACCAGGTTGCGGCCGCTCACCGCCTCGGTTCCCAAACCCATGCTGTGCGTGGGCCATCGTCCCATCATCACCCAGTTGGTGGAGCAGTTGGCAGCCGCTGGCGTCACCGACGTGGTGCTGGCCCTGGGGTTCAAACCCGAACCGTTCCTCGCCGCGTTCCCCGACGGCACATGGGCTGGGGTGCGCTTGCACTACGCCGTCGAGCCATCACCGCTCGACACCGCCGGAGCGGTGAAGTTCGCCGCCAGCCACGCCGGCGTCACCGACACGTTCGTGGTCATGAACGGCGATGTTCTCACCGACGTCGACGTGGCCGAACTGGTGGCATTCCATCGCCGCACACACGCCGAAGCCACCCTGCATCTCATCGCTGTGGAGGACCCGTCTGCCTATGGCGTGGTGGACCTCGACCCCAGCGGACGAGTTCGGGCCTTCGTGGAAAAACCTGCTCCAGGCACCGCGCCGTCCAATCTGGCCAACGGCGGAACCTATGTACTCGAGGCCTCGGTGCTCGACCGCATCCCCCCTGACGTGCCCACCTCCATAGAGCGTGTGACGTTCCCCTCGGTCGTCGCTGACGGCCGTTTGTTCGCCGTCTCCACCGAGGACTACTGGATCGACACCGGTCGCCCCGACACCTATCGCCAGGCGAATCTCGACACGCTCGACGGTCGCCGTCGCGGCCAACGTTGCGATGCCGTGGCCACCGGTGCCCAGGTGCACCCCGACGCTCACGTCGACCACAGCCTCGTCGGCCCCGGTGCTGTCGTGGGTGCCCACGCACACATCGTCGACAGCGTGGTGCTGGCCGGAGCCCGTATCGACGCCGGTGCCAGGGTCACGGCGTCGATCATCGCCGGCCACGTGGGTGCCGATGCCGAGGTGACCGGTGCCGTGGTGGCCGCCGACGGCGGTATCGCCCCAGGCGAGGTGGCACTGGACGTGCGCCGGCCCGAGGTGTCGGGGTGAGCGACACCCGCCGCGTCATGGTCGTGGGCGGAGCCGGCTTCATCGGCTCCCACATCACCGACCGCCTCCTCCTCGAGGGGATCGCCGTCGACGTGATCGACGACCTGTCCACCGGGTCGCTCGGCAATCTCGCTTCGGCTCGCGCTCATGGGGGCACGCTCACCATTCATCACCTCGATGCCACGGGTGCCGAGTTCGCTCAACTGGTCGCGCTTCGACGTCCTGATGTCATCGTGAACACCGCCGCGTTCCTGGGTGCCGATGTGGTGCGCAGCCTGGCGATCACCGTCGCCGTCCTCGAAGCCGCCCGCCAGCACGAGGTCACCAAGGTCGTGGCCACACTGCCGGCCGTGTCGTTGTACGGCCCGGCCACCGCCAAGGAAGTGCCGCTCAAAGAGTCCCGGGGCTTCCAGCCAGACGACGACATGGGCGTGGCGGCCGTGGCTGCGGTGGGTCTGCTCGAGGTCGCCCGGGCCCGTCACGCCGTCGAGTTCACGGCTTTGGCACTCGGCGACGTCTACGGACCCCGCCAACGTCCCGAGCGCGATCCGGTGCAGGCATCGCTCCAGGGCCTGCCCCTCGACCGTACCCTCGACCTCGTGTACGTGGAAGATGTCGCCGAAGCCGTCCTCAAAGCCCTCGGTCGAGGCGGGGGATTGGTCGTGAACATCGGGTCGGGTGAGCCGACCACTGCCGCCGAACTCGCTCGCGCAACCGGGAGCGAGCCCGTGGCGGTGGCACTACGTCCGCAGCGGTTCGCTCTGTCGGTCGTACGAGCCCGCATTCACCTGTCGTGGGCCCCGTGGACCCCACTGGCCGACGGGTTGCTCAGCGGAACAGATCCTCAGAGGCCGGGCGGACCAGTTCGCTGATCGCCGACTCGCGCAGCCACGCCGGGTCGACCCCCCTCACCACGGCCACGGGGATGCCCGACGACTTTCCCATCACCATCTCGGCCGCAGAGGCGAGTTCGTCGGCGACGGCCACCTCGGTCACCTGCATCTCTCGACCCAATGCGTCGGGCGTACCCCGCAGATCCACCACGCCGGCGACACCGGCGACACCAATGGCCACATCGGTCAACCCTCGCCGCCACGGTCGCCCGAAGGTGTCGCTCACGATCACGCCCACCTCCACGCCGCAACGGGCTCGCACGATGTCGCGAATGCGCCGTGCCGAGCGGTCGCTGTCGAGGGGCAGTAGTGCGGCCTGGCCGCGTTCCACGTTCGACAGGTCGATGCCGGAGTTGGCGCAGATGAACCCGTGTCGCGTCTCGGTGATGATCAGGTCACCGCGTCGCCGTACCACCCGAACCGCCTCTTCCTCGACCAGTCGCTTGTGGGAGCGTGGATCCTCGGGGTCCACCTCCACCAGACGACCCTCGGCCTTCGAGACGATCTTCTGGGTGACGACCAGCACGTCACCGTCGGCCAGTGGGCCATTGGGCGGCTCGGCGCAGGCCGCCACGATCACGTCACCCAACTGATCGCCGGGTCGCACCTCGCCGATCCCGGTCACTCCCCACATCGTCAGACGGTTCACGAGCGTTCCTCCAGCGTCACCCTGGCCAGTGCGGCTGCCACCTCGGGCGATCTCATCACGGTGTCGGTCACCACACAGTCCACGCCTTCGCCCCGCACGGCCTCGGCCAGGTGGGCGTCCACGGTGTCGATGATCAGCGTGGAGCACACCGAGGCGTACAGACGGGCCACCCCGACCACGGACGCCTCATGGCCCAACTCCACCATCATGCGATCGGCTGGACCCTTCAGCGCTGCTCCACCCACGATGGGCGACACGGCAACGACGTGTTCCCGGCGAGTCCGCAACACCGCCTCGAAGGCGGCGATGGAGCGGATCGGCCCGATGGACACCAACGGATTGGATGGGGCGATCACGATGCGCGAGGCCGACTCGAGGGCCTGGAGCGCTTCAGGGTTGGGGCGGGCGATCACGCACCCGGCGAAGCGCACCCGGCTCACGGGCACGGCGTGGCGCCGTTGCACGAAGTACTCCTGGAAACTCAACTCGCCTTCGCCCACCACGTCCACCATGGTCGCCACACGGTCGTCGGTCATCGGCACCACGTTCAGACCGAGCCCGAACGCTCGGGTGATCTCGGCGGTCACCGTCGACAGCGTCGCACCTTCGGACACCCGTGCGGTGCGGTACAGATGGGTGGCGAGGTCGGCATCACCCAGGTTGAACCATGTCCCCCCGGCGGTGGAACCCTCCGGGCGGTACGGCGTGAACCGGGCAAGCGCCTCCATGGCCCGCCAGGTCTCGCCCCGCAGGCCCCAACCGCGTTCGGGGTCGATGGCAGCGGCCAACGTGTAGGTGACGGTGTCGAGATCAGGGCTGATGCGCAGTCCGTGCAACACCGTGTCGTCGCCGGTGTTCACCACGGCGGTGATCTCGGCCGGATCGGCCACCTGCATCAGGCCGGTGAGGTAACGGGCAGCACCCACGCCGCCGGCCAACACGGTGATCATGTCAACGCAGCGTAGAGGTCGGCCAGACCGCGAGCCGTGGCCGACCACGGAAAGGCCCTCACTCGGGCGCGTCCGGCGTCGATCATCGTGGCGCGCAGAGCCGAGTCGCTCAACGCCGCCACCAACGCCGCCGCCAGGTCGTCGGTGGCCGAGGCTTCCACCAGCAAGGCTGCATCGCCGGCGACCTCGGGGATGGACCCCGCCCTGGAAGCCACCACCGGCAGTCCCACCGCCATCGCTTCCAGCAGTGGGAATCCGAAACCCTCATCGAGACTGGGGTAGGCGAGGACCGATGCGTGGTGCAGCAACCAGGACTTGGTCGCTTCGTCGATACGGCCGGTCAGCAGCACCTTGTGCACGATGTGTCGGGGCAGTCGCGCGATGGCGTCGTCGATGGCAGCCGAATCGTTGCCCGGGCCACCTGCCAACACCAGTCGGGCCTCGGGCTGTTCGGTCGACACCGCAGCGAAGGCATCGACCAATCGGGGCAGGTTCTTGCGCCGCTCGAGCGTGCCCAGTGCGAGCACGAACGGCCGGCCGCTCAGTTCGGGAACCGGTCGGAACGTCGATGTCGTCTCGGGTGGAGCAGGTGGAGCGCCGAGGGGGATCACCTTCACCTCGACCTGCGCGCCCAGCAGTTCGTGTACGGCGTCGGCCGATGCCTGCGACGACGTGTGCACCACCGCTCCAGTGGTCGCCGCCCGGCGCAACACGGCTCCCGCGCGCGCCACATCGGGGTGAACGTGCTCGCCGTGGCGAAGGAACCAGCAGTCGTACACCGACACCACACGAGGTCGTCGCGACGGGGGCACCACGTAGTTGGTGCCGTGCACCACAGCCGTCCCTGTGGGCAACCAGCGGTCCATGAGGGGCCACGACGACCTCGCCCAGCAACGGTGAGCCACCGCTGCTGGTAGTGGAAGTCGTCGCCCATCCGGTGGACTCGCCGCCCGCCAGCTCACCACGTATGGCACCAGGGTCACCTCGGGATGCCCGGCCGCCAGGGCGTCTCGCATGCCGACCACGGCATGCCCCACACCGGTCAGGGGAGTCAGGGTGGCGCCGATGTCGAACGCCACGGTCACCGGGGTCATGAGGCCAGGGTAGTGGCGGCCCCATGGCCTACACTGCCGGGTCGTGCCTCGTGCGTTCATCACCGGTATCACCGGACAAGACGGTCAGCATCTCGCCGAGTTCCTCCACGGCAAGGGGTACGAGGTCTTCGGCATGGTGAAGGGTCAGAACAACCCTCGCGCCGAACTCCTTCGCGACCATCTGCCGTTCGTGGAGGCGGTGCCTGGCGACCTGGCCGACTTGCCCTCGCTGGTGTCGGCACTAGAGCGGGCCCAACCCGACGAGGTGTACAACCTCGGCGCCATCTCTTTCGTGGCCATGTCGTTCAATCAGGCCGAACTCACTGCCAACATCACCGGTCTGGGTGTGCTGCGCATGCTCGAGGCGATCCGCATGGTGGGCGGGTCGCAGAACAACACGATCCGCTTCTATCAGGCCTCGTCATCGGAGATGTTCGGCAAGGTGCGCGAAACGCCCCAGACCGAACGCACTCCGTTCCATCCTCGCTCGCCCTACGGCTGCGCCAAGGTCTTCGGCCACGACCTCACCGTCAACTACCGCGAGAGTTACGGCCTGTACGCCTGCAGCGGCATCCTGTTCAACCACGAGGGTCCTCGCCGCGGTCTCGAGTTCGTCACCCGTAAAGTCACCAATGCGGTGGCCCGTATCAAGTTGGGTCTCCAGGACGAGCTGGTGCTGGGCAATCTCGACGCCATGCGCGACTGGGGCTACGC
>CAYMUC010000065.1:0-16935 GCA_964393535.1 uncultured Ilumatobacteraceae bacterium | reverse complement strand
TGGTGGCCAAGGCGCTCGAGGCACCGCTGAAGCAGATCGCCGAGAACGCCGGTATGGAAGGCGGCGTGGTGGTCGAGCGGGTGCGCAACCTCACCGGCTCGGAAGGTCTCAACGCTGCCACCGGCGAGTACGAGGACTTGGTGAAGTTGGGCGTCATCGACGCTGCCAAGGTGACCCGCTCGGCACTGCAGAATGCGGCGTCCATTGCGGCACTGTTCCTCACCACCGAAGCAGTGGTGGCCGACAAGCCCGAAGAGGCCGGCCACAGCCACGGTGGTGGCGGAGGTATGGAGGACTTCTGATCCTCCCTCGACCGGAGGTCGGGTCAGCGCTCGTCGTCGACCCGACCTGCCCGCTCGATCACCTCATCCACAGTCTCGACGACATCGCCGACCACACGGTCGGCGATGTCTCGCGTCTGGGCGAGGGGTGGCAGGAACAGTCCCGTCTGCTCCAGGCGGGTGTCGTCGATCATGAGCCACACGGCCACGCCCGCCACGGCACCCGCCAGAGGCACCAGGAGGAACATCCACAACATGCCCAGTGCCGACGTGTCGGCCGAGGCGAAGATGGCAGTGCCGAAGCTCCGTGCCGGGTTGCCACCCACGTTGGTGACCGCCAGTGACACCAGGGCGACCGCGCCCATGGTGACTCCCATCACCAGACTGCGCACGCCCCACCCGTGACGGTCCGACGCCAGGGTGAGCGCCACCACGACCACGACGATGCTGACCACGAACTCCACGATGAGGACCCCTGGCCAGTCGTAGCCGCCCACCGATGCCTCGCCCCATCCGTTGGCGAAGAACGTTCCCCGCTCGAAGTCGGGCTGGGACCTGGCGGCAGAGAGGATCACCCCACCGCCCAGGGCGGCACCCAACACCTGACCGATCCACGCGGCGGCTGCCTGCTGGCCGTCGACCCGGCGTGCCAAGAGCAACGCCAGAGTGATCGCCGGGTTCACCTGGGCACCTGACCGCGGACCGATCACTGCGGTCACCATGGCCAGGGTGAGCCCGAACGACAGGGCAGCTGCAGTGGGTTGAAGTCCTCCCAGGATCACCGCGCCGGGGCCACCGATGAGGATCAGGGCCGTACCCAGGAACTCCGCTCCCATCATGCGTGCATGGTTCGTCATGGTCGATTCGTACGCCACACTGACCAGGTGACGTCACCGACCTTCGACCCCCAGCGTCCCCGTCGCGTGGCGGTGCTGACCGCCAGTCCCGCCTTCACCCGGCATGACGTGGATCGCGCCACCACCGAGGCTGCGCTCGACGCTACGGGCCTGGTGCACGAACTGGTGCCCTGGGACAGCGACTTCGACTGGACCTCCGTGGAGGCGGCGGTCATCCGATCCACCTGGGACTACACCGAGCGATTGTCCGAGTTCCTGCGAGCGTTGAAGCACATCGCCGACAGGACCATGCTGCTGAACCCGTTGGACGTCGTTCGGTGGAATGTGGACAAGCGCTACCTCGCCGATCTCGCCACCGACGCCGTGCCGGTGATCCCCACCCGGTATGTGATTCCGGGCGAGTCACCCGACGAGGCGGTCCACGGCACGGACACGCCCTTGGTCGTGAAGCCGGTGGTGTCGGCAGGCGCCCGACACACCGCACGACACGATGCGCACGGCACTGCCGTGGCTCATGCCCGATCCCTCCTGGCCGAGGGCCACACGATCATGGTGCAGCCGTATCTGGACCTCGTGGACAGTCAGAGCGAAACCGGTCTGGTGTACCTCGAGGGACACTTCAGCCACGCCTTCGCCAAGGCGCCCATTCTCGACGGTGCCGATGGGCGACCGCATACCGATGGCGATGGCATGTTGGTGGAGCGCATCACGGCCCGCCAGGCCACCGAGGAACAGATCAGGGTCGGGCAGCAGGTCATCGAGTCGCTGCAGCGGCGCTTTGGGACGTTGCTGTACGCCCGGGTGGATCTGTTGCCTTCGGCGCATGGACCTCTGGTGCTCGAGGTCGAGTTGGTGGAGCCGAATCTGTTTCTGTCGCTGGGCCAGGGCGCTGCTGCCACCTTCGCTCGTCACCTGCACGAGCGCCTGTCGGTAGCGTGACGCCATGGCCCCTCGCCGCCGGGTGGACACGATGCTGGTGACGCGGGTGGAGCGCACCGACACTGGGCTTCAGCGGCGGCGACGCCCCGACGACGTCATCGTCGAGGAGCCCCTCACCGTGCACCTCGACGGTCACCTGGTGGCCACCACCATGCGCACCCCGGGCCACGACTACGAACTGGCCGTGGGCTACTGCTTCACCGAGGGTCTGCTGGGCGGTGCCACGGTGGACGAGGTGCGGTACTGCGCCACGGGATCGGCCGTCGACACCGGCTTCAACGTGGTGACGGTGAGTACCGGTGGGCGGGCACCTGTGCCCACACCCAGGTTGGGTGTCACCTCGTCGTCGTGCGGTCTGTGCGGGACCGAGCAGATCGACACCTTGAGCCAGCGTCTCCAGCCACTCGACCCGGACCATCGGCGAGATCTGTCGCTGGAGGTGCTCGCCACCGCACCCGCGCGCGTCTTGGGCGATCAGGGCTTGTTCGCTGCTACTGGTGCGGTGCACGCCGCAGCGGCCCTCACGGCAGAGGGTGAGGTGTTGTGCGTACGTGAAGACGTCGGCCGCCACAACGCCCTCGACAAGGTGATCGGTCGGGCGGTGCTGGACGGCGAGGTCCCAGCGACAGGACGAGTTGCGTTCGTGTCTGGGCGGGCGAGTTTCGAGCTCGTGTCCAAGGCGTGGGCGGCGGGATTCGCCGCCCTGGTGGCGGTGAGCGCACCGACGGCTCTGGCCGTGGAGACAGCTCGACGAGCCGGACTGGTGCTGGCAGGGTTCGTCCGCGAGGACTCCATGAACCTGTACAGCCCCGAGCGTTGGGACGACCCCCGGTAGGTTGTTGCCCATGAGCGATCAGGCCGGCGAGCCCGTCAACTCCACCGTCAGCCCTACCGTCGGGTTGGGCGTGGTGCACCTGTTCTGCGTGCCCCGTCCCGACTGGGATCGTGAAGCCGTGGTGGCGGCGGCCGAGGCCGCTCGAGCCGAGGGAGCGCAGGTGGTGGGCGCGTCCATGCTGGGCCACAAGTGTGATGTGGCGTTCATGGCGCTCAGCGACGACCTGCGCGTCCTGCGTCGGTTCCAGACGGCGCTGCAGCAGGCAGGTCTCGATGTGATCGACAGTTACGTGTCGCTCACCGAGGTGTCCGAGTACGCCGCAGGTATGCCTGCTGAGATGTTGCAGCCCCGTCTCCATCCGGTGCTCCCTCCCGAGGGCAAACCGGCGTTCTGCTTCTACCCCATGTCCAAGCGCCGCACGGTCGAGGGCAACTGGTTCACGCTTCCCTTCGACGAGCGGAAGAAGTTGATGCACGAGCACGGTGCAAGTGGTCGGCGTTTCGCTGGCAGGGTGGTGCAGGTCATCACCGGGTCCACCGGTCTCGATGACTTCGAGTGGGGCGTCACCCTGTTCGCCACGCACCCCGATGTGCTCAAAGAGGTGGTGTACACGATGCGCTTCGACGAAGCCTCGGCGGTGTATGCCGAATTCGGTGCGTTCTACACCGGCATGGTCACACCGGTGGCCGAGCTGGTCCACACGATCTGACGGAGTCGTCGTTGCGGGCCTGATCAGTCGGTGCTGCCGACCGTGAAGCGCAGGTCGGTGACGTCGCGCCCGGTGTCGTCGAAGAAGAACCGCTCATACGCCCCAACCGTCACTTCACCACTGCTGTCCAGACGCAACACGCCCTCGGGACCGTTGTAGTCGATGTTGCGTCCTTCTTCGAGGAGGTCGGCACAGGTGGGGAAGTCCCGACAGGTGGTCCCGCCCCGGCTCGCCAGTGCTGCCTGCGCAGCGATCACCGCAGGATCGTCAGTGTTGCCTGCCAAGGCACCCAGTGCGATCAGGTTCATGCAGTCGAAGGCTGTTGCGCTGAACGCCGTCGACGGGTCGCGTTCTTCGGCTTGCAGCAGACTCAGCAGGTCCGAACTGGCGGGGAGGATCGCTGGGGACACCCCACGTATCCGAGCGCGTCGGTCTTCGTCGAGGTCGGCGATGAGTTTGGGTTGGTCCGGTCGGCGAACGGCATCGTTCACGATGAACCATGGTGACGGCGTGGGTGCGGCATCCACCGCCGCCACCAGCATGCGTACCCCGGCGTCGGCATCACCGAGCACCACCACAGCCGATGGATCATCGGCGAGCACCGAGAGCGCCGGATCGCTCAGGTCGTCGGCATCGGGCGGATAACTGATGGCACCCGTCAGTTCCATGCCGAGGGACCTGAGCGACGTGGCGACGGCGTCGGCGAACTGGCGCCCGTAGGGATCGTCGGGGTGCAGAACGCCCACCCGGTTCCTTCCGGTCTGGTCGACCAGTCGAGCGATCGCCTCGGCCTGGAGTGCATCCGATGGCATGGTGCGCATGAACAAGCCCTGATCGGGGAACGACGACAGCGAGATCGCCGACGCCACCGGAGAGCAGGCCAGGACACCGGCACCGACGATCTGGCCGAGGACACCCAACGCCACTCGACTGGATGCTGGCCCGATGATCACGTCCACTCGGTCGTCGCCGAGCAAGGTGTTCACCGCAGCCAAGGCTGTCGCAATGTCGGAACCCTCGTCGCGTTCGACCACCTCGACCGGCCGGCCCATGACCCCGCCGGCGGCGTTCACCACCTCCACCGCAGCGCGTACACCGGTCGTGGCTGCCTCACCGAGGGACGCCGACGTGCCCGAGCGGGGCATGAGAACACCGACCCGCAGCACACCATCGGACAGGCGGGGTGGAATCGTGGTGCTGGTGGGTGACACCGTCGTCGTGGTGGCTGCACCGGGGTCGCCCCCTGTGCTGCAGGCCGCGCCCACGGTCGCCGCCACACCCATGGAGGCCACTACGGCGACAACCCGCCGAAGGAGGCGTGAGCGTGAGGCGATCACCCGCCCGAGCGTACCCAACGGGCCGCAGCGGCGGCTGCGCCGAACCCGTTGTCGATACCCACCACGGTCACACCGGAGGCGCAACTGGCCGTCATGGCCATGAGTGCCGTGATGCCGTCAAGGCCCGAGCCGTACCCGACGCTGGTGGGAACAGCGATGACGGGCACCGCCGTGACGCCTCCCACGACGCTGGCCAACGCTCCTTCCATGCCGGCCACCACCACGACCAGACGCGCCGAGGTGACCTCGTCGAGGTGCGCCAAGAAGCGGTGCAGACCTGCCACGCCCACGTCCACCCGCCGACGTGCATCGATGCCATAGGCGGCCAACGAGGCGATGCACTCCTCCAGTACGGGAACATCGGCGGTACCTGCACTCACGACCAGCACTCCGTGATCGACGAGGTGCGGCAGGCGCCAGGCCAACGTGCCACCACGAGCCACAGCATCGGGGAAGGATGTGGTCAGCGTGCGGTGCTGTTGGTCGTCCACCCGCGTGACCAGCACCGGACCGGTGCTGTGCGCCATGAGTTCGGCCACGATCGCCACACACTGCTCGGGCGATTTCCCCGGTCCGTACACCACTTCGGGTTGGCCCTGGCGCAGCGTGCGGTGATGGTCCACCAGTGCGTCGCCCACATCGGCGAAGGGAAGCCGCGACAGAAGGTTCACCACCTCGTCCTCGGTGCGCCGCCCGGAGGCGACGTCGGCGATCAGGGCCCTCAACGCAGTGGAGTCCATCTCCTCATCCTGTCCTACAGCGACCCTCGCTGCGTAGCCTGCCCCCTGTGAACCAACCTGTCAGTGTGCCGACCCTGCGACGAGTGGGCTTTCTGGGGCCTCTCGGCACGTTCACCGAGCAGGCGGTTCGTTCCCAGGCGGACCTGCGCGATGCCGAGCACGTTGCGTATCGAACGGTCCCCGATGTGCTCGATGCCGTGCGTGACGGTGAGGTGGATCTCGGGCTGGTACCCATCGAGAACTCCATCGAAGGCACGGTGAACTTCACCCAGGACGCGCTGGCCTTCGATCAGCAACTGCTCATCCAACGCGAGGTCGAGATCGACATCGAGCACTGTCTGCTGGCCAGGCCGGGCGCGTCGTTGGACACCATCATCACCGTGCACTCCATCCCCGTGGCCACGGCGCAATGCCACGGCTTTCTTCGTCGCCACCTGCCGGCGGCCGAGGTGGTTCCCGCCAGTTCCACGGCGGCGGCTGCGCAGTGGGTGGCCGAGCATTCCGAGGCAGCGGCAGCCATTGCCCCGGCCATCGCCGCACAGCGGTACGGCTTGAACATCGTTGCCCGGGGCATCGAGGACCATGCGGGGAACCGCACGCGGTTCGTGTTGGTGGGCCGAGAGGGCATCCCAGCACCTACTGGACACGACCGTACGGCACTGGTCGTCTACCAACGTGCCGACGAGCCGGGAAGCCTGATCTCCATCCTGCAGGAGTTCGCCGCCCGGCGGGTGAACCTGTCGAACCTGATCAGTCGCCCCACCAAAGAGGGTGGACTGGGCGACTACTGCTTCGTGATCTACGCCGAGGGGCATGTGGCCGACGAATTGGTGGCCGATGCGCTGCGCGCCCTGCATTCCAAACAGGGCAACGTGAAATTCCTCGGGTCGTACCCGGCGGCGGGGGCGCACGCGCACGAAGCCCGCGAACATGCCGACGCCCGATGGCGTCAGGCCGATGACTGGGTCACGGATCTGCGTCGGCAGATCCGGTGGTGAGACTCAGCCCTGGAGTTTGCGGCTGACGGTGTTGCTGGCCTCGCTGGCCACCTGCTTCACCGGCATGGGTGCGTTCTTGGTGGCAGCGCGAGCCGCCTTGCTGAGGCCGCGGCCGAGAGGATTGCTGCCGAAGAGTGTCTTGAGGATGCCCATGGCGCCATCATGCCACGGCTTCAGGGCACTGGTGCCGCGGCGTGTGCGGTGAGTCGCGACAGATCATCCGATGAGCGGAGGTCGACAATGTCGTAGAGCAGGTCTGTGCGTGCCGCGCGCAGCGCCTGGTCGAGTTCGCTGCCAGGACGCGGGACGCCGCTGGCCACCACCACGAGGGGTATTCCACCACGGGCGGTTCGCAGCGCGGCTGCTCGGCCGAGGGTCTTCCATACGGCGTCGCTTCGTTGCAGTCCGCTGCGGGGTGAGGCCGTATGGGTCCCCGCCACCAGGAACCACCAGGTTCGTCCGTGGCCGTCGGTGGCCACCAGGTCCACGGTGACCCCGGTACCTGGTACCCGAGCGTCGTGGCGCGCCACGCTGAAACCGGCGTCGGTCAGGGCGGTTTCAGCGAACCGAGGTGCCGTGAGGCTGTCGGCGGGCACCAGCAGATGTTCCTGACTCGGGGCACCCTCGTCGGCCACACGTCCACGGGCGATCTCCACATAGTCCGCATCGAGGTCGTAGCCCACGTAGCGCCGACTCAGTCGCGAGGCCGCCACCATGGTCGAGCCGCTCCCCATGAACGGGTCCAGCACGAGGTCGCCTTCGTAGGTGTACAGCCGGATGAGTTGTTCGGGCAGTTCCACGGGAAAGGGGGCTGGATGTCCTACCCGACGGGCGCTTTCGGGAGGAATGTTCCACAGGTCCAGCGTCATGGACATGAAGTCGTCGGCACTGATGGTGCTGGTGTGAGGGAGACCCTCCCGTTTGCGCTGAGCCGGGCTGCGAGCGCGGTCGAAACGACCTTTGCTGGCCACGATCACCCGTTCGGTGAGATCGCGCAGCACGGGGTTGGTGGCGCTGCGGTACGAGCCCCACGCGCATGAGCCGGTGGCACCCTCGGCCTTGCGCCAGATGATCTCACCCCGCAGCAGCAGTCCCAGGTCGTCGGCGAGGATGCCGATGACGTCGGCGGCGAGGCTTCGGTAGGGCTTACGCCCCAGATTGGCGACGTTCACGGCCAGCCGACCCCCGGGTTCCAACACCCGCACACACTCGGCGAACACCTCCCGCAGCATGGAGAGGTACTCGAGGTACGACGAGGGAATGCCGTCCCGCTCCAACTCCACCTCATACTGCTTGCCGGCGAAGTACGGCGGGGAGGTGACCACGAGCGCCACCGAGCGGTCGGGCAGGGTGTGCAGTCGGCGGGCATCACCATGCACGAACGGTTCTGCGACGGTGAAGACCGGTGCCACCTCGTCGTCGGTGGACACGTCAGGCTTGCGAAAGCGGTCGTAGAACCCCGAGGCGTCGTGGCCCTCGCGGCCGCCCACCCCGAAAGCCGACGTTGAGGTACGACGACGTGTCACGCGGAACGGGGGGGATTCGAACCCCCGGGCCCTTGCGAGCCGTCCGCTTTCAAGGCGGGTGCATTCGTCCGCTCTGCCACCGTTCCGCCTCTGAGGCTAGCTGGGGCGATCCGTACCATCCCCGGTCATGGAGGAGCTCATCTATCCCCGCCTGTTGTTGACTGCTGCCGAGCGCGCCAGTGACGCCCCGGCCTTCGTGGACGACGACGGCACCGCCGAGTTGCTCACCACCCATGTGGACCGGTCGCTGCGCCTGGCCGACGCGCATCGCCGCCACTACGGATTCGGCGGTGACACCACGTACGCCGTCTTGGCAGGGAACAGCAGGCGGTACGTGAACCTGTGGCATGCGGCGTTCTTCGGTGGCGGTGTGGTGAATCCCATGAACACTCGTCTGGCACCGGCCGAACTGGCCTTCATCCTGGCCGACTCTCGAGCTCGACTGCTGTACGTGGACGCCCAGTTCGCCGACGTGGCCGAGCAGTTGCGCCATCAGTTGCCAGATCTGGTGGACATCGTGCGCATCGACCTTCCCGCCGACGCTGCGGGCCCCACCCTCGACGGTCTGGCGGGCAGTGCCGAGCCTGCGGCGGTGGACGTGCACGAGGATGACCTGGCGGTGCTCATGTACACGGGTGGCACCACGGGTCGTCCCAAGGGGGTGCTGCATACGCAGCGAGCCCAGGTGCTCAACGTGTACCGAATGGGCTTCATGTTCGGCTTCTTCACCGAGCGATCCACGTTTCTGAACGCCACCCCCATGTTCCATGCCGGCGGCGCCATGGGCACCATGGGCATGCCGTGCAGTGGTGGCACCACGGTCATCCATGGCACCTTCGACCCTGCTCGCCTCATCGCCGACACTGCTCGCTATGAGGTGACCCATCTGGGGTTGGTGCCGACCATGATCGCGATGGCGCTCAACCATCCCGACTTCGATCCCGACAAGTTCGCCACCGTCCGCACCATCGGGTACGGCGCCTCGCCCATGCCCACCGCTGTCTTGGACCAGGTGATGAGCCGCCTGCCCCACGTTGCGCTGTCGCAGACCTACGGCATGACCGAGGCCGCCGCCGTGGTGACCTGCCTCACGGCGGCTGATCATCGTCGTGGCGGGCCGATCCTGCGGTCGGCAGGCCGGGCGCTTCCCGGTGTGGCGCTGTCGGTGCGCGACGCCGAGGGCAATGCTGTTCCCAATGGCGAGGTGGGCGAGGTGTGGATCAAGGCGGGCAGCTTCATGGTGGGCTACCACGACCGTCCCGAGGAGACGGCGGCGGCACTTGCTCACGGGTGGTATCACTCGGGCGATGCGGGCTACCTCGACGACGAGGGTTATCTGTTCCTGGTGGATCGCACCAAGGACATGATCATCTCCGGGGGTGAGAACGTGTACTCCACCGAGGTCGAGAACGCCCTGTCGACACATCCGGCCGTCCTGCAGGTGGCGGTGATCGGCATTCCCAGCGAGCGGTGGGGAGAGCAGGTGCACGCCATCGTGGTGCTGCGTCCTGGCGCCACCGCCACCGAGGACGAACTGATCGCGCATGCCCGTACCACCATCGCCGGCTACAAGGCTCCCAAGTCGGTGGAGTTCCGCGTCGAACCACTGCCCCTGTCGGGCGCCATGAAGGTGCTCAAGCGTGATCTGCGGACGCCCTACTGGGACAAGGCGGCGGGCTCGTGATCCGGGTGGCTCAATGGGCGACGGGCAACGTGGGACGCCACGCCCTGCGCATGATCCTCGATCGCCCCGATCTGGAGTTGGTGGCGGTGCACGTGACCAGCGACGCCAAAGCCGGCCGCGATTCCGGCGATCTGTGTGGGCGCGCTACCACCGGCGTGGTCGCCACCACGAGCGTGGACCAGGTGTTGGCAGCGGCACCCGATGTGGTGGTCCACACACCACTGCCGTCGCTGGTGTACGGCGACGATCCCGACCGCGACCTCGATGACATCACTCGTCTGCTGGGTGCGGGCATCGACGTGATCACCACCGTTGGCTACATGTACCCACAGGTGTACGGACCGGCAGTGATGGACCGTCTCGAGGCCGCCTGCCGCACCGGTGGTGCGACGTTCCATGGGACCGGCGCCAACCCGGGATGGTTCGGCGATGTGCTGCCTTTGCTGATGTCGGGGCTGGCATTGCGGGTCGACGCTGTGCAGGTGTTGGAGATCTCGAACTTCCAGCACTATCCGTCGCCCGAGATCATGTTCGACATGATGGGTTTCGGGCGCACCCCCGAAGCCTTCGAGGCAGGCGCAACCCGGCACCGCACCTGGCTCGACGGACTGTTCACCGAGGCGGTCACCATGGTGGCCGAGGGCCTGGGTGCTCACGTCGACACGGTGGAGCGGACACTGGACACCGAACTGGCCCCCGAGGACTTGGTCACGGCAGCAGGTCCGGTGGCGGTGGGAACCGTGGCTGGCCAGCGATGGCAGTGGACGGCGATCGTCGAGGGCAAGCCGTTCGTGACACAGGAGACCGTGTGGCGTATGCACGAGTCGGTGGCCCCGCAGTGGCCGGTGGGTGACTGGTCCCTGCGCCTCGAGGGTGAGCCGAAGATGCGGTTGTCGTTGCCTCACGGGTGGAACCGCGACCTGTTGGCATCCACTGCAGCTCATGCGGTGAACGCCATTCCCGACGTGGTGGTGGCCCAGCCCATGGTGGCCACGTTCCTCACGCTCCCGATGGTGCTGGGGCGTCGAAGCGCTATGCTGCGATGACCCCAGGAGAGGTGCCAGAGCGGCCGAATGGGGCGCCCTGCTAAGGCGTTGACCAGCGTGAGTTGGTCCGTGGGTTCAAATCCCACCCTCTCCGCCACTTCTTCCGGCGTATGGACCCATCCGAAGACGTCTTCCTCACCGCCCGATGGACGGGGCGGGGAACCGGGCCACGACGCTCGGGTCTCACCTGGCGTGGTCGCCTGGTGATCGGGGTCCTGGCCTTCGTTGCCATGGTGCCGGTGGCCGTTGCTCTTCGTGACGACACCGAGGTGAGCCCAAGGCCCGCCGGCAGTGGTGCCACCGCAGTGGTGTGGCCAGTGGCGCCGCACGCCTCGCCGACGACGACCATTGCCGTGGTCACCTCGACCAGTCTGGGCACGACCACCACGACCATCGCCCCCACGACCACCACGACCGAACCGCCGTGTCCGCAGCGATTCGAGGTTCGTGAGGGCGACTCGTGGTACGGCCTGGCCGCGGCCAGCGAGGTCACCGTACGCGAGCTGCTGACGGCTAACGGAGCCCAACTCTCGACCATGTTGTTCCCCGGTCGCAGCATCTGCCTTCCCGCTGGGGCGCGACGCCCACCCGCGACCACGACCACTGCGCCCACCACGTCGCGTGCGCCGGCAACGACCACCACCAAGGCGCCGGCGCCGGCCCCCACGACCACGGTGCCGGTTCCGCCGCGGGCGTCCACCGACGATGTCCTCCGTCTCATCCGCGAGATCTGGCCGCCCGAACTTCACGACGAGGCGATTCTCATCGCCCAGCGCGAGAGCCGTCTGCAGTCGAACGTGCGGAACTCGTGCTGTTGGGGGTTGTTCCAGATCCACTTCACCGCCCATCGCGCCTGGTTGGCGAGCCAAGGGGTCACGCAGCCCGTCCAGTTGCTCGATGCTGCGACCAACGTGCGCATGGCCCGGGCCCTCTACGTTCGGTCGAACGGATGGGGGCCTTGGGGGTGGTAACCATGATCGGTGTTCTGTTCCGCGGCGCGACCCTCTAGTATTCAGCGACACAACCAGCGCTGGTAGCTCAATGGATAGAGCACTTGACTACGGATCAAGCGGTTGGGGGTTCGACTCCCTCCCAGCGCGCCAGAAGCCTGCGGCCGGGGAGGAGGGCGATTCGTGACGATCACGCCCCTCGGCTCCTCCACCGCTGCGAGGCACCCCACCGCGCAGCGCGTCCTCGACGCCGCTATCGACGCCATCGAACGGGGCGGTGAAGAGGCCATCCAGGTCGAACCGCTGGTTCGGGATCTGGGCCTCACCGTCACCGCCATCTACCGATGGTTCGGCAGTCGCCAAGGTCTCGTGCAGGCAGCGCAACAGGAGCGTTTCCACCGACTGTCGCGGGTGGGCTTCGATGCCTGGGGAGTGGCGCTGGCGCAGGCCACCAGCGTGGATCGGGTGCACCGGGTGCTGGACGCGCTGGTGGAGCAGTCGCTCTCCCCCGAGCAGGCGGTCATTCGTCGAGCACGTGCGAATGCCCTCGGGAGCGCGTTCGGACGTCCAGAACTGTTGGACGACATGGGGTCGCTGATACGCCTCCAGGTCGATCAGCTGGCCGATCACCTTCGCAGGGCGCGTGATGCTGGCCTCATCACGCTTCGTGAAGATCCACGATCAGTGGCGCTGTGGATTCCGTCTTCGGTGCTGGGTCGGGTGTGCTTCGAGTTGGACCCCGGCCCGCCTTCGGTGCACGCCTGGAACGAGGTGTTCCGCACGGCGTTGTATCTCGCCGTGGTCGGCACGGCTCCCACCACGCCCATGCTCCGGCTCCCCGCTCCACCGGTCTTCACCTGGAGTGAACCCGACCTCCCGCTCATTCCCGATCACCCCACCCCACAGTTGCTGGTGAGCCTGGCCATCGAGATGATCGATCAGCACGGTGAGGATGGTGTGAAGGTGGAGCCTCTCAGCCGAGCGGCGGGGCTGAACGTCACGACCATCTATCACTGGTTCGGCAATCGGCAGGGTCTGGTCGACGTGGCCCAAGCCGTACGGTTCCGGCGCCGCAGCCTGGACCGTCTGGTGGCGCTCGAGCAGATCGTTCGGCGCGTCGACAGCCGAGAGTCCGCGCTCGCCGTGTTGTCGAAGGCGCAGTGGGACATGATGGACGACGAGTCGATCTCGGCGCAGATCCAGCGCCTGAATGCGCTGGGTGCGGCGTATGCCAGACCCACCCTGGCGTCAGCCATCGGCACTCTGCACCACCGGGATCGACGCCACTTGGCGGGCATTCTCAGGCAACTGCAGGTACCGGGCTATGTCCGACCCGACGTCGACCTCGAGGCCTTCTCGTCGTGGACCATCGGCGTGGTGCTGGGTCAGGCGTTGATGGCCTTTGACGGTCGACCCGACGTGATCGACGGCGTGCGCGCCGTCCAGCGTCGGGTCATCAGCCAGTTGTTGTTCGGCGAGGACCCACCGTCGACCTGAAGCGTCGATCTCTCAGAGCTTGCGGAAGAGGTTCGACACGATCGAACTGAACTTCATCTGCATGCGCTCTTTGCCGCCCTCGTCGATGGAGCTCTTGGCCTTGAGCGCCAACTTCTTCAGGCCGCTCGACTCCACGCCCTGCTCGACGGCCCGCATGGCACGCTCTTTCACGATGATGGCGTCCATACCGGGAAGGCCCGTCACCTTGGCGATCTCTTTGGGTTCGGCCTTCGACAGTGCAGTGAGGGTACCCAGGCCAGCCTCCTCCAACAATCGGGCCTTCTCCTCGTCGATCTTGGGCAGATCGGTGAGCTTCTGAGCGGCAGCCATGGATGTCCTCCTCCGGACTCGTGGACAGCGGTCACGGTACCGCACGTCGTCGGGGGATGTGGGTCGTGACACGATGCAGCGATGCAGTTGGCCGAACTGATGACCCTGACCCCGCACGGGACCGACACCTACGTGGGGTTGGGTCACCGTTACCCCTGGGGTGGGCTGTACGGCGGGCACATCGTGGCCCAAGCACTGCGCGCCGCCGCACACAGTGTGGACGACGGGTTCGAGGCGCACTCCCTGCGGTCGTACTTCATCAGGCGCGGTGATCACACCGAGCCGGTGCGTTACGAGGTGGATCGCATCCGCAACGGTCGCAGTTTCGAGACGCGTCGCGTGGTGGCACGCCAGTCGGTGGGGGCCATTCTCAATCTGGAGGCCTCGTTCCAGACGCCCGAGCCCGGTCCTGACCTCCCCATGGTGACACCGCCACCGGGGGTGCCGGCCCCCGAGGACCTTCCACCGTCGGCATGGGGCGACGGGTTCGACCGGCGGCTCATCCCACCCGAGGCCGTGGACCGTACGGGACCCGTGGGCCAGGGACGGTGTCTGGCATGGATGCGTGCCACCGGCGACGTCGGTGACGACCAATTACTGCATCGCTGCATCGTGGCGTACCTCAGCGACGACCTTCCCACCGATGCCGTGTACCGGGTGCACCCGGTCGTGGCGTCACGGCTAGCCGGTGGCAGCGCGGAGTCGGGTATGTACTCGGCCAGCCTGGATCATGCCGTGTGGTTCCACCGCCCGGTGCGTGTCGACGAGTGGCATCTGTACGAGATGACCTGCACCTCCCTCATCGGCACGAGGGGACTCACATGGGGCACGGTGTTCGATGCCCGTGGCGCTCAGGTGGCCACGGTGGCTCAGGAGGTGCTGATTCGTGACGCCTTGGCCGACCGTCGGGCGTTGTAGGCGATGACCAGAAGGGTGAGCACCGTGATGGGGATCACGAACAGCAGCATGACGTCGCCGTAGGCGCTCTGCGCCGAGTGTTCGGTGGCGTCCAGCACCAAGTAGGCCACGTAGGCGCCGTAGTACGCCACGAAGATGAACCCTTCCCATCGCTTCAGCGCATAGCCGTTGAAGAACACCGGCAGACAGGCCACGGCCACCGCCGTCATGATGGGAAGGTCGACGCTCTGGGCTCCGTCCGACACCGGAAGATTGCTGGGCGAGATGATGGCGGACAGCCCGAGCACACTCATCAGGTTGAACAGGTTGGAGCCAACGGCGTTCCCCACTGCCAGGTCGCGTTCGCCTCGCATGGCCGCCAGCACGGACGTGGCGATCTCGGGCATGGAGGTACCCACCGCCACCACCGTGAGGCCGATGACCAGGTCGGGCACGCCGAGGTCGCCGGCGATGTCGGAGGCCCCCGAGACGAGCCAGCGTGCGCCCAACACCAGCCCCACCAGACCGATGATGATCTGACCGAGGTCCAGCAGGACGGGTCGCTGACGAGCATGCTCGATCTCCAAGCCCTCGTCGTACTCGGCCTGGGCTGCCGCATCGGGGCGGCGGGCCACGATCACCGTCCACACCGTGTAGACGGCCAGTGCCGCCACCAGGATGGCGCCGTCGAGGGTGTTGAGTTCGCCGTCGAGGGCCATCAACCATGTCACCACCGACACGGCGATCATGAGCGGCACGTCGATGCGCACGATGCGCTGCGCGACGACCAGTCCACCGCCGACGACTGCTGACAGGCCCAGCACCAACAGCACGTTGGCGATGTTCGACCCCACCACGTTGCCGATGGCGAGGTCGGCTTTGTCGTCGAACGCCGACTGCAGGCTCACCGCCAGCTCAGGCGTGCTGGTCCCGAAGGCCACCACGGTGAGGCCGATCACGATGGAGGAGATACCGGTTCGGGCCGCCAGGCTCGAAGCGCCCCTCACCAGGAGTTCCGCTCCGCCGATGAGGACGGCGATTCCGGCGACGATGCTGATGATGGCGATGAGTGACATGCGGACGCCAAGCATCGCACAGTCGGGGGCGGGAACACCGCTCGTCCGCCGAGCGCGTAGGGTGAGCGATCTCATGTCTGATGACGCCATCGACGTAGCGGCCTTGTTCGCCGCCGCCCGGGCCGTGCAGGCCAACGCCCATGCCCCTTACTCGCACTTTCCCGTGGGCGCCGCGGTGCTGACCGATCGCGGCAGCGTGTACGCAGGCTGCAATGTGGAGAACGCGTCGTACCCGCTGGGTTCCTGCGCCGAGGCCAGTGCCATCTCCGCCATGGTGTCGGCTGGCGAATACCGCATCGTGGCCGTGTTGACCGTGTGCGAAGGGGACGCGTTGTCGACGTGCTGCGGCGGGTGCCGCCAACGCATCCGTGAGTTCGCCGACCTCGACACGCCCGTCTACGCAGCGGGCCCCGACGGAGTGCGCGCCACGTTCACCGTGGGCGAACTGCTCCCGGCATCGTTCGGTCCAGAACACCTCGTCGAGTTCGGGAGGGGCGCCCCGTGAGCAGTACTGCCGAACGACTGCTGGCCCATCGCATCCTGGGGTTGCTCGACTTCACCGATCTCTCCACCACGGCTAGTGCCGCCTCGGTGGAGCGCCTGTGCGAGCGGGCCGTCGGGCCGCATGGGTCTGTCGCCGCCGTGTGCGTGTGGCCGGCGTTCGTGGCGCAGTGCGCTCGTGATCTGGCCGGTAGCGGCGTGGCCGTGGCCACAGTGGTGAATTTTCCTCATGGCGGGACCGATGTGGACGCCGTGAGCCGTGAGGTACACGCAGCACTCGAGTCCGGCGCCGACGAACTCGACGTGGTGCTGCCCTACCGTGCGTTCATCGCCGGCGATCTCCAGGCTGCCGGTGCTGTGCTGGAGGCCGTGTCGGCCGTCGTCGCTCGGCGACGCGTGGTGAAGGTGATCCTCGAGACCGGCGAACTCCCGGACCAGGCAGCGGTGGCGGCGGCGACCCGTTTCGCCATCGACCGCGGGGCCGACTTCGTGAAGACGTCCACCGGCAAGACCCCGGTGTCGGCCACACCCGAGGCGGTGGCCACCATGCTCGGTGTCATCCGCGACGCCGATCGCCTGGTAGGCATCAAGCCGTCGGGAGGTATCGCCTCGGTGGCCGTGGCAGCCGGGTACCTGGGCCAGGCAGACGATGTCATGGGGCCCGCCTGGGCGCGTCCGTCGACTTTTCGTTTCGGTGCCTCGGGACTGATCGATCACGTGGTGGCGGTGATC
>CAYMUC010000064.1:0-17264 GCA_964393535.1 uncultured Ilumatobacteraceae bacterium | reverse complement strand
GGGTGTGGGTGCCGGGAGCGATACCCGCCAGGTATACCGAGCCTTGGAAGGTGCCATCGTCGGCCACGAGCAGTGAGCCGAGGTAGGTGGGTTCGGAGAACATCCAGATGTGTACGAGGGTGCCGGGCATGAAGCCGAAGCCGTCGACGAGTGCGTTGCCGTCCTGTTCGAGTTGGATGGTTTCGCGTCCGGTTTGGTCGCTGATGACGGTGCAGCCGTCGGCGCAGTCGCCGGCGAGGTTCAATTGGAAGTCCTGGCCTCGCATCACGAGGGTGCTGGTGTCGTCGAGGAACACCTCGATGGGTACCGGGGTGCCGTTGTCAGTGACCAGCGATTCGCCGGGCTGCATGGTCGGCAGTGCGCCGGCGGTGTCGGGGATGGGCGCAGGAAGCGTGGTGGAGGGTGCCGTGGTGGAGGGAACCGTGGTGGAGGGTGCCGTGGTGGAGGGTGCCGTGGTCGTCGAGGGCGTGGTCGTGCTGGGCGCGACTGTCGCCACCGGCAGCGTCACGAGGGGTAGTTGAGCCCCGTTTCCGGCCGCTGGTACCTCGGTCCACTGGGCATAGAGGGTGGTGGGAGCGGTGAAGTTGAACGTGGCGCCGTCGAGGTAGTTGGTGCCGGTGCCGCTGGTGGTGGTGTTCCAGCCGGCGAAGGTGTAGCCCGCTCGGGTGTAGTTGTTGCCAGTGAGTGCCGTGTTGCCGGTTGCTGACTGGGTGACGCTGGTCCCGGTGCCGCCGTTGGGGTCGAAGGTCACGATCGACCTCCACTGGGCGTAGAGCGTGATGTTGCCCGTGCCGGGTGGCGCGTACGTGGTGCCGAGGAGGTTGCCGCCACTGGCGGACGTGAACCACCCGGCGAACTCGAACCCCGCCCGGGTGGGAGCCGCCGCGACCGTCACGGTCGAGCCTGCGGTGTACAGGCCGCTGGGCACGCTCGAGCCACCCTGGGCGTTGTAGGTGATCGAGTACGAGTTGCGAGGGACGCTCACTAGCCCAGTGGCATCGAAGGTGCCCGAATACGTGCCGATGGACAGGTTGTCGAACTCGAAGCCGCTACCGCTGAGGATGATCTGGTCGAAGGTGCCCGATGGCGCCACGATGCTCAGGAACAAGAACGGCTCGGGGTCGCGAAACTGGGGGTTCGACCAGCTTCGCCAAGCGCCCTTTCGTCCGCCGTGGTAGTAGTTGTTCTGGTACGTGGACCCACCGTTGGCGGTCACGGTGCCGCCGTCGGGGATCAGGTTCATGAGGTCGCTGGTGTTGAACGTGGCCACGGTGGTGGCGCCCGATTTGACGGTGATCACGTTGTTGGCGCTGCCGGCAGCCCAGTACAGGCCGACGTAGTTCACCGGGCTCATGAGGTTGACCGTGACGGCGCCAGCGTGCGGGTAGGCGAACGGGGTCATGTCGGCGCGGGGGTAGGCCGACGTGGTGGGAAAGTCGTAGATGTCGGTATACGTGTCGAGAGGCATGGGCGTTGCCGATGTGGTGGCGGCGCCGCCCCAACAGGCACTATCGGTTCGCAGCGACACGCCGCTGGTGGCGCTGATGGTTCCGACGGCGAGCACCGTGTTGTTCACCCGGTCGATGGTGGTGCCGCCCGAACACACCTGACCCGCATCGAAGGTCTCCAGGAGCAGACCCGTCAGCAGCGAGGCGGGGGGACCCTCGACGCCGGGTGCCGAGATGTAAAAGTCGGCGGTGGTGGCCGACGCCAGTGACACCGACGGCGTGATGACCACCTCGTCGTCGTCGCTGAATGCACCCGTGAGTGAAGCGGCAGGGGTGCTGAGCGCCGCCAGAACGGGGATGGCCCAGAAGGAACGACCGAATTGCATGGGGAGGTGCTCCGATATTTCGTCGACGGGGGGCGGATTACTTATGGTAACAGGCGGCTATGCCAGAGGTAGGGGCGAGGTCCGGCCGGCGTGACGTCTAACGTTTCGAGGATGAGCGAAACGCTGGGAACACGCGAGCGTCTGCTCGAGGTGGCGATCGCCATGGTGGAGGAGCGGGGCGAGGCCGGGCTGCGGGTCGACGAGGTTGCGTCATTGGCGGGCTTCACCAAGCCGGTCGTGTACCACTACTTCGGCGATCGCGAGGGTCTTGTGGTCACTGTCCAGACCGAGCGCTACCAACGTTCGATGCAGTACGGGCTCGGCAATCTGGCCGAAGAAGCGCTGCGTTGTGAGACCGCGGACGAGTTCGTGGCACTGGTGTACCGGTGGCTCCAGGCGTTCTTCTTGCCCGAGGGTGCCGCTCGGCGTGCCTTCCGCATCGATGTGCTGGGTTCGGCGGTGTCGCGTCCAGCATTGCGAGCCGCTGTCCAGCAGGCGAACGAGACCCAAGCCGAAGTAGTGGCGGCGCTCGCCCGATTGGCGCAGGCTCGAGGTTGGATGCCGCCTCGCTTCGACCCGGTCGCCGTAGGCATCTGGTTCACTGCACTGATCCTCAGCCGGCATCTCGTGGAGATGACGCCCGGTGCGTTCGACGAGGCGGCCTGGGACGACATCACCCTTCAGGCGGCTCGGTTCATCATCACGGGTGAGGGCCTATCGTCACCCGACGCGACCTGAGAGCAGTCCAACGTGGGGAAACGCGCCTGCATGGGCCTAACCTGTCGTGTCCCCCGGTCGTCGGCCTGACCTACGAGGTGCGTCTGTGAAGTTCACCAAGGGTGAAACCGTCATCTACCCCCAGCACGGTGCGTGCATCGTGGAGGGGACGAAGAAGATCGCCATGTTCGGCGAGACACAGACGTACCTCATTCTGCGCACGGTGATCAACGAGATGACGTTGAAGGTGCCCGTGGACAAGGCCGCCGAGGTCGGGGTGCGGCCACCGGTGTCGAAGGATGAACTCGAGGACTTGGTCGCGGTGCTCTCGAAGCCCGACCCGCGTGTGCCCTCGAACTGGTCCCGCCGCTTCAAGAACCACCAGGAGAAGTTGAAGAGCGGCGACGTGTATCAGGTGGCCGAAGTGGTGCGGAACCTGGCCGCACGTAACCGTGACGCCTCGTTGTCGGCTGCCGAGCGAACCATGTACGAACGGGCCCGAATCAACCTCATCTCCGAGATCGCCCCTGCCATGAAGGTGTCGGCCGAAGACGCCGAGAAATTCCTCGACGAAGCCTTGGCCAAGGGTGTGCTCAAGGCCGCCAAGGAACCCGCCAAGAAGAAGGCGTGAGCCCTGCGACCGGCCCGCGGTAGGGTTCGGTCATGCGGGAACGGGTGCGCCTGACGCGCCAGCAACTCACCGAGCGCATCGATACCGGTGAGGTCGACACCGTGATCATGGCGTTCCCCGACCATCAGGGTCGGTTGGTGGGCAAACGGGCCAGTGGTCACTTCTTCCTCGATCATGTTGCCGACGAGGGCACCGAGAACTGCGATTACCTCGTCGCCACCGATCTCGACGACAACCCCCTCCCCGGGTTCCGCTTCACCTCGTACGAGCAGGGCTACGGCGACATGTTGGCTCGAGCCGACTGGTCGACGGTACGCCTCGTGCCGTGGGTGCCCCGCACGGCGCTGATCCTGTGCGACCTGCTCGACGTGTCCACCGGCGAGCTGATCGAGGTGGCCCCACGTACCGTGCTGCGGCGCCAGGTGGAAGCAGCCGCAGCCCTGGGGTACCTCCCCATGGTGGGCAGCGAGATCGAGTTCCACCTGTACCGGGACAGCTACGAGGACGCTCACACCAAGGGCTACCGGAACCTGGAGGCGCATTCCCCGTGGTTGCAGGACTATCAGGTGCTGTCGACCACCAAAGAGGAGTACCTGATCGGCCAGATCCGCCGAAGTCTGGAGGCCGCCGGGGTGCCCGTCGAGTTCTCCAAGGGTGAAGCAGGGCGCGGCCAGCACGAGATCAACCTTGCCTACGCCGATCCCGTGGAGATGGCCGACCGCAACGCCGTGTTCAAGAACGCCGCAAAGGAGATAGCGGCGCTGAACGGTCGGTCGATCACGTTCATGGCCAAGGTGTCCATGGCCGACACGGGTTCGTCGTGTCACATCCACTCCAGTCTGTGGGATGTCACCGGCAGCAACTCGGCGTTCGCCTCCGCCGGTGAGCACGAACCGCACCACATGAACGAGACGTTTCGGCAGTGGACCGCCGGCCTGTTGGCCACCGCCCGGGACTTCGCGCTGCTGTGGGCACCGACGGTCAACAGTTACCGGCGCTTCCAACCCGAATCGTGGGCACCCACCGGGATCGCCTGGGGACGCGACAACCGCACCCTGGGATTACGAGTGGTGGGCCACGGCAGTGGCTCGCGTGTGGAGAGCCGCATTCCCGGTGCCGATGCCAACACCTATCTGGCGTTCGCTGGCACCATCGCCGGTGGCCTGTACGGCCTGCGCCACGGCCTCGAACTCGAAGCACCGTTCGTGGGCAACGGCTACACCGCCACCGGTGTGCCCCGGGTGCCCACCACCTTGGTGGAGGCCATCGAGTTGTGGGAGCACAGCGAGGTGGCCCGTGAGTGCTTCGGTGACGATGTTCACCATCACATCGCCAATCACGCCCGCCAGGAGTGGCAGGCTTTCCAGCGCACCGTCACCGACTGGGAGATGATGCGCTACTTCGAGCGGATCTGACCTCGGGTCCGGAAGGGAACGTCGTGGGCAGGTTGAAGGGCCGCGTGGCCTTGATCACTGGTGGTGCTTCGGGTCTGGGACGGGTGGGTGCCGAACTGTTCGCCGCCGAAGGCGCCCAAGTGGTCATCGCCGATGTGGCCGACGGTGACGATGTGGTGGCCGCCATCGATGCCGCCGGAGGAGAGGCGACATGGGTGCGGTGCGATGTCACCGACCCCGATGCCGTGAGTGCGGCGGTGGAGCATGCCGTGGACACCTTCGGCGGTCTGCACGTGCTGTACGCCAACGCCGGGGTGATGCTGCCCGGGGACGACGACCCGGTGACGACGCCACTCGATGTGTACGAGCGCACCATGGACATCAACGTGAAGGGCACCCTGCTGGCGTGCCGGGCGGCCATTCCTGCCATGCTCGCCGGCGGTGGCGGGTCCATCGTGAACGTGGCCAGTTTCGTGGCTCATATGGGTGCCGCCACCCCACAGGTGGCGTACACGGCGTCCAAGGGTGCCGTGCTGGCCATGACCCGTGAGATCGCCGTGATCTACGCCCGCCAGGGCATTCGCGCTAACGCACTGTGCCCCGGACCCGTGATGACGCCACTGTTGGCAGCGTTCCTCAGCGACGATGCCAAACGGCAACGCCGCCTCGCCCACATCCCCATGGGGCGTTTCGGCGAACCCCTGGAGATCGCAAAGGCGGCGCTGTTCCTGGCCAGTGATGACTCGTCGTGGATGACGGGCCAGTCGTTGATCGTCGATGGTGGCATCACCGCCGCCTACGTGACCCCCGAGTGAGAGGAGGCCCTTCGTGGCCACTGTGACGTTCTGCGGCCTCGGCGTGATGGGTGCCCCCATGGCCGGCCACCTCGCCCGTGCCGGCCACGCAGTCACCGTGTACAACCGGACCCCCACCACGGCACTGGCCTGGGTGGCCGACCATGGCGGTCGGGCTGCTCCCACACCACGAGAGGCGGCCGAAGGTGCCGAATTCGTGATGCTGTGCGTGGGCAACGACGACGATGTTCGTCAGGTCGTGCTGGGAGATCACGGAGCGCTGGCCGGAATGGCTCCCGGATCGGTGCTGGTAGACCACACCACGGCGTCGGCCGGACTCGCCCGGGAGTTGGCGGTGGCCTGCGCTGACCTGGGTGTGGGTTTTGTCGATGCCCCCGTATCGGGGGGGCAGGCCGGTGCGCAGAACGGCGCTCTCACCGTGATGTGTGGCTGCGACGACGAGGCGGTGTTCGACAGAGCGCGTGAAGTGGTGGGCGCCTACGCCCGCGCCTGCGAGCGACTTGGTGCAGCTGGTGCAGGACAACTCACCAAGATGGTGAATCAGATCTGTATCGCTGGTCTGGTGCAGGGTCTTGCCGAAGGGGTCGCCTTCGCGCAACGAGCCGGTCTCGACGTGGACCAGGTGGTGGACGTGATCGGCAAGGGCGCTGCCCAGAGTTGGCAGATGGACCACCGGGCTCGCACCATGGCGAGAGGTGAGTTCGACTTCGGCTTCGCTGTGGAGTGGATGCGCAAGGACCTGGCGATCTGTCTCGACGAGGCACGGCGCAACGGAGCCCGCCTGCCGGTGGCGGCCCTGGTGGACCAGTTCTACGCTGAGGTGGTCGCTGCTGGCGGTCGCCGGTGGGATACGTCGAGTCTGGTGCGACGACTCGTCGATTAGCGCCAGGCGAATACGGGTTGTTCGAACTCGTGCACCCGAGCATTGACCTCGCCATCGAGAGCCACCCAACGGAACTGCACCAGTACCGCTCCGGTGGGAGCGTGCACAAGTTGATCGCCGAGAGGTACCTGCACGACGGGACGGTTGCTCTCGGGAATGGTCACGAAGCGGGGCGAGTCGGGCCGGCGCAAGTGATGCAGGCCCACCCGGTACGCGGCCATCACCTCGTCGGGTGAGGGACGTAGGTCAAGTGGCCCGCCGCCCCACAGCACCACGGGGGTGATGACGTACCCCGAGCGGGTGGGGTAGTCGTCGAGGAGGCCCAGCACTGCGGAGTGCGGGAGGCTCACGCCGAGTTCCTCGTCGAGTTCTCGAAGGGCGGCTTGTTCGGGGGATTCACCAGGATCGAGCCGGCCACCGGGCAGGGCCCACTGCGATGCGTGTGCGTTGAGGCGGGAGGCCCGTCGGCACAGCAGGAACGATGCTCCACCCGCCCACGGGTCCTCGTGCTGCGACGGGGCCTCGGAATCGACAACCACCATCGCCACGGCCGCATGTCGTCGGCCCTCCAGTGGCTCGTGACGCCGGGTGTGAGCCGCCAGATGGCTCCGCATCCGGTCGGCCAGCTCGGCGGTGTAGGGGATCACGACGCAGTGGCGGTGGCGACGGCGTCGATCACTCGGTCCAGTTCGGCATCGCTGATGACCAAGGGTGGGCAGAACGTGTTCGTGTCGGTGTTGATGGCCCGGGTGATCACGCCCAGTTCCAGCATGCGGTCGCGCACGGCGACGGCGTCCTGATCGGGACGCAAGCCGATGGCCCACACCGCACCTTCGCCACGGGCGTGATCGATCTGGCCGTCGGCAGCCAGCGACTGCAGGCCTGCACCCAGGCGGGCACCCACATGCAAGGCGCGCTCCAGCAGTCCCTCGCGCTCGATGATGGCGAGATTCGCCACCCCCGCCGCGCAGGCCGTGGCATGGCCCGAATAGGTGTAGCCGTGGCGCAGGAAGTAGGCCGGGTCGGCCTCGAGCGCGGCCAGCACCGTGGGACCCACCACCACACCGCCCAGTGGTTGGTACCCCGAGGTGACTGCCTTGGCGAAGGTGGTGAGGTCGGGGGCGACGCCGAAGTGGTGGGAACCGAACCAGGTGCCCAGGCGTCCGAAGCCGCAGATCACCTCGTCGAAGATGAGCAGCGCACCGTGCTGATCGCACAGGCGCCGCACCGAGGCGAGATACCCGTCGCCCGGTGGGTACACCCCGCCGGCACCCTGCACGGGTTCGGTCAGCACCGCTGCCACTCGGTCGCCGTGTTCGGCCATCACCGTTGCCAAGGCCTCCAGATCGTCGGCGGGAACCTGCATCACCTCGGGCACGAGTGGACCCCAGCCCTGGCGGTTGGGGGCGATGCCCTGGGCGCTGGTGCCGCCGTAGTTGGTGCCGTGGTAGCCGCGGGTGCGCGAGATGATGAGGGTGCGGTCTGGTTGGCCACTCAACTGAAAGGTGAGGCGAGCCAACTTCATGGCGGTGTCGATGGCTTCGCTGCCACTGCCGGCGAAGAACACCCGCGAGCCGGGCTGCGGTGCGACCTCGGCGATGCGTGCGGCGAGGGCTTCGGCCGGCTCGTTGGTGAAAGGGTCGAAACAGCTGTAGGCCTCGAGCGTGGTGACCTGTTTGGCGATCGCCTCGGCCATCTCGGCGCGACCGTGGCCGATGGCGCAGTACCACAGCGAGGCCATGGCATCGACGTACTCGCGGCCGTCGGCATCCCACACCCGGGCGCCATGGCCTTTGGTGATGCGGATGAACTGCTCGCGCGTGGGCTTGGCGAAGGGGTGGAGAAACGCCGAGGGCATACCCCGACCGTAGCGCTCAGCGCAGACGGCCCGCAGGCAACGCGATGGGGAGATGCAGCGCATTGGGATCCGCGCTGTGACGACCCAGCCGTACGCGATAGCGCCCCGGTTCCAGGCGGTGGACCTGCTCGTCGACGTCCCAGTGGCTGAGCGCCATGAGAGACGCCTCTACGGTCACCGTCACCGATGTCCCGGGCTGCACCATGCCCGATCGGGCGAATCCGACGAGTTGCCAGGGCTCGACATCGAGGGTGGGGGACTGATGTCCGGCGTACATCTGCACACAGTCGTCGGCGGCACGAGACCCTGTGTTGGTGACGGTGAGGGTGGCCACCAGCGAGCGCCGATCCGATGACAACACCACGGAGGCGTCGGACCATCGGAACGTGGTGGTGGTGAGGCCGAATCCGAACGGGTAGGCGGGGCGGTGCCCGAAGTGCGCCATGCGGCGGTAGCCCACCCACCGGTCGTAGGTGACCGAGGTCGCGTGAGGATCGAACGGGGGCAGATGATCGGGGTCGGCCACCATGGTGAAAGGCAATCGGCCGGTTGGGGCATGATCGCCGAACACCACGTCTGCCAGAGCGTGGCCGCCTTCCATTCCCGGATACCAGGCCAGCAGCAGGCCGGGTACGCCTTCGTGCCACGGGGTCACGTCGATGGCGCTTCCGGCGGTGATGACCACCAGGGTGCGGGCCTGATGCGCTGCGATGGCTGTGATGAGGGATTCCTGCGCCTCCGGTAGCCGCAGCGAGGTCCGGTCGCCACCGGCGCCGAAGGTTCGTTCGGCGGTCGCTGCCCTCGCCAGAGCCGCTCGCAGCACGTCGTCATCGGCGGTGGTGCGAGGTGGGTGCAGTGCCTGGAGTTCAGCGGTACCGCCGAGTCCGATGTACTCGCCCTCGTCGAGGTGTGTGAGACCCACCACCACGATCGCCACATCGGCCGAGGCTGCCATGTGGGCGGCCTCGACCGGGTCGGTGCCGTCGTGGAAGATCACCTCGACCTGTGCCCGACTGGCTGCAGCCGTGAGACCCTCGAGCAGTGTGACCACGTCGGGCGGATGCACCCGACTGGAGCCGTGGTCCCCCAGATTGGGCGTGTTGGCCAGGGTGCCCACCACGGCGATGCGGCGGATGTCGTCGAGGTGCAGCGGCAGCAGGTCGTGTTCGTTCCGCAGCAGCACCATGGAACGCGCAGCCGCCTCGCGAGCCAGGGTCCGGTGCACCGACTGGCTCTCGAGCGGTGACAACGGTGGGTCCGTGGGTTGCGACGAGGCGTGACGCAACTGCGCGGCGATGATGCGCTCGCACGTGGCGTCGATATCGGCTGGCGTCACGTCACCTCGATCGAGGTGATCGGCGAGTTGTTGGTGGCGCACCATTCGGTAGGGCATCTCCACGTCGAGGCCGGCCACGACCGAGCGGCCTGCGTGACGAAGTCCATAGATCCAGTCCGAGATCACGATGCCGCCAAAACCCCATTGGTCCCGAAGGATGTCGGTGAGCAAGGGCCGGTTCTCGCCGCACCACGCCCCGTTCACCGAGTTGTAGGCGCTCATCACGACCATCACGCCTTCGTCGACGATGCGTCTGAAGTGCGGCAGGTAGACGTCGTGGAGGGCCGCTTCATCCACCGTGACGTCCACTTGGAAGCGAGCATTCTCGATGCTGTTGAGGGCGAAGTGCTTCACGCACGCCATGACGTGGCGTTGCACTCCACGGGTGAGCGCTGCTCCCATGGTGCCCAGCAGCACCGGGTCCTCACCGTAGGTCTCCTGTGCCCGACCCCAGGCAGGGTGGGCCAACAGGTTCACGCACACCCCTCCGTAGAGGTTGGCTCCCACGGCGCGGAGTTCGGTGCCGATGGCGTCGCCGATGCGTTCCTCGAGAGCGGGATCCCAGGCTGCCCCGCGCGCCATGCTCACCGGAAAACACGTGGCCTCACCCACGACGACCCCACGGGGGCCGTCGCTGAACGAGAGACCCGGAATGCCCAGGCGGGGGCAGGCGGCACCCGTGAACGTGTGATCGTGGTAGCCGCCGGTGAGAAGGTCCGCCATACCGGGCCAGAAGTCGACGTCGCCCTGGAGGAGTTCGAGACGCTCGTCGAGGGTCATCATCGACACGAGTCCACGGGCTTCGTCGTACAGGCTGTCGACGTGTTGTACGACCCGAGCCACGGCCTGTGCGAACGGTGTGGACTCGCCGGTCATATGCCCTCGCTTCAGTCGCCCAGGTGGTCTCCCAGTTCGTCGAGCGTAGCGTCGGGTCCCATGGGCACCCGGTTGGCGTGAGCCGCTCGGGCGAGCATGCTGGCAGCTACCGGTGCGGTGGTGAACAGCAGCAGCAGCGCCAGGACCAGTTTGGTGATGTCGGCCGCGTTGCCCACCTGGAGAATGGCGGCGGTGACCGAGCAGAGGATGCCCAGCGTGACTGGCTTGGTGGCGACATGAATGCGTGAATACACGTCACGGAGTCGGTGCAGACCGAACGAGGCGATGAGGGTGAGGCTGGCACCGACCAGGAGGAGCACACCGGACACGATGTCGAGGACGAGATCCATCAGTTGCCCCTCCGCTCGATGAAACGGGCCACCGTCACGATGGTGATGAACCCCACCAGGCCGAACACCAACAACAGGTCGACCGTCGCTCCGCCACCTGCAGTGGCTGCACGCAGGGCCAGGCCGTTCAGTGCCACGATGACCGCCAGGTCCAGGGCTACGGCGCGATCGGCGAGACTGCCGGGGCGCATTGCCCGCACCACAGAGGTGACGCCCGCCAGCACCAACATGATCCCGGCGATCCAGGCGACGACGTTCATGGGTCGGTCCTCTCGTCGGGTTCACGGGTGACGAGGGGGAGGGCGGCGAGCACACGCTGTTCCAAGGTCTGCACCTCGCGCCGCACCAGTTCGGGATCGTCCAGGCCCAGCACATGGACATACAGCACGGTGGGGTTCACGTCGATCTCCACGGTGAGGGTTCCAGGGGTGAGACACAGGAGGTCCGACACGGTTTTGAGGACGAGAGGACTGTCGCACGTGAGTGGAACCGCCACCACACCGGCGCGGCGACGCCGTGGTGACGGCGCAACCACGGCCAACACCACACGAACGCTCGACACCACCAGGTCCACCAGAAAGCGTGCCAACAGTCTCGTGGTGCCCCACGGTGACAAACGGTGGCGGTGGGCGCGGCGACCCTGGTCGAAGAGGATGAGCAGTAGGGCGATGACCACGACGCCACTGGCGATGTTGCTGACCGATGGCTCGCCCCACAGCAGCAGCCACACCACCAGCAGAATGGGTGCCAAGGACCAACGACTCATGGCCGCAGCACCGCCTCGATGTAGCGAGTGGGGTCCAGTGTCGCCTCTGCGGCCGAGACGCAGAGTTGATAGAGCGGCCCTGCGGCCACTGCGATGCCCAGGCCCAACGCGACGCACGCAAACGTGGCTGCGGCCTCGACCTTGTGATGGCGCAACAGGCCCGAGGACCCCGTGGGGGGAGTGGGCATCACCGAGCCCCAGAACACGCCGGTCCAGATCTTCACCATGGAGACCAGGGTGAACAGCGAACCCACCAGGGCGACTGCGACGAGGGCCCACTGCTCGGCACTGACACCGGCTTCGACCAAGCCCAACTTGCCCACGAAGCCCGAGAACGGCGGTAACCCGGCCAGGCTGAGCGCCGGAAGCATGAACAATGCTGCCAACCATCCGGAACGTCGTGCCATACCTCCCACATCGTCGAGTCGACTGGTACCGGTCGCTCCCTCGACGATGCCTTCCACGAGGAACAACGATGTCTTGATGGGGATCTGGTGGATCACGAAAAAGATGGTGGCGGCCAGGGCGGCACTGGTGCCGATGCCGATGCCGGCCACCATGTATCCGATCTGGCTCACGATGTGGAAGCTCAAGATGCGCTTCATGTCGGCCTGAGCGATGGCGCCCATGACGCCGATGATCATGGTGAGGCACCCGATCACGATGAGCAGTGTCCCATTGCCGCCAGGGAACACGATGGTCTCGGTTCTGATGATGGCGTACACACCGATCTTCGTGAGCAGACCGGCGAAGACTGCTGTGACAGGTCCCGGCGCCGCCGGGTACGAGTCGGGGAGCCAGAAGAACAACGGGAACACGGCAGCCTTCAGGCCGAACGCAATGAGCAACAACAGATTCAGTCCCAGGCGGACACCGTCGGGGAGTTCCCCGGTCCGGCTGGCGAGTTCGGCCATGTTCACGGTGCCCGTGGCGGCGAAGATCAACCCCACCGCCAACAGCAGCAGCATCGACTCCACGACGTTCAGCACCACATAGGTGGTGCCGCTGCGGATCTGCGCATCGCTGCCGTGCAGGGTCAGCAGCACGTAACTGGCCATCAACATCAATTCGAAGGCGACGAACAAGTTGAACAGGTCGCCGGCGAGGAAGGCGTTGGCCACACCAGCCGTCAGTGCCATGTAGGCGGGGTGGTACCAGGGTGAGGCCTCGTCACGTGCATGCTGGCCGATGGTGTAGACGAGCACGATCAGCAGCACCGCTGTCGCCACCACCAGCAGCGATGCCGAGAGGTGATCGGCTACCAGTGCGATGCCCGCCGGCGGTCGCCAACCGCCAAGGCTTGCCACCAGGGTGCCTTCGCGTTCGACCCCGATGAGCACGATGACCGAGACGGCCGTGACCGCCGTGAGTGACACGATGCTGATGACGCGCTGCGTGGCGCGTGAGCGAACCGCGATGACGTTCAGCGCGGCGGCCAACAACGCGAGCGCCACGGGAAGCGGGACGAGCGAGCTCATTCGTCCCTCCCCAGACGGCGGTCCTCGAGGTCGTCCTCCACCTCGTCTACTCCGTCAATGGTCCACGAACGCCAAGCCAGGGCCGCCAGGAACGCGATGAGCGCAAGACTGATCACGATCGAGGTGAGGACGAAGGCCTGCGGAAGGGGTTCGGTGCTGTCGACGGGCACCCCCGACTTCTCGACGAAGGCGGGAGAGCCCGAACGACCCGAGGTGGCGATGAGCAGGAGGTTCACGCCGTTGGCCATGAGGCCCACGCCGAACACGATGCGGATGAGCGACCGCGTGAGCAACAGGTACACGCCGGTGCTGATGAGGACGCCAGACAGGAGCACGAGAGTTGCGTTCACGGGTGCCCCCGATCCAGATGATCCACCTGATCCTCGTCGTCGCCGGGCCGGGCCTCATGGCCCCAGGCCGTCACCCGTTGCAGCAGTTCGCGACCCAGTTCGGCCCCCAGTTCACTGATGACCAGCAGCACCACACCCACCACCATGAGGTACACGCCGAGGTCGAAGATGACCGACGACGCCAACTTCGTGTCGCCGATGATCGGAAGCGTGAACGGGGTGAGGTCGGACTCGAGGAACTGGTCACCGAGCATCACCGGGACAAGACCAGTGATCACAGCCAGGGCCAGTCCGACACCGATGAGGGTGGCCGGTGCCAGACGCACGGCCCGGCGCAGAGCAACGGCCCCGCGGGCGAGGTACACCATCACGAAGGCGCTGGCGGCGACGAGCCCACCGATGAAGCCACCGCCAGGGGCATTGTGTCCGCGAAAGGTGAGCCACACCGAGATCAGCAAGGTGATGTGGAACAGACCACGGGCCGTGGTGTCCATGAGTTCCGAGCGGCGCATCAGTTCACCTCCTGTTCCACGGGGCGCTGATCGGTGGGGGTGACGCTGCGTCGTTGCCGCCGTGCCGCACGCACCAGGTTGGCCACGCCCACCGCTGCGATGCCCAGCACGGCGATCTCTCCCAGGGTGTCGGCGGCTCGGAAGTCGACGAGGATCACGTTGACGATGTTGCGGCCGCCCGCCTCAGGAACGGCGAACTCGTTGAAGACGTCATTGGGCGGTTCTCCCACCCGGGTGGTTCCGACCAGCCACGCAAAGGCCGTGACCAACGAACCCACACTGAGGGCGATGACGACCCTCGCGCCTCGGGGGGCCCAGGATGCCTCGGGGCTGAAGCGCTCGGGCAGGTGTCTCAACACGAGCAGCAGCACGACCAAGGCCAGGGTTTCCACCAGCACTTGCGTCAGCGCCAGGTCTGGCGCACCCCAGAACAAGAAGATGAGCGCTTGGAACGTGCCGGCACCGCCCAGCAGCAGTGCCGCAGTGAAACGGCGGGGTGCCAGGGTGACCCCGATGGCCAGGACCGCAACGAGCACGGCCAGCACGACCTGGAGCCATGAATCTGCCCACACCACGTCGACATCGCCGCCGCCGCCCCCTCGCAGCAGAGCGGCCGCCATCAGCACGGCCAGTGTGATGAACACCACGCCGGCATAGGCGGGTAGCGAGCCCGGTTGCACGATGCGGGTGACGCGCTTGGCCAGCACCATCAATCCCCGATAGCTGGCGTCGAAGGCACGGTCGCCAGAGGGCAGGTGTTGGGGCTGCCATGACTCGAGGCGTGGGCCCAGGCGGGCCACCAACACCCCGCCGACGACAGCGACGATCGACAGCACCAACGCCGTGTTCACGCCGGCCCACAGCGTGAGGTACTTCTCGGATGCCTTGGGGTCGAGGCTGGCGGCCAGTTCCGCCAGTCGATCGCCGAACCAGGCCGAGGCGATGCCCGCCAGAGTCCCGGCGGCTGCGAACACCGCAGCGGGCACCATGAGGCCGGCACCGACAGCGTGGTGGTGCGGCGCGCTGAGGCGCTTCACCGGGGCCCAGTCGCCGAACATGCCCCACCACCAGCGAATGGTGTAGGCGACGGTGAGGATGGAACCCAGCGTCACGATGACCGTGGCGGTGATCGCCCAACCGCCGGGTTCGGCGTTCACCAGGGCATCGAGTGCCTTTTCTTTGCTGGCGAAGCCGAGCAACGGAGGAAGCGCTGCCATGGAGGCGGCGGCCAGGCCACCGATGACGGCGAGGGCGGGCAGTTGGTGGCGCAGTCCACCAAGGTGGCGGATGTCGCGGGTGCCCGTGGCGTGGTCCACTGCGCCCACCACCATGAACAACGGCGCCTTGAACAAGGCGTGAGTTGCCAACATGGCCACGGCGACGAACGTGGTGGCACTGGTGCCGAAGCCAGCGAGGATCACCAGCAGACCCAACTGGCTCACGGTGCCATGTGCCAGCAGCAGTTTCACATCATGCTGTCTGAGGGCCCGGGCGCCGCCCAGCAACATGGTGACGCCACCCACCACCACGATGAGGGGGCGCCACACGTCGGCGTCGGCGAAACCGGGTGCCATGCGGGCGATCAGCACGATGCCCGCCTTCACCATGGTGGCGCTGTGCAGATAGGCGCTGATGGGGGTGGGGGCCTTCATGGCGCCCGGGAGCCAGAAATGCAAGGGGACCTGAGCAGACTTCGAGAACGCTCCCACCAGCACCAGAACCAGTGCCACGTTCACGATGGTTCCCGACGGGGCGAGTTCGATCAACTCCGAAAGGCGCGTGGTGCCAGCCTCCCAGGCGAGGATGACCAGGCCGCCGAGCAGAGCCAGGCCCCCGGCCCCCGTGACCAGCAGTGCCTTGCGTGCCGCGGCGATGGCGGCGGGTTCTTCGTCGGCGAACCCGATGAGGAGGAAGGACGTGACGGAGGTGAGTTCCCAGAAGATGAACAACGTCAGGACATCGTCAGCAAGGACGAGGCCCAACATGGCACCGGCGAAGGCGGTGATGGGTCCGGCGATGCGTGCCACGTCGTACGGGTCGTCGAAGTAGGCGGCGCTGTACACGGCGATGGCGATGCCGATGATGGTGACGATGAGGCCCAGCAGCACCCCGTAACCGTCCGTGCGAAAGGTGAAGCCCAGGTCGAGGTCACCGATCCACCGGTACGACTCGGTGCGGTACGTTCCGTCGAGCACCTCGGGAACTCGAGTGGCCAACAGAACCGCAGCGACCGCCAGAGGTAGGCCGAACGCTGCTGCTCCCCACCTGCCGAGGCGCCGTCGGCCCACGAAGCCCACGAGTGCCCCGACGGCGATCGGCGTGAGAAGTGCGAGGGTCATGTCGGGGGACGGCGTTAGCAGTGTGGGCGCTGAACCGCCTCGGGATGCTATCCGGAATGGGCATTCGCTGGTCGGATCGAGCAGTCACTTCGTCGAGCGTCGAGTTGCCTGGGATGGTGGCGGCTGGCATGATGACGACATGCGTATCGGAATCATTCCTAAACTGGTGACAGTAGCTGTACTGCTGACAGCCTGCGGAAACAGCGATGAGGCCGTGCCAGAGGCAACGGGAAACGTTCCCAGCACCACTCAGGTGGTAACGAGCGCTCCACTGCCCACCACGGCGCCAGCGACCACCGCCGTCCTCGGCGAGACCGGCGACGTCGATGTCCCCGAGACACTGCCCGTGGTGGTCGTGACGTACAGCGTGTTGGCGGCAGTCGTGGAACCACTCTTGAGCGGTGTGGCGGATGTGCGCGTGCTGATCCCCAACGGTCAGGATCCCCACGACTACGCACCCTCGGCCAAGGACGTGGAACTGATGGCGTCGGCGGCGCTCGTGGTGGCCAACGGCCTCGACCTCGAGGAGGGGCTCGTCGACACACTTTCCCGAGTGGAATCTGACGGCGTGCCGGTGTTTCGGGTGACCGATCACGTGACGTTGCTGGAGTTGGGCAAGGACGACGACGGCCACGACCACGACCACGACCACGGCTCGGAGGATCCCCATGTCTGGACCGACCCGTTGACGGTGGGGCAGATGCTGCCGACATTCAGCACTCTGGCGAGTGAGGTACTGGGGGTGGACCTCACAGAACAGACCGTTGCCGCCGCCGAGGGGCTTCGCTCGCTCGACGCCGAGGTTCAGGCGGTGATGAGCACGGTCAACGACTGCAGGCTGGTGACCGGCCATGACTCCATGCAGTACTTCGCGCAGCGCTACGGCTGTGAGGTGATCGGCGCTGTGATCCCCAGCCTCTCCACCGGGGCCGAGCCGTCGGCGGGAGAGTTGTCGGAACTGCGCCGTGTGGCACAAGGGGCCGGTGTTGCGGCGATCTTCACCGAGTTGGGAACACCGACTGCTGTGGCCGAGCAGATCGCTCGCGAGGTGGGTGTGCCATTGGTGGAGCTGTCCACGCATGTGGTGCCCGACGGTGGCGGGTATCGCCAGTTCGTCTTGTCGAT
>CAYMUC010000063.1:0-17675 GCA_964393535.1 uncultured Ilumatobacteraceae bacterium | reverse complement strand
GCCACACGGCAACTGCGCTGCTTCGCGCCGACCCGGGTCGCCATGCCTGGGGGTTCGGGCGGCACTTCGTGGGGTCGAACTACTTCTGGTACCTGCGCGATCCGGCTGGCTCGTTCATCGAGTTCTACAGCGATATGGACGTCATCGACGACGAGGCCGCGTGGGCCGCTGCAGGCGGGGGCACCTTCGCCTTCGAACACATCGGCAATGCCTGGGGACCGAACATGCCCGCCGAGTTCGTAGAACCGGTGGATCTCGCTCACCTGCAGCAGGCATGGTCGAGCCGGTCGTGACCGATATCGACGTCGCCATCGTGGGTTGCGGCCCCGTCGGGGTGACGCTGGCCGGCCTGCTCGCCCGACGCGGCCTTCGGGTGGTCGCCTTCGATCGCGAGATCGACCTGTACCCGCTTCCTCGAGCAGGCCACCTCGACCACGAGGTGTTGCGCATCCTGCAGGAGTTGGGGGCCGCCGACGACGTGATCCAGGGCATGGTCGTCAACGCCGGCATGGATTTCCTCACCGCCGACCGCCAGGTGTTGCTGTCCATGCGTGCTGCCGAGCGCACGACCTCGGGCTGGCCGGCGTCGGTCATGTTCCACCAGCCGAGCCTCGAGGCGTCCATGCGTCGAGCGGCCGTGGCATGTGGAGCCGAGTTGCACCTCGGCGTCGGTGTCGAGGCGTTGACCGATGACGGTGATCATGTGCATCTGCAACTGTCTGATGGATCATCGGTATCGGCCGCCTTCGCCGTGGGGTGTGATGGCGCCCGGTCCATGGTGCGTCAGCACCTGGGCGTCACCATGAATGACTCGGGTTTCGAACAGCGATGGTTGGTGCTCGATGTGGTGCTGCGCGACGGCGCGACGGCACCGTCGCCACTGGCGCTCCAGGTGTGCGACCCGGCCCGTCCGCACACGGTGGTGCACATGCCTCCGCCGCGGTTCCGGTTCGAGTTCATGCTGCTGCCGGGCGAGTCCGCCGAAGACGTCGATCGCCCCGATCGCATCGCCGAGTTCCTGTCCAGTTGGATGAACCCCGACGATGCCACGGTGGAGCGGAGTGCCGTCTACACATTCCACGGTCTGGTGGCGACGCCATGGCGACGTGGTCGGGTGTTCCTGGCGGGCGACGCGGCGCACCAGATGCCGCCGTTTCTCGGTCAGGGGATGTGTTCGGGGTTGCGTGATGCAGCCAACCTGGCGTGGAAACTCGACCGGGTGATCAGACACGGCGCATCGCCCGATCTCCTCGACACCTACGAGGCCGAACGGGCACCTCACGTTCAAGCCATCACCGACGCCGCGGTGTTTTTCGGTCGCATCATCTGCACCACCGATGTCGCCGAGGCGACCGAACGGGATGCGGGCATGCTGGCCGCTCGTGATGCCGGGGGCTCAGCCCCGGCGCAGGATCCGGTACCACCACTCGCCCGGGGACCTCTGGTGTTGGACGGCGGTGGGGCGTTGTCGGTCCAGGTCGACGTCGACGGACGACGGTCCGACGACGTGATCGGACCTACCCTCGCGGTCATCGGTCGGTCCCCTGAGCTCGTGGCGCAGGCCGATGCCTGGCGCAGTGTTGGGGCAACCGTGCTCGATGCTCGAGAGCACCCGACGCTGCACGCGGTGCTAGACGCCGCTGGAGGCGACGTCGTCGTGGTGCGACCAGATCGCCAGGTGATGTGGGTGGGCTCCAGGCTCGAAGCACCCGGACCAGAACTGCTCGCCCTGTTGGGCCACGAACAAGGGGATGCTCCATGACCACCACCGTCACGCTGACCGGCACCGGTGTTCCGCATCCTTCACCCGGGCGCGCCGGAGCAGGGGTGCTTGTCCGCCACGGTGATGTGGCTTTGCAGTTCGACGCCGGACGCGCCACCGTGCTTCGCCTGGTGGAGGCAGGTTGCGCCATGCACCAGCTCGACGCGCTGTTCGTGACGCATCTGCACAGCGATCATCTGGTGGATCTGGCCGATGTGGTCATGACCCGCTGGATCCAGCAGGTGCTGCACCCCAGCGGAACGCTGCCCATCGTGGTGCCCGAAGGCGACGCCGCCGACTTCGCCCGCCACATGCTGGATCCGTATGCGGCCGACATCGCCGTGCGGGTCGCGCACGTGCAACCGGCTCCGCCCGAACTGGACATCAGGGCGTTCGTCCCCACGGCGACACCGACCGAAGTGTGGGGTTCCGCCGACGGTGCTGTGCGAGTGGAGGCCGTGGCGGTGCACCACGAGCCTGTCCCCGACGCCGTCGCCTACCGCGTCACCACGCCCGATGGCGTGGTGGTGATCTCGGGTGACACGCGGGTGTGCGACGAAGTGAAGGACCTGTGCGCCGGGGCGTCACTGTTGGTGCACGAGGCATGCCGACGCACAGCGATGGCTCCAGTCATCGCCGGCACGCCGTTCGAGCACATCTTCGACTATCACGCCGACACGGTGGCCCTGGGGGCCATGGCACGACGTGCCGGCGTGCCGCATGTGGTCCTCACCCACCTCATCCCGCCGCCGACGACCAGCGATGAGGAAGCCGCCTTCGAGACCGACGTTCGAGAGGGTGGCTACCAGGGGCAGGTCACGGTGGGGCGAGACCTCATGACCTTCGACTTGGGATCACGGCCCGACCTCGACGGGAAGTGACGCTCGCTCCCACTCGGGAAACCCGTCCTCGAGCCGACTGGCTCGGCGACCTCGGCGACGCAGGAGCCTCACGGCATCATCGGCATACACGCAGTAGGGGCCGCGGCAGTATGCCACCACATCGACACCTCGAGGCAGGCTCGCCAGACTGGCCGCCAGTGTGTCGATGGGAATGGTCCGGGCACCAGCGATATGACCTGCCCGGTACTCGGCGACGGGCCGCACATCCACCACCACGACATCGCCCGTCGCCATGCGCTGTGCGAGTTCGTCTCGTCCGATCTGCTCCAGTCGAGTGCGGTCACCCAGGTAGTCAGTGGCCAATCGATCGAGATCCTCGTGGTGGGCCTCGGCCACATCTCGTAACGCTGCCCACAACTCACCCACCCGGGCCGACGCAAGCCGGTAGTAGACGCGGGTGCCCTCTCGGCGCGTCATGACCAACCCGGCTGCTGCGAGGACCCGTAGATGGAACGAGGTGTTCGCCACACTCTGGTGGATCTCCTCGGCCAACTCGTCGACGTGACGCTCACCCTGCGCCAACACGTCGATCAACTCCGCTCGTCGACCGTTGGCCAGGGCCTTGGCCACGTCCCCGAACGCGTCGAACAAGGCGTCTTTTGCCGCCCGGTCACCCATGTCTACTCCTCAAAGATGTCTTTGATCATGGAGTCTAGTCAGGCTCTATATTCAAAGAGATGCTTGACAATACTGGCGGCTCGAACGGCAACACGCCAGCTCTAGGGCTACGCCAGAATGCCGCTCAGTTCGCGCTCCTCGTGGGCGTGAACGGCCTGGTCGGAGGCATGCTGGGTCAGGAGCGCACGGTGCTACCACTGCTGGCCACCGACGTGTTCGGCCTCACTGCGCTCACCGCGACACTCACCTTCATTGCCGCCTTCGGCATCGTGAAGGCCGTCACCAACTTCATGGCCGGCGCGCTGTCGGATCGCTATGGCCGTAAGCCGGTACTCATCGCCGGGTGGCTGATCGGTATCCCGGTGCCACTGCTGCTCATCTGGGCACCCAGTTGGAACTGGGTGATCGTCGCCAATGTGTTGTTGGGTATCAACCAGGGCCTGGCATGGTCCACCACAGTGATCATGAAAATCGACCTCGTGGGTCCCGGTCGACGAGGCTTGGCCATGGGCCTGAACGAGGCCGCCGGTTACGGCGCTGTGGCGGTCACGGCGGTGGCGACCGGCTACCTGGCCCAGGAGTGGGGCCTGCGCCCGGCTCCCTTTCTCCTGGGTCTCGCCTATGCCGGAGTCGGTTTGGGGGCCTCGGTGCTGTTCGTGCGTGAGACTCGCGACCACGCCCTCCACGAGGCGACCCTGCACGATCCGCACCATCACGACACACTCACCACAGGGGCCGTGTTCGCGGTCACCTCGTTTCGAGACAGGGCACTGTCGTCGGCTTCGCAAGCAGGCATGGTCAACAATCTCAACGACGGTCTCGCCTGGGGCTTGTTCCCCATCTTCTTCGCAGATGCGGGCATGTCAGTGGGTCGTATCGGCGTACTGGCAGCGGTGTATCCGGCGGTGTGGGGCCTGGGCCAACTCGTCACCGGCGGCTTGTCGGACCGGGTTGGGCGCAAGCCACTGATCGTGGCGGGCATGTTCACCCAAACGATGGCCATCGCCTCCATCGCCGCTACCGATGGCTTTGTAGCGTGGCTTCTCGGTGCCGCCTTGTTGGGTGCCGGCACGGCCATGGTGTACCCCACCCTGTTGGCAGCGGTGGGCGATGTGGCTCACCCCTCGTGGCGTGCCCGCTCGGTAGGCGTGTATCGACTGTGGCGCGACGCCGGTTTCGCCGTCGGCGCTCTCACCGCCGGCCTGCTCGCCGACGCCCTCTCGATCGAGGTGGCCATCTACGCCGTGGCAGCACTGACGGCACTCTCGGGGGCGATCGTGGTGGTGCGTATGTACGAGACCAACCCCAGGGATTCGTCACCAACCGGATGACCTGCTGGGGAGCAGTACGGTCACGATCATGGCAGCGACCATTCAGCATCTCCCGGCATCGACATCGGCAGACGTACTTCATCGCACCCTCGAGACCGACGGAGCCGTGATCGTCGATGATCTGGTCGACGCCTCCACGGTGGCGCAGGTTCGAGCAGAACTGGCCCCACATATCGAGGAGACGCCATACGGCAGTGACGACTTCGCCGGCGTGTGTACCAGGCGCACCGGCGGACTCGTCGCCAGGTCTCCCGCCAGCCACCGCCTCATCCGGCATCCGCTGGTGCTGGCCACCACGGCAGCCCTGCTGGGCAGGGCCACGAACTTCCAGTTGCATCTCACCCAGGCCATTGCTCTTGGTCCCGGTCAACCCAGCCAACCGATCCATCGAGATCAGTGGGCGTTCGACTTCTTCCCGTTCCCGTCCGACTACCACGTGCAGTGCAACACCATCTGGGCGCTCACCGACTTCACCGAGGCCAACGGTGCCACCCGAGTCATTCCGGGTTCGCAGGAGTGGCCGGACTCGCTGGGTCACACCGTGGACGAGAGCGTGGGCGCCGAGATGTCGGCGGGCTCGTGCCTGCTGTACACCGGCAAGGTGTACCACGGTGGTGGCGCCAACAGCACCGACGCCGTGCGCATCGCCGCCAACATCACCTATGTCGTCGGGTGGTTGCGCCAGGAGGAGAACCAGTACCTGACGGTTCCCCGTGAGGTTGCGGCAACCCTCGACGACGACTTCCTGCGACTGATCGGCTATGCCCGGGGCGCCTATGCCCTTGGGTACATCGACGATGTGCGAGATCCACTGGAGGCGATCAGGGGCCGCACCGGCACCATGAGCCTGGGCGACCCAGCACCAAGAGGCAAGTGGTAGAGTGCCACCCATGGTGGTATCGATCGATCGAGCGGGCCGGGTGGTGATCCCCAAGGACATCCGTGACCGTTTGGCATTGGAGACCGACGCCGAGCTCGAGATCGATCTCGAGGGAGACAGCATCCGCTTGACCCCCGTGAGGGAACCATCTCGCCGAGTCGTCATGATCGACGGACTACCAGTGCTCGTGCGCCCAGAGGGTTACGAGATCACCGACGCCGATGTCCAACGATGGCGTGATGCCGACCAACGCTGAATCTGTCGCCGTCGACACAAGTGTCGCCATTGCTGCCTTGGATGCAACACATGCGGCCCATGCCACCTGCCGCAGTGCGGTGGTCACACTTCGCCCGGCGCTCGCCGGACACGCAGCGTTCGAAACCCTGTCCGTGCTCACTCGAATGCCGGGACCGCTGAGGGTCGATGCCCCCACCGCCACACGCATCATCACCACGGTGTTCCCGACGGTGTTGTGGCTCGGTGGAGCAGAGGCCACCTCGCTGCTTCAGCGACTGGGACCACTCGGCATCACCGGTGGCGCCATCTACGATGCGTTGGTCGCTGAAGCAGCAAGAGCACATGACGCTCGCCTGCTCACCCGGGACCACCGGGCTCGACGCACCTATGACCTGTTGGGTGTGCACTACGAGATCTTGGTGTGAACGGCCACCTCGAATCAGTCCCGATACACCTCGAGCACCTGACCGCTGAGGGCGTCGATCTCGACGTCGTATTCGGCCCCGTCGACGCTGCGGATCTCGAAGTCCCAGATGGTGAGGCCGTCGTCCACATCCAACCGGGCATCGGTCACCACGCCAGGGATCTGGGCGAGGGCTATTGCCGTCGCCTGCTCCATGGTCACGCCACCGACGGGCAGTTCTGGCTCACGGCGCTCGTCGGTCCAGTCGTCGTCGCGACCACCGCCACTCCACGGAGGTGACGCTGCATCGAGTGCTCGAACCGGTACACCGTTCACCTCGAAAGCGTCGATATCACCGTCGTCCACTTCGCCGAGCACCGTGATCGACCGGCCGAGCAGACCTGTCATCTCCTGCCACCACGTCGCCACGACACCGTCACCATCGAGATCGGCACCGGCCAGCGTGCTGGCTGCCCACCAGTCGGGACCGACATCCACCTCGACCCCGTCCAGCATGAACTCGTCACCCCGCATGCTCAGCACTCCCACACGCTCGGCAACGCCGACGGCCACTGTGACCGGGGGTGATACCGCCGTGACCGGGGGCAACTGGGGAGTCACCGTGACGGGCGGGAGTTGCGGCACCACGCTGACCGGCGGCACCACGCTGACCGGCGGCACCACGCTGACCGGCGGTGTCTCGACAGCCGGAACCGACGCCGGCACCACCGACACGTTGGGGATCACCACCGGTGCCACGGAACGGTCACCGTCGTTGGCTGCCAACAGCACGGCACCTCCCGATACGGCCGCCACCGCCACGGCGGCTCCTCCGATCAGTCCTGCCTTCCAGCTCATCGTCGACCTCCTTCGTCGGGGCACCGGTGTGCCTTGTCGGGATGTCAGTGTGCGGAAGGTGTCTGAGCGCCACGTGAGTGCCGCATGAGAAGTTCCTCAGGATCGGCCGCACCATCGCTCGAGCCCGACATGATCTTCGTGTGCTGATCGCAGTGATCGAAGATGACATCGGCCTGGCCGAGTTTCTCGACGAAGGTCTTCGCTCGGAGGGCTGGAGCGTGGCACTGGCCCACGACGGCCCCTTCGGCTTGGCGTTGGCATCGCGCGACGACGTCGCGCTGGTGGTGCTGGATCTAGGCCTGCCCGGATTCGATGGAGCCGAACTTCTGCACCGTCTCCGTCCGCGGCGTCCCGATGTACCCGTGGTGGTGCTGACGGCTCGTGACGCAGTCACCGAACGGGTTCGCCTGCTGGACCTCGGTGCCGACGACTACCTGGTGAAGCCCTTCGCCCTCAGCGAACTGCTGGCACGTATCCGGGCCCGGTTCCGAGCGGGCGCAGTGTCGGCGCGCACCCTCACCGCGGGGGACGTGGAGGTCGACCTCGTGGCGCGCCGGGTCACCAGAGGTGGCGCAGAAGTCACCCTGACGGCGCGAGAGTTGGCACTGCTGGAGACCTTCATGCGCCACCAGGGCCAGGTGTTGTCGCAGGCTCAGTTGATGTCGCAAGTGTGGGGGCTGGACGCACCTACGTCCTCGAATGTGGTCGAGGTGTATGTGTCGTATCTACGACGGAAACTCGGATCCGACCGCATCCGCACCATTCGCAACGCCGGCTACCGCTTCGAGACGTGAGCATGCCCCGGGTGACGCGATCGCTGTGGTTCCGAGCCACAGTGGCATCGTCGTTGGCTCTGGCAGTGGCACTCGCCGTGGTGGTGTTCACCGTGTACGAGGTGACGCTGTTGCGGGATCGAGGCGCTCTCGACGACGTGCTGACCACCGAAGGCGACGCCGTGCTCACCTCGGTGATGAACGAACTGGGCGAGGCTGCACCGAACCTCACCAACGACGAACTCGATCGGCTGCTGGTGCGTGTCCTGGCGCTGAACCCGGGGTCGTCAGATCATCTGACGGTCATCCGACAGGGCGGTCGAGAAGTCAGTACGGCACGAGGCCCCACACGCGTCGAAGCACTGCGCGATGCGGCGTCCCTGCCAACCGCGCCCCGCGGTCGGCTGACCTCGGTGGACGGCCTGCGCGTACGGTCCCAGGAACTTCGCCTCAGCGATCGGTCCATCGATGTCGTGACCATCGGCGATGACTCGGCTGTTGCCACCAATGCCCGTGTGGTGGCCCTACGTGCCACGGTGGCAGCCCTCATCGGTGGGGGCGTAGGCCTGGCAGTCCTGTCGATCGCTCTGCACCGCTCCACACGCGCCTTGGCCGGCGTGTCGAGCACCGTGCGGCGTACCCGCCTCGACGACTTGAGCGCTCGCGTCCACGAACCCGAGGGCTCCAACGAGGTGGCCGACCTGGCGCGGGACGTGAACGCCATGTTGGATCAACTCGTGCAGGCTCGCCGCACACGCGATGAACTCATCGCCTCGGTGTCACACGAGTTGCGTACACCACTCGCCGCTGCGCGAGGCCACGTAGAACTCATGACCGAAGGGCGTTCCAGCGATCCTTCGGCGTCGCTGGAACGTGTCGACCGCGAACTCCGTCGTCTCACCCGTCTCGTCGACGATCTGTTGGCACTGGCCCGCGCCGGTGACCCGGCATGGCTGGCCAAACAACTGGTGCCAGTCGACCACATCTTCGCCGAACTCGCTCACCGCCTCGAGGCGCTCGGTGTCGCCGAGGTCGCCATCGGCACGCCACCCGACGTGCTGATCGAGGTGGACCCCGATCGGCTGCTCCAAGCGCTGTCGAACCTGGTCGTGAACGCCGTCACCCACACACCCGATCACACACGAGTCAGCGTGGGTGTCTCGGTCGACGGCTCACACATGGTGTTCGTCGTGCGAGATGACGGCCCCGGTTTGCCTGACGAGGTGCTGAAACGGTTCGGTGAGACATTCGTGCGGGGGTCGGTGGACGGCACCGGGCTGGGTCTGGCCGTCACGCGAGCTGTCGTGGTGGCCCATGGCGGATCCGTCGAGGTTTCCTCCGACACGACGGGTACCGCAATCGGTCTACGACTTCCCCTCGACAGCGACGCCGCAGGAAGCGCTGCATCCTTGGGTGGCGACACCACCAAGCCTTAGGGTCCGCTGCGGCGACTGACCCGGGCCCGCAGTTCGCCACGCAGGAGGAGCGCACAGCAACCATGGACGCCTTTCTCATCAGCACCGCGGTGATCTTCGTGGCTGAACTCGGTGACAAGAGCCAACTCATGGCGCTCACGTTCGCCACCCGTTTCAAGACGCTGCCAGTACTCATCGGCATCACCCTCGCCACCGCCATCGTGCATGCCATCTCGGTGCTGCTCGGTGCGGCCCTGGGGGCCAGCATCCCTACCCGTCCCATCACCATCGTGGCGGCCATCGCGTTCGTGGGCTTCGGACTGTGGACCCTGAGGGGCGACAAACTCACCGAAGCCGACACCGAACGCGCGGCGCGCCCCACGCGCCATGCAGTCATCGCCGTGGGCACCGTGTTCTTCCTGGCTGAACTGGGCGACAAGACCATGTTGGCCACCGTGACCCTGGCCACGAAGGAAGGCCTCTTGGGGACCTGGTTGGGTTCCACGGTCGGCATGGTGGCAGCCGATGCACTGGCCATCGTGGTGGGCCGTCAACTGGGTGCCCGGCTTCCCGAACGAGCCATCAAGATCGGTGCCTCGATCGCCTTCTTCGCCTTCGCCGTGGTGCTGTTCGTCGAGGCCTGGTGAGCACCAGTGCCACACCGAAGGCGGCCACGACGACGGCCAGGACGCCGCGAGAGGTGATCGGCTCACTCAGCGCCGACCAGGCCGTGAGCACACCCACAAAGGGTGCCACGGCGAAGATCACCTGCCCACGGGCGGCGCCGATGCGCTGTGCACCACCGATCCACAGAGTGATGGACGCCCCGTAGCCCACCGCCCCGATGGCCAACGCCGCCAACGCTGCGCCCATATCGAGCGTGCCGCCGGCCAACAGTCCGATACTCAGGTTCACACTGCCGGCCACAGCACCTTTGGCCAAGGTGATGTGGTGGGGCGTGAACTCCTCCAGATGAGCGGTGACCGAGTTGTCGACGGCCCAGGCGGCGCAGGCCATCGCCACGAAGACCGCACCCACGCGCAGTTCCACCTCACCTGACCAGCCCATGACGGCAGCTGCTGTCGCCACTGCGGCCGTTCCCAACAGCACTCGACCTCCCAGGCGTTCACCGAACAATGTTCCTGCCAGGATCACGGTGAGCACCACTTCGAGGTTGGTCATCAGCGACACAGTCGACGCCGGCACACGTGACAATGCCGCCATGAGCAGTACCGGGGCGACGAGACCTCCCGACACCACGGCGGCGGACAGCTGCCAGCGACCCGCCCTCAGCACATCGGGAGTGGGCCACTGATGTCGCACCCACGGCAGCACGGCCAACGCCGCACCCAGGTACAGCAACCCCGCCAGCACGAAGGGTGTGAGGTCGTCGGTCAGTCGTGACACGGCCGGTGTGGTGATGCCGAACAGCACCGCCGCCAACCCACACCGAACCGCACCCACGAGGGTCACCGTAGGGGTCGTACCGCCGGCATTCCCGTCGCGCTCTCACACTCCCCTCACCCAACCCTTACCTCGGTGACAAAAAGTTGTTACATGCACCTACTTCACCGTTCCCGCCGTCTGACCCGGGTCCTGTCCGCAGGCGCCGTCGTCATCACCCCACTGGTGGTGGGCATGAGTGGCGCTGCGGCGGCCGACTGCCCCGAAGCCACCTATACCCGCCGCTTCAGCGACCTACCGGCACTCGACGCAGCGGAGGTCGACCTTCGACTGCTGGCCGACGCCATGACCCCCGGCGAGGTGACCACACTGACACCACGAGGCCGCGACGCCCAGGAGAACCTGGCGATCCCTGCCGGGTACACGTACTTCGCCCAGTTCGTGGACCACGACATCACGTCCATGAACTCGCCAGCCGACGATCTCATCGTGGACCTGTCCACGCCGCACGACCCTTCAGACCTGATCAACGAGCGGACACCAGCACTGGACCTCGATTCTCTCTACGGCGCCGGGCCCACCGCCGATCCTCAGTTGTACGAGGCCGACGGCGTCCGCCTCCTGTCAGGGAAGCCGCTGACGGGAAGTCCCGATGCCGGAGCCACCGACCTGCCACGCGATGCCGACGGTGTGGCCATCGTGGCCGACGAACGCAACGACGAGAACCGCATGGTCGGTGGTATCCACGCCATGTTCATCCGTCTCCACAACGACACCGCCGACCGTCTGAGCGTGCGCCACCCGAACTGGCCTTCGGCCAGGGTGTTCGACACCGCCAGCCAGCATGTGATCGCCGCCTACCGCCGGGTGGTGGCCAACGACCTCCTCCCCCGCCTGGTCGGACCCGAGGCGTGGCGCACCGCGGTCGCTCGACAACGAGCCACGGGCACCTCGACCAACTGCGGTGCACTCCCCGTGGAGTTCGCTGTGGCCGCCTATCGCCTCGGGCACTCGATGGTGCGCGACGACTACCGCCTGAACCGGTCCATGGAGCCCTTGCCGGTGTTCTCGGGCACGTTCCAGCCGGGCAGTGATCTGGCCGGATTCAGCCCCGCACCAAGCGAGTTCGGTATCGACTGGTCGCTGTTGCTACCGGGCCTGGGCGGCACCCGCGATGACGTGCAGTGGGCCTACAAGATGGACGCGTCTCTCACATCGTCGCTGAGCCTGCTGCCACTGCCTCCCACCTCCATCGGAACAGCCGGGCTGGCATTGCGGAACCTGGCACGAGGCGAGCAGGTGGGCCTGCCTTCGGGCCAGGATGTGGCCCGTGCGCTCGGCGTGCGGCCTCTGTCGGGTGACCGCCTGTTCATCGGTGCCGCCACCGGCAACCCCGACGATGTGAGCACCATTGCTGAGGTGGCTCCGGCCCTTGCCGACGCCACGCCGCTATGGGCCTACCTCTTGGCCGAGGCGGCGAGCACCTCGCTGCGAGTGCGTAACGGCGAGGTGTTGGGTGCCGCACCGACCATGCGCCTGGGACCCGTGGGCTCACGCCTGGTGGCCGACACCTTTGCCTCGTTGTTGGCCGCTTCACCGGCTCTGGCACGCAATGCTCGGGGCCCGGTAACGCTCAGCGGCTTGTTCGCCCGAGGCCTCCAGGGCCAGGGCCTCTGATCTCAGGTGGGCGGCCCGTCGGCGTAGAACCGTCGTCGGGCCGCCAACGCCACGTACACCAACCCCACCAGCACGGGCACTTCGATGAGGGGCCCCACCACCCCGGCCAGTGCCTGACCCGACGTCAAGCCGAACACGGCGATGGCCACGGCGATGGCCAACTCGAAGTTGTTCCCCGCCGCCGTGAACGCCACGGCCGTGTTCTGTTCGTACGACAGGCGCATCCGCAAGCCGATGGCGAACGAGCCGAACCACATGATCACGAAGTACGCGAGCAGTGGCACAGCGATGCGGGCGACGTCGAGGGGTTGGTCGGTGATGCGCTCGCCTTGTAGGGCGAAGAGCATCACGATGGTGAACAGCAGGCCGTACAGCGCCACGGGTCCGATGCGGGGAAGAAACCGGTCCTCGTACCATGCGATTCCTCGGGTTCGTTCACCGATGAGCCGGGTGAGGAATCCCGCCACCAGCGGCACGCCCAGGAAGATGAGCACGCTGCGGGCGATCTGCCACATGGTCACGTCGATGCCGTCGGAGTCGAGGCCAAGCCAGCCCGGCAGCACCTCCAGATAGAACCATCCCAACACGGCGAACGCCACGATCTGGAACAGCGAGTTCAGCGCCACCAGGACCGCCGCCAACTCGCGATTTCCGCATGCGAGGTCGTTCCAGATCAGCACCATGGCGATGCAGCGGGCCAGACCCACCACGATCAGACCCGTGCGGTACTCGGGCAGGTCGGGCAACATGAGCCACGCCAGCGTGAACATGAGGGCCGGACCTACCAGCCAGTTCAGCACCAGCGACAGCGGCAGCACCCGACGGTCGGCCACCGCCGCCCGCAGTCGCCCGTAGCGCACCTTGGCCAACACCGGGTACATCATGAGCAACAAGCCCACGGCGATGGGCATGCTGACGGTGTCGACCTTGACGCGATCGAGGCTGTCGTCGAGACCGGGGAACGCTCGGCCCAGCGCGACACCGCCGACCATGGCGAGCCCGATCCACACCGGCAGGAACCGGTCGAGGGTGGACAGGCGGGTAGGGGTCGTGACGACAGTGGATGACACCGCGTCAGTTCAGCAGCACTGGGACACGGGAAGCGTGTTGCGCATCACGGGCGCATCGTCGAGCACGGTGTAGATCTCCCACGGCTCGGCATCGGGGCCGTGTACCCACACCTTGTCCTGCACCGCATAGCAGCAGGTGGTCTGGTCCTCTACCCGGGTGGCCAGGCCGGCGTCTGCCAGCCGGTTCGTGGCGGCGCTCACCTGGTCGGTGTGTTCCACCTCCACCCCCAGATGGTTCAGCGTGCCGCCCTGACCCGGGTTCTCGATGAGCACCAACTTCAGCGGCGGCTCGGCCACGGCGAAGTTGGCGTAGCCCTCACGAACCTTTGCCGGCGACACACCGAACAGGTTCGAATAGAACTCGATCGCTGCCTGCAGGTCGTTCACGTTCAAGGCCAGTTGCACTCGTGACATGACGGCAACCTACTGGGGTGCCGTGACGTACGCTGCGCGGTCGGGGGTTCGTTCATGGACATGTTGCTCACGAGTGCTCGACTGTTCACCGGCGTCGACGGCGAGGTGATCGACGACGGTGCCGTGTGGGTGTCGGGCCGGCACATCAGAGCCGCAGGGCCGGCCGAACTTGCCGCCACCGTTCCCGCCGACGTGCCTCGCGTCGATCTTGGTGGACGCTTCGTGATGCCGGGCATGACCGAGAGCCACGCCCACCTGAGCTACGACCACAACGGCCCCACCGAACTGGACAAGACGCCGGTGGAGTGGGCCATGTTGAACTCGGTGGCGAATGCCCGGCTCATGCTGGCGTCGGGGTTCACCAGTGCCATCAGCTTCGGCTCGGTGCATCGCATCGATGTGTTCCTGCGTAACGGCATCGATCGTGGCCTCATCCCGGGCCCTCGCCTCGAGGCGTCGGGGCGCGATCTGGGCAGTACGGGCAGCAACGCCGACCTGCACAAGGACTGGGCTCGCCCCCAGATCGAGGGTCTGGGCTTCATCGTGGACGGTCCGTGGGAGGTACGTCGGGCCGTGCGCACCATGCGCAAGAACGGCGCCGACGTGGTGAAGTTGTTCCTGGACGGCGAAAGCTTGAACGAGCACGCCCCACCTGGCGAACTCACCTACACCGACGAAGAGGTGGCCGCCGCATGCGACGAGGCCCACCGCCGGAAGCTGCGCGTGGTCTGCCACGCTCGCTCGGCCGATGCCGTGAAGCAGGCCGTGCGCTTCGGTGTCGACGTGATCGGGCACGCCAACTACCTGGACGACGAGGCCGTCGATCTGTTGCGCCGTGAGCGGCATCGCCTGTTCGTGGGCCCGGCCATCGCCTGGGAGGTGCAGTTCGTGGCCCAGTGCGAGACCATCGGTGTACCGAAGTCGGTGATGCGCCAGAAGGGCTACGAGCACGAGATCGAGGCGACGGTGAAGAGTGTGCGCCGTCTGCGGGAGGCTGGCGTGCGGGTGTTGGTGGGCGGCGACTACGGCTTGAACATCACCCCGCACGGCACCTATGCCAAGGACCTCGAGTACTTCGTGGACCTGTTCGCCATGTCACCCACCGAGGCGTTGCTGTGCGCCACGCGTGACGGTGGCGCGGCGGCCGACCCCACCGGCATGGTCGGCACCCTGGAAGCGGGCAAGTACGCCGACCTCGTGATCGTGGATGGCGATCCCCTCACCGACATCACCGTGCTGCAGGACCATGCCCGCCTGACCGTCATGAAGGACGGCACCGTGTACCGCAACCTCGCCGATGCCCATCCCTACACCGTGCCCGATGTGGGCGCCTGGATGGCCGACCTCCTGGAGACCCCCACATGATCATCATCGCCGCCACCCTCGACTTCGCCGACCAGGCCACCTGCGACACCGTGGTACGCGACAGCGCCCCCATCCAGAAGGCCACTCGCGACGACGAACCGGGCTGCCGGGCTTACTGCTTCGCCGCCGACCCCTGTGTGCCCGGGCGCATTCAGGTGTACGAACTGTGGGACGACAGCGAGTCGCTGGCGGCGCATTTCCGTCACCCGAACTATCTGGCCATGCGCGATCTCATCCGCTCGCATCTGCCCACGGGTGCCGCCAACCGGGCGTATCTGGTGGAGCGTGACGAGCCGGTGTACGGCCCCAACGGCGAGTTCCGCGACGCGTTCTTCGCCGAAGCGTGACCGCTGTGGCCACCGCCGTGACGGAGGGCGCCATCGACATCCACGCCCATATCGTGTTGGAGGCCGGCTTCGGCATGGCTGGCCCAGCGGGACCCGAGTTGGCCGAAGACGCCACCGGCGTGCCGTTCTTCCGCATCGGCGGCTACACCATGAAACCCATGCGCTACCGGGGTTCGCTGTTCATGGACCTCGACCGGCGTCTGGAGCGCATGGATCGTGACGGCATCGCACTGCAGCTGCTGTCACCCAACCCACTGACCATGCTGCACGGCATCCCGGCCGACGATGCAGTGCGGTTCTGCAGGGTGCACAACGACGCCATGGCCGAGGTGGTGGCGCAGCATCCCGACCGGTTCCTGGGCGGCATCGCGCTGCCCATGCAAGACGCGGACTCCGCGTTGGTGGAGTTGGACCGCGCCGTGCGGGAACTGGGCCTGTGTGCGCCGTACACCGGCACCCACTTCGGCTACGACCTCGACGACGGTCGCCTCGACGACTTCTACCGCACCCTGGTGGCACTCGATGTGCCGTGGTTCCTGCACCCGGCGTCCACCGATGGCGTCGGGTCGTTGTCGCCGCGCATGAAGCGGTTCGACCTGTCGCTGCTGTTCGGCTATGCCATCGACGAGACCCTGGCCGTGGCACAACTGGTGCTGGGTGGCGTCACCGAACGCCACCCCGATGTGGACATCTGCATCTCGCATGGGGGCGGCACCATGGCATTGCTTGCCGAGAAGTTCCAGTTTGCCTGCGATGCCAGGCCCTGGGCGCCCGAACACCTGCGCCATGGCGGCTTCCTGGCGCATCTGCGCCGACTGTGGTTCGACTCGCACATGGACGCGCAGCCGGCACTGGATCTGCTGGTCGACACCGTGGGCACCGACCGACTGGTGTTCGGCACCAACTTCGGCGGCTGGGACTGTGGCGGGCCCCATGCCCGCGATGCCTTCACCCTGTCGCTGACCGACAACGCTCGGCGGTTGCTGCGCCTGACGTAGCGCGCGGCCCTGCCGCGCATACGGTGGTATGCATTAGCCTCAGGCTCCATGGCTCAGGTCGACCGCCTCTCTGTCACGATGGCTCCCGAGATCGGTGCTGCAGTACGGGAGGCAGCGGCCCGAGCTGGCATCAGCGTGTCCACCTGGATCGCCTCGGCAGCAGCACAACGACTGCGCAACGAATTGCTGGGCGAGGCGTTGGACCGTTGGGAGGCGGAGGACTCGCCCTTCAGCGATGACGAACTCGACGCAGCCCACGCAGCGTTGAGGCTCGTCGGTCGTCGGGCCGTGTCGTGAAGGTGGTCTTGGATGCCGGCGCGCTGATCGCCGTCGATCGGCGAGACCGGCGTGTGGGAGCCATGTTGCGCGTCATTCAGCAGCAGAGCATGCCGGTCCACACGAGTGGAGCGGTGGTGGCACAGGTGTGGCGCGACGGTCGGCGCCAGGTCAACCTCACACGTGTGCTGGCTGGCGTCGAGATCGCTCCCCTCGACGAGATCGCCGCCGAGCGGGTGGGTGAGTTGCTCGCCGCCAGTCGCACCAGCGACCTGGCCGATGCCCATGTGGCCTGGCTGGTGAGGTCCGGCGACGTGGTGCTGACCAGCGATGTTGCGGACATCACGGCGCTTCTCGAGGCCCGGCGTATCACGGCACAACTGATCGCCGTGTGAGGAGCCGCCGACCACTCGGCCTACCACCTCGGCAGTCCCTTGCTGACGCCATCAAATCTGTGTAGCCAGACGTACGAAAAACGTACGTTTATCTACACAGAACCGCGCCGCAGGGCAGTCGGGCGCCGACGCTTACACCCCGTAGCGGTAGCGGCGGTGCCGGATGCGCCAGCCATCGTCGGTGTGAACCACGTCGTCGTCGTAGCGCCCGTAGAACACCGCCGTCGGGTTCTCGCGGCTCGACGGCCCGACCGGGTAGATGCCCCGTGACGACAGATGGACCAGCGGACTGCCGTCGGCCCGGGCTTCCACCGAAGCGATGTAGATGTTGGTCATGATGTGCGCACCGGGGTGCACATCATCACGGCCCATGAACGCCATGATGGCATCGAGGCCCTCCAAGCGGAGGGCCCCGACAACTTCCCACACGGCATCCACCGTGAACACCTGCCGCAGTTGCTCGGGCTGACGTAGGTCGAGTGCGTCGGCGTAACGCCCCGGCAACTCGATGATGTCCAACCGGTCGTCAGCGGTGAGCCTCATGCCGCCG
>CAYMUC010000062.1:0-17785 GCA_964393535.1 uncultured Ilumatobacteraceae bacterium | reverse complement strand
GTCGGTGGCCTGCCCCGCGAATCGCCAGTTGGCCACGAACAACGCAGCAGCGCGGATGTCGTCGAACAGACGTGGACGCTGCAGCGGTGCCATCAACCAGGCGCCCAGCACTGCTGTGACCGTCAACACCACACCGGCGAGCGGAAGCAACCGCCTTGCTCGTCGCGCCACGAACTGCTTCAGCGACACGGTGCCGGTGCGCTCGAACTCGCCGATCAAGAGCGAGGTGATGAGATAGCCCGACACGACGAAGAACACGTCCACGCCCACGTAGCCACCCGCCACGATGTCGACACCGGCGTGGTACGCCACCACCAGACCGATCGACACGGCGCGCAGTCCGTCGATGTCGGGTCGGTAGGTACTCATCGCCCTATCACGCTACGGGACGAGGTCAGCCCCCGGACTTCAGCGTGGCGGCGTCGACCCATCGATGGAGGGCGCCGGTCTCCAAGGCCTCGGCTGCGGCATCCATCTCGTCGGGTGCCACCACGCCGGACGCAACCGCAGCCTCTGGGTCGCCGACCACGAGGATCAGCGCGGAGAGCAGAACCCCGTCGGGATCCACACCATCGGTCGGCAGTGGCAACGTCGTCGTTGGACTGGCGGTGGTCGCCACACTGCTCGACGTCGTCACAACGGTCTGTTGCTCGTCGTCGCCGCAGCCCGCCCCGAGCACGATCAGCGTCGACATCACCATCAGGATCTTCAACTTCTTCATGGCGCCGCCTCCAGGTCGCGCAGTCGGGCACGTATCCGGTCTCGATCCAGATCAGGCGTCCCGTCCAACGCCGGATCGTCATGCGATTCGAGATCGCGAAGGCGTTCCATCGCCCGCTCACGCACCTGCGTCAGCGCCTCGGTGACCCTGGTCTGTGCCGGCTCGGGTAGGGCACCCGCCTGTTCGAGGCGCCCCCCGAGACCCGCCACCAACCGCTCTGCATGGCGTACTCGCAACTGAGCGGCCAACAGGCGCGCACAGTCGGGCATGGTGGCCGAGATGGTGGTGCCCCGCACCTGGTCCCTGCACCGACGACGCTGTTCGGCGAAACCCTCGGCGGCCTGGCGCCATTCGGGTGCGACATCGCGCCACCGCTGCACCGCCTTGGGCCAGCCTGACGCCGTTGGCGTGGGCGGGAGCGGTGGCCAGGCCTCCTGCGCTGCAGCCCATGGCACGAGGTGCCCGAGCCTGTCTCTCACTGCTGCGGGGACGTCGTTCATGTCGAGGACCTCGAACACCTGGGCGATCACCCGGTCTTCCACTGACACGGACTCCTGAGCACTCGCACCTGGAACCGGTGATGGCCCCGTCACCAAGATCCAGGCTCCTAACAGAAGCAGCGCCGACAGCGGCCTCCTCAGAGGTCGTCTCATGAGGTCCTCCCCTCTCGCGGGAAACAACTCGCGACCCGAAACCTAGAAAGGCCGTGGACACGCTGGCTCGGGTCCGTCGGCCACCTTCACCGGTGCCGATCGGCTGTCACCACGAACCCGAACGGCCGCCGCCTCCGCCACTGCCCACGCTTCCGAATCCCGACCCACCGGACGAAGTGCCTTGTGAAGGCTTGGTGTGGGCACGGCCCAGGTCTCCTCGATGTTGTGCCAGCAAGGCTGTGCCCGCCACAGCCGAGGTGGCTTCCATCGGCACCGAAGCGGCTCCGGCGGCACGCTTCCACGTGTCGGCCTCACCCAGGGCCACCGCCCACGCCGTGTACTCCCGGATGACGCCGCGCTTCCATGCCTCCTCCACGTGACGCGCCTCGCTGGCGGCCAGGAATCTCTGGAAGGACAGCGTGCGCAGCGCAAGCGCCGAACCGACTGCGGTGCGCGAGGCCCGGAGATGACTCCACAACAGCGCCCCTACTGCGAGTCCTAGCACGACGACCACGCAGCCAGCCCCCCACAGCGACGTGATCACCACGATGTCGAGGCTGGGGTCATCGGCGATGCCTGCGCCCATGGCGGCCAGCAACCCGAGAGCGAACAGCGTGAGCATCGCCGCTCCAGCCACAGCTGCTCCCATCCGGTTGGCGCCGATTCGCTTGCGCCACCACGCAGCGCTCTCGATGCGCTGGCGCTGGAACGCTGCCAACCGACTCCATGCCGCCGCGAAGTCGACGTCGTAGCCACCCACGTCGAAGCGTTGGCGACCTCCAGCGAACAGCGAGTCGAGTGCCGCTTCTTCGGCGGGTGAGAGGCGTGGACCCTCGGGGACGTCCACGATGGTGAGGGCTCCGTCGTGTTCCTCGAGTCGCACACGACCCGTGGCGGATGCGTGCGCCCACCATGCTTCGGTGGCAGCGTCGTCGAGGCGCTCCGAGAGCAGTACGGCCCCTTCCCACGGTGTGAGCCCCTCGGGAGGTGCGAACTCGACCGTGGCGAGGCTCTGTAACTCAGCGTCTGTGACCAGCCGTACAGGTGCCTCGGTCGTGGCGTAGGCGGCGTCGGCAGCAGAGTCGCCGGCGATCTCGTTGCGACCGCGCTGCTGTGACCAGCGCCGAGCCCACCCCAGGGCGCCCGCGGCCAACGTCACGAGAAGAAGCACTCGCGGCCAGGTGGGCGGATACTGACGCGAGGGTGGCAGTACTGGCTCGGGTACGGCGATCGGGGCGGTCACGTTGCGAACCAGGCCACCCACCGTGAAGCCCTCGGCTGGTGCCAGCGACCCTCCGGCGACGAAGCCGATGTCGGTGGGGATCAGATCACAGCCGCCTGTCGCCCCGACCGGTCCAGTGGCGCAGAACGGTTGGTCCAGGTCCAAACCGCTCACGTACACGGCAAGGCTCGTCGTACTCAGTGTCTCGACCGTACCGACCACATCGAGCGCGAACGTCCCATCGCTCCATCCCGCCTCGGGCAGGGTGTACTCGAGCACGTAGCGGTGCCGCCCGCGCACGGTCACGTCGGGATCGCCCACACGAATCACCGTGGCGTCGTCGAGCATCTCGATGTTCACGTCGGCTGAAGCGTTGGGAGACGTGGCGACGATGTCGGCCGGAATTCCGAACGTATGCGGTAGTTCCCGCAGGTAACCGTGGCGACGAGCGGTTCCCGTGTCGAGGTCCACGATCTCGGTCACCCGGAGCCCATCGGCACCCTCAGGTCGCACCACGATCGTCTTGGCGTCGAAGCGCTCGGGAAGTGCCGGCGAGCCCAACCAACCGACCGCGGCCAGTATCGCCACGCCGGCGACCAGGAATGCTGCGATCGATCGACGGGCCCACGTCATCGGGTGCGCAAGGTACTACGCCTCGCCAGTGCGATCCCCAGCAGCATCCAGGCCGATGCCACCACCACGACCACCGGAGACATTCCACGGCCGGTGCTGGGCAACTCGATGGGGGGATCGACTGCCTGGCTCACCAGATTCAGCGCCAGATGGAACGACAATCGCTCTCCCGTACGACCGATGCTGTTGAACTGCAGCGTGTGTTGCCCTGCTGGCACACCGTCCAAAGGCACCACCCCGGTGTAGGTGCCTAGCGGGTCGAGCACCGAGTTGGCGAGCAGTGTGGGCTCGGAGAAGATCCAGATGGTCACCGCCGCCCCAGGCCTCAGGCCTGTCGCCGTGAGCAACAACTCGGCCTCCGCCTCGGCCTGCAGGGTGGCTCCACCCTGGTCGCTCAGAAGGAGCGGCGGGCACGTGGCGTTACATCGGGCACTCACTCGGAGACGACTGTCACCGTGAAGCAGCGTGAGGCTGGAGGCCTCGGTGGCGAACACCGCAGCGTCCACAGGTCGCCCGTCGCGGGTCACCAGGACTTCTCCGGGCAGGACCAAGGGCAGAGTGGGCTCGGTCGTGGTGGTTGTCGCCGGTGACACAGTCGTGATGACGGGTGGCCCGACGGGTGGCCCGACGGGTGCAGGTGTCGTGACCAGACTGGGAAGATCGGCGGGCAGCGACGGTGGTGCGGTCGTCGTCGTGGGGGCTGTCGGCGTCACCGACATCACGTTCGACGACGGTCCCGGTCCAGCGACGTTCACAGCCCGCAAGGCCAGCGCAGACAACGAGTCGTTGGTCAGGCCGCCGATCACGACCGGTGACGCGATCACACTCGGCGAGAAGGCTTGCCAGGTAGCCCCGCCGTCGCTCGAGTACTCGTAGTTACTGATGGGCGAACCGCCGTCGGAACTCGGTGGAGTGAACGCAACCTCAGCTTCACCATCGCCTGAGGTGACCGACGTGATCACCGGTGCGCAGGGCGCCAAAGGCGGCATGGCATACCGCACGATCACCACGCCGTCACCACCATCGCCGCCGGCGCTTCCGTCCCAACCCTGAGTCGACAGACCGCCTCCACCACCTCCGCCCCCACGCACAGCTCGAGCGGGTTGTGTGTCGGTGTTGGTGCCATCACCGCCACCGTCGCGGCCGGCGTTCGGTTGGTTCACATGGAATGCTCCACCTCCGCCACCGCCGGCGTACCAGACCGAGGTTCCCGAGATCGTGGAGTTCGCTCCGGCTCCACCCATGCCGGCGAGGCCGACACCGCTACGCCGGTCACCCGCCCCACCGGTACTTCCCGCACCGCCTCCGCCGCCCGCCGTCAGGCCTTGAAAGTAGTTGTACGCACCCGCGAACGTGCCGGCTCCACCGTTGTTGCCCTGGAGGCCCGTACCGCCGCCATACGTCACCACGTATTGGTCCAACGGGCCACCGCCACCGCCACCGCCCGACGCCCCAGGCCGACCAACGCTGTTCGTCGACTGGTTTCCGGCCCCGCCTCCACCACCGCCCTGTGCGACCACGCTCGCCAAGGCACTGCTTGCGCCGTTCGACCCCGGACCATGAGCAACTCCGGAGGCTCGCCGCACCCCACCGACTCCACCGGCCCCCACGGTCACATCGAGGCCAACACCAGCGGTCACGGTCATGATTCCGGTGAGCACCGCCCCACCGCCGCCACCACCGCCGTAACGAGCACCTCCACCACCGCCTGCACCCACGACGAGGTATTCGACCTGGGTGACCGTGGCGGGAGGCACGAACTGCGTGGCGCCAGGACTGGAGAACTGATGCACCACGTCAATCGCTCCGTTCACGTCGATCTGGGTCGTCGTGTCGCCCTGATCGAGCAAGGTCGGGCAGTTCACCGCTCCGGCGTCCGGAGTCGACGCCACCAAGGTGATCGCCGCTGTCAGGGCCGCCAGGGCGAGCAGTGATCGACGGTGACAGGACCCAGCAGACAGCACGGTTGGATAGTATCGCTATCCAACCGAGGGCGCGCCAGGGTTTCGAACGTTCAGAGCATCGCCGAGGTGAGGGAGGCTGTTCGATGAAACTCGGGGAACTGGCCGCCGCCGCCGAGTGCTCTGTGGCCACCGTGAAGTACTACGTGCGTGAGGGACTGCTACCGCCGGGCACGCCAGTGACCGCCACGCAGGCCGACTACGACGAGCATCACCTGGCACGATTGCGCATGATTCGCGTGTTGCGCGAGGTGGGCAACCTGGCCATCGCCGACATCGGGCGAGTGGTCGAGGCACTGGAGAACGACACCATCTCCCTGAACGCCAAGTTGGCCAGCGCCTTCTACGCACTCCCCCCACGTGCACCCGCCGACGAGTCCAGTCCCGAGGACCTCCTCGACCACGTGCGCGCCTTTGCGTTGCGACACGGGTGGAAGATCGCACCCGACGCGCCATCGGTCGCACTGCTCGCGCACACGGTGCAAGCGGCACGTCGGCTGTGGGGTCCGGTGGGCCCGGAGATCTTCGATCGATACGCCGACGCCTTCGACGCCCTGGCACGTGGCGATGTCGACGTGATCGCTGACGCCCCCGACGCCGCCGATGTGGTGCGACAGGTGGTGGTCGGGACGGTGCTCTGGGATGTGGCGATGGTGGCACTGCGACGGATGGCGGCCGAGCACTACGCCACACAGCGATGGGAGACCGGCTCCTGATCGGCGATCACAGGCGCCGTGGCGCACCGATTCGCACCGACACCCCGTCCGCACAGCGCACATGTGGAACGCTCGTCGTTGCAGGGAGGCCAGCGGCTGCCAGCAGCGACTCATCGACGTCGGTGAGCGACCCGGTGCGCAGAGGCCACGGCTCGTGATCCACCGGCGCATACCGCAGGCCCCGTCGAGCGTGCGAGAACAATCCCCATCGAGCGGTCAGGAACACATCGAGGTCGTCGGCCTCACACCGCTCGCCCATCTCGACAACGAGCGAACTGTCGTCCACACGCTCGGGCCAACGACGGCGAACCATCGTCGTCAACGTGTCTTTGCGCCGTTCGTGGCGGGTGAGCCCCCAGCAGTACGGCAGTCGGTACGTGAGGCGCGCCACTGCGGCGGGGATCATCCGATCGACGTCGAGTGAGAAGAACCACACGCCCGGTACACCACCGGCCTGCACGTAGGTGCGCACGTTCACTTCGGAGAACGACCCCAGATACGGAACCGATGGCCCTCGCCCCAGACCGATGCGCCGCATCGAAAACGGAATCAGACCCACCCACGCCGAGCCGTCGAAGGTGTCCACCTGCAGTCCCGGTGGCAGCAGAGCCTGAACCACCGCAGGGTCGTACCGCCAGTGAACGTAGGCCAGGTCGAGCCACTGCTGCCGCATGACCGCTGTGCGAACCGGGGTTGGACACCGCTCGTCATCACGCGTCACACGAGCGAGCCTACGGACCTGAGTTGCGATGGGTCACATGACATCATCTCGGCCATGTCGTTGGTCAATCATCGAGTCGTGCTGGTCCGCCGTCCCGAAAGCCGTGCCACACCCGACCACTTCGCCCTGGAGACCGAGACGCTCGAGCCACTGGAACCGGGCCGAGTGCGGGTGGCGGTCCACTACATCTCGGTGGATGCAGGGACCCGCACCATGCTGCGGGGAGAGGGATTCCACCAGCAGGTGGGCCTGGGCCAGACGATCCGCGCCACGGGTGTCGGGCGAGTGATCGAATCGACCGTCGACGGGTGGGAACCGGGCATGGCGGTGCGCGGCGGTTTCGGCGCGCAGACCATCGCCACGGTGAAGGCATCGTCGCTGGAGCCCATCGAGGACTCCACGGGTTCGCTCAGTCGACACCTGGGGGCACTCGGGGGTTCCACCGGTGTGACGGCCTGGGTAGGTGTGCGCGAGATCGGCCGTCCGCAGCCAGGCGAGACGTTCGTGGTGTCGGCGGCCGCCGGAGCGGTGGGCTCGGTGGCAGGTCAGATCGCCAAGATCGACGGAGCCCGGGTCATCGGCATCGCCGGCGGACCCCACAAGACGGCGCACCTGGTCGACGAACTGGGGTTCGACGCCGCCATCGACTACAAACATGACGACGTCAGAGAACGGCTGCGTGAACTCGCCCCCGACGGGGTGAACGTGTTCTTCGACAACGTCGGCGGTCCCATTCTCGATGCGGTACTCGACAACCTCGCCATGCGTGCCAGGGTGGTGATCTGCGGAGCGGTGTCGCAGTACGACCATCTCGAGGATGTGCAGGGGCCGTCGCTCTACCTACGTCTGGCCGAACGCCAGTCACGAATGGAAGGTTTCGCCTACTTCCACTTCCCGGACAGCATTGCCACCGCCCGCAACGACCTCACTCGCTGGCTCGACGAGGGACGCCTGGTGATGACGGAACATATTCTCGACGGCATCGAGCGCTATCCCGAGGCTCTGCAGTTCATGTACGAGGGGAAGAACATCGGCAAGTTGCTGGTCCGCGCCACTGCAGACTGACGCTGGCGATGCTCCCTACCGACCGCACCCGCCTCCCGTTGGCGATCCCCACTATCCACGCACGTCTCGGCAACACCCTGTGAAGACCTCACCAAGTCAGCGCTGTCGACACGAACGACGATGATCGATCACGGGATCCGGGTGAGACGATCCGCAGTCACCGACGCGCACCCTCGACAGATTTGGTTCAGCTGCGCCGGCGGCCGAACGCCGCAGCGACGCCCACGATGAGGGCGAGAGCGCCTGCGAACAACACCCAGACCCCTGCCGACCCACCGTCATCACCGCCGGCGTCCTCCATCGGACCAGGCGGCACGCCATCGACGGCATCAGACGAAGTGGGAGCGGAGGTACTCGGCACCGACACGTCGCTGGCAGACGGTGCGCTCGTCTCCGTGGTGTCGTCGTCGGGCACCGTGCCAGAAAGAGCGAGATCTACAGCAACTCCGAGATGGTCGGTGGCGAAGCATCGACCGGTCGATGGCGTCTCGATGCCCAGGCGTTCAGCGGCAAGCCTGGTAGCAGCCACCTGGTTCCACATGTCCTGGGCGGCGGCCGGCAGGTCGGGCAGCAACTGAAGCGCTTGCCCCACATCGGCGCCGAGGTACAGAGTGCGCGTCATCACCGACAACGGCAAGCCCGGCTCGTCCCGTGCGCCAACTGCTCCTCCGTCTGCGGCGATCGCCGCGAGCCCGAGCGAGCACGCCACCACCAGTCTCGGCATGGTCCTTCGCAGGGAGACTCTGCTCCGCAGACATCGGACTGTGCGCTCGGTGGAGCCTGTGCCCATGTTCACGGCGGAACGCTCCTTCGGCCTCACAGCCCACAAAGTGAGCGAGTGGTAGCGGTACGCCGGTCGAGTGGTTGATCTCCTCGTAAGCCAGATCGAGCCGTTGCTGGCGCACAACCGCCCACCGCACCGGGTGTGGACATCGCTCGGCATCGCTCACCACAGCTACGAGCCTAAGGTCGGTGCACATCGTCGGACGTCGTGCTGCTGCGCGAAGGTGAAGCCCGTGCTTCACCCCATCGAGCGACTCCTCACCGGGCCGATCGACACGCTGCTCATCGTTGGCGAGGAGCCCGGTCAAGTCAGCATGTCGCTGGTGGAGCGCGGCGTAGCCATCGCGTTCGTCCACGCCGATCCCGCCGTGATCGAGGGTCTCGCGCACAGCGCGCCGGGCATCGCCTCCTGGTGCGATGATCCCATCACCATGCAACTGCCACGGCGGTTCCACGTGGTCTGGCTCAGCAACTCCCTCCTGCAGAGTGTTCCGGTGGAGCACCGCCGCTCTGTGGTGCACAACGCCGTGCAGCACCTCGAGCCGCGAGGGTTCCTGGTGACCGACCTGTGCGCCGACGCCTCGCCGGGTGACCTCTCGCTGGAGGAGTACGACGCTCTGTGCGCCGACTGCGACCTCACCCCGATCGAACGGCATCAGTGCCAGCAACAGGTAAGCGTCCACACCAGCGGTCTGGTGACGAGCATCAGCCAACGGACCACCCGCTTCACCATTCACGACCTCGTGTTCGAGGCACGCCAACGGTTCCCTCGAGTGACCGCTGCGGCACTGTACGAGCGACTCAGCACCATGACGCCACCTCTCGTGGTCGATACACGCACGCAGACCGATCGAGCGAGGTTCGGCGTCATCGAGCACTCGATCCACGTGCCGCGCACCGTGCTGGAGTGGCATCTCGACCCCGCCAACGGGTACCGCCACCCCTCGGTGACATCCCTGCACCAACCACTCGTCGTCGTGTGCAACCGCGGCTACAGCTCGTCGTTGGCGGCAGCAAGCCTGCTGCGACTGGGCTTCACCTCGGTCGCCGACCTCATCGGTGGCATGCACGCCTGGATCGAACGTGGGCTACCTGTGGTTCCGGCCGACCACGATCACCTTGACTTGTGACCCAGTCGGGCCCGTCACCAAGGCGCCTCGACGGCACCGGTGGTTGGTCGATCGGGGTGAGGTCGCAGTCGGCGCACAGAGCGTCGTACTCCTCCAGCGAGAGGTCACACGGCGACGATGTCGACGAGGCCTTCGATGGCTCGAAAGTCCTCGGGGTTGCGTGTGTAGAGCGGGAGCCCTCTCGAACACGCCACGGCGGCGATCAGCAGATCGACGGCGCGGGCGCCTCGCGCCTTGCGTCCTGCTGCGACGACAGCCGAATAGATCCGGCCGTAGGCGCGAGATGCCTCGGCATCGAACGGAAGTGGATCGAACACGGCCTCTGCTCGCTGGAGCCGGTCCTGACGTCGCGCTCGTTCGTCGGCATCGTGCGTTGCGTGCGGCCCGGCCGCTAGCTCGGCCATCGTGATGGCGCTCACAGCAGACTCGATCGGCAGCGAGTTCGGGTCGAGACGCTCGAGGTCGATGATCACCGAGGTGTCGAGCAGTCCTTGAGCTCGCCGGAGATCAGCCACGTGGTGTCGGATCCTGATCGGCAGCGGCATCGAGGTCGTCGCGGAACCGGCGAGCATCGACGAACGGGGAGTGACGGAACACGGCGACGACAGCGTCCGTGGACACGAAGCGGTGACGCCGAAGCGGAGTGAGTTCGCCAACCGGCGTGCCGTTTCGCGTCACGATGAAGGATTCGCCCTCGTCGAGCGACCGCATGATCTCGCCGCTGTCGTTGCGGAGTTCTCTCTGGGTAATCGTTCGACTCATCGACGATGAGCGTAGCACGCTGTGCTACAAGCTCGTAACGCACTTTCCGATCGGCGCTTCGCCGCCGGTGAGCGATGGGGACGCTGACGATCAGCATGCCCATCGAGGACGCGGCCAGAGGACCCAGACGGGAAGGATCCTTGCGCACGACCGAGAGGTCGGCACAGTGGAGAGAAGAGCCCACATCCGACTGAACCTCGCGGCGCCTCGTGGGCGCCTGCGGGTCCTCGGTTGGCCCGGTGATTCGTGGTCACCCGCCCACCAGATCGTGTCGAAGGGGGGACTTGAACCCCCACGCCCTTACGGGCACTAGCCCCTCAAGCTAGCGCGTCTGCCTATTCCGCCACTTCGACGTGTTGGAGTGTGAACGATACCCCGACGCTGTTGGACGCACCAACAGCAGTCAGTTCTGCAGGAGGAAACCCAAGGCCACCACGGTGAAGAACCACACCAGGGCGAGCACCATGGTGATGCGGTTGAGGTTTCGCTCGGCCGCCGTGGATCCCAGAGCAGCACCACCTCCACCGCCGAACATGTCGGACAGGCCGCCACCGCGACCGCTGTGCATGAGGATGCCCGCCACCAGGGCGAACATCGAGAGCACGTTCACGATGATGGTGAGGTAGAGGACGAAATCGCGCACGGTTGCCTACGTTACCCGACGGCGATGGCCAACCATCGGGTCACTTGAACGGAAGCTGCACGATACGGGCGAACTCGTCGGGGTCCAGGCTGGCCCCGCCCACCAGGGCGCCGTCGATGTCGGGCTGTGCCATGAGTTCGGCAATATTGCCCGGCTTCACGGATCCGCCGTACTGGATGCGTACCGACTCGGCAGTGGTCGAGCCGAACATCTCACCGATTTTGGCCCGGATGGTGGCGCACACGGCCTGGGCATCGGCGGCGGTGGCCGTGTGTCCGGTACCGATGGCCCAGATCGGCTCGTAAGCGACGACCAGCGATGCCACCTGCTCGGCCTTGAGACCTGCGAGCGCGGCCGCAACCTGACCCAGCACCTTGGCGTCGGTGCCACCTGCCTCCCGTTCGGCCAAGGTCTCCCCCACGCACACGATGGGGGTCATGCCATGGCGCAGCACAGCCTTCACCTTGGCGTTCACCATGTCGTCGGTCTCCCCGAACAACTCACGTCGTTCGCTGTGACCGCAGATCACCAACTTCACGTTCAACTTCGCCAGGAACACCGGCGACACCTCACCGGTGAAGGCACCTTTGTCTTCCCAGTGGCAGTGCTGTGCGCCGAGCATCATCGCCAGATCGTCGGCGTCGATGACGGTCTGAACACTGCGAATATCGGTGAACGGCGGATGCACACTCACGTCGCAAGCGGCGTAGTCGTCTTTGCCCAACAGATAGGCCAACTTCTGCACACACTGGATGGCTTCGTAGTGATGGTGATGCATCTTCCAGTTGCCACTGATCAATGGCTTACGCATGTGGGGCCTCCCGCAGTGCACGCAGACCCGGCAGATCGCCGAGTTCCAATAACTCGAGTGACGCCCCACCACCCGTGCTCACGTGGTCCACTTCGTCGTCGAGACCGAACTGGGCCAACGCCGCTGCCGAGTCTCCCCCGCCAACGACTGTGAACGCCTTGGTGTCGGCCATGGCCTGGGCGATGGTGCGTGTGCCGGCTTCGAATCGTGGGTCCTCGAACATGCCCATCGGTCCGTTCCAGAACACGGTGCGGGCGTCCATGATGACGTCGCTGAAGGCCGCCGCCGTGCCGGGACCGATGTCGAATCCCTTGGCTCCTGGGGGCAGTGAGGCACCAAAGGTGGCACGGTTGCCCTGGGCGTCCGTGCCCACCAGGTCCTCGGGAAGGTGGATGGGCTTCCCGCGAGCCAACAAGCGGGCGCACGTGTCGACCTGATCGGGCTCGAACAACGAATCACCGATGGAACGGCCCTGCGCTGCGAGAAAGGTGAAGCACATCGCACCGCCGATGACGAGCGCGTCCACCACCTCGAGCAGTGCCTCGACCACACCAAGCTTGTCGGAGATCTTGGCGCCGCCCATCACGGCGACGAAGGGGTGCTTGGGCTGCTGACGCAATCCCAACAGCACGTCGACCTCACGCTCCAAGAGACGCCCAGCAGCCGATGGCAACGTGCGCGGCGGCCCCACGATGGATCCGTGAGCACGGTGCGCCGCACCGAAGGCATCGTTCACGTAGAGGTCGAACCCGTCGACGAGACGAGCGACGAACGCCGGGTCGTCGGCTTCCTCACCGGCATCGAAGCGAAGGTTCTCCAGCAACTCGACCCCTGGCGCCAGTTCGGCCAGACGCTCACGTACCGGTGCCATGGACCAACGCCCATCGGGTGCCCCCTTGGGGCGCCCAAGGTGACTGGCACAGGTGACCTGTGCACCGCGTTCCACCAACCAGGTGATGGTGGGCAGTGCTGCTCGGATGCGGAAGTCGTCGGTGATCACCCCGTCGCTCAGGGGCACGTTGAAGTCGGTGCGCACCAGCACGCGCTTTCCGGCCACATCGCCCAGGTCTTCGAGCCGGGGCACCTCGTTCACGCCGGCCACGATGGCCTCAGCGCTTCTTCGACTGCAGCTTGCCGCCCACGAACATGGTGAGGTCGACCAGACGGTTCGAGTAGCCCCACTCGTTGTCGTACCAGCCGAGCACCTTGACCAGCTTGCCCATGCTCATGGTGAGGCCGGCGTCGAAGATGCAACTGTGCGGGTCGGTGACGATGTCGCTCGACACGATGGGATCCTCGGTGTAGCGCAACACACCCTTGAGGGAGGTCTTGGCGGCCTTGGCGAACGCAGCGTTGATCTGCTCGACCGTGGCGGGCGTCTTCAGCAGCGCATTGAAGTCGGTGATGGAACCGGTGGGAACCGGTACCCGCAACGCCGTTCCATCGAGGCGACCCTTCATGGCCTCCATGACCAGCGAGGTAGCGCGAGCCGCACCGGTGGACGTGGGCGTGATGTTGATGGCAGCGCCACGGGCACGGCGAAGGTCGCTGTGGGGTCCGTCCACCAACTGCTGGTCACCGGTGTAGGCGTGCACGGTGGTCATGAGTCCCTGCTCCACACCGAAGGCATCGTCGAGCACCTTCACCAGCGGTACGAAGCAGTTGGTGGTGCACGAGGCGTTCGAGATGACCTTGTGGGTCTTGGGGTTGAAGTCTTTGTGGTTGACGCCGTACACGAAGGTGGCGTCCGCCCCGTTGGACGGCGCCGACACGATGACCAGTGGCGCACCGCCGTCGAGGTGGGTGGCGGCCTTTGCCCGGTCGGTGAAGATGCCGGTGGACTCGATCACGAGGTCCACCCCGAGGTCACCCCAGGGCAGATCGGCGGGGTTGCGGTCCGACAGCACCCGCAACTCGTTGCCGTCGATCACGAGTCCGCGCTTGTTGACCTTCACGGTGGCATCGAGGCGGCCCAACACCGAGTCGTACTTCAACAGATGCGCCATGGTGTCGAGCGATCCGAGATCGTTCACGGCGACGATCTCGAGATCGGCGCCCGCAGCCCGAGCGGCCCTGAAGAAGTTGCGGCCGATGCGACCGAAGCCGTTGATGCCGACGCGTACCGTCATAGTCGGAACGTCCTTTCGAAGACGTGGTGGGGGGTGATGTTTCCTGGTCGCGACCCTAGTGCGACCGCCGCGGCAGATCGCGGTGGACGACGCTGGGTTGCACGCCCTGTGTACGCATCCAACGCGCCAGTTCCTCGGCCAGTGCCACCGACCGATGTTGACCACCGGTGCAGCCCACGGCCAGGTTCAGATAGCTCTTACCCTCGGCTTCGTAGGCCGGTAACACCAACTCGAGCAAGTGCTCCAGACGGTGGAGGAATTCGGCGGTGGCGGGCTGGTCGAACACGAAGCGCCGCACCGGCTCGTCCAGACCCGACAACGGTCGCAGGGCGTCGTCCCAATGGGGGTTGGGCAGGAACCGCACATCGAACACCAGGTCGACATCGAGCGGTAGGCCGTACTTGAACCCGAACGAGGTGACCACCACCCGCATCCCCTCGTCGGGTCGACCCTCGCTGAACGCGTCGATGACCCTTGCCTTCAGTTGATGCACGGTGAGGTCTGTGGTGTCGATGACCAGATCGGCTGCCGCCTTCACCAGCTCCAGCAACAGTCGCTCTCGTTCGATGGCGTCAGTGACGCTGCCATGGCCGTTGTCCAGGGGGTGTCTGCGCCGAGTGGCGCCATACCGCTTCACCAGCACCGGGGTGGACGCCTCGAGGAACAGCACCCTGACCCGGTGGTCGTTACGGCGCAGCGTCACGATGCGTTCCAACAAGTCGATGTGATCAGCGCTGGGCCCGATCACGAACGCCAGCCGTTGACCTGGCTCAGAACCCAACTGACCCAACTCGATCACCTTGTCGAGCAGGGTGACGGGCAGGTTGTCGATGACGAACCAACCGAGATCTTCCAGATCGTCGGCGGCTTCGGAGCGTCCCGCTCCCGACAACCCTGTGATCACCAGGAGTTCGCTCACCGCCGTCGACGTTAGTGGGTCGGCTGCCGGCGAGTGCGGAGGTACAGCAGCCGAGGAATAGTGGCGGCGGCCTCGTACTCGGTGGCACGGGCGAGGAAACCCGGAGGTGGGGCCGGTTCCTCCATACGCTCCAATAGCAACCCATTGGCGGCCAGGGTGTTCACGTAGCGGCTGAGGGGGCGGTGGATGAAGGGGATGTACACGTCCTTCTCCACCTCCTCGATGGTCTCGTCCTCCACCAGATACGGCCCGATACGCCAGTACTGCTCGGGAGGATCGAGGAACTGGTCATCGATCCAGCCACTGTTGGGAGTCTGGAGCAGCGGGTGGTTGAGGAAGAAACAGAAGCGGCCTCCTGGCTGGAGGACTCGGGCCACTTCGGCGATGGCGTCGTCGACGTCGCGAATGTGCTCGAACACCAAACAGGCCACCACGGCGTCGAACGAGGCGTCGGCGAACGGCAGTTGGGCTGCGCCGGCTCGGGCATAGGCCGGCCCGCCTCCGCGCTGATGCGCCACCTTCACCTGGTTCCACGTGGGGTCCACTCCCACCACCAACGGTGCACCCAGCGACGTGGCCAGGCGACTCACCTGGCCATCGCCGCAGCCAACGTCGAGGATGCGTCGGCACCCGGCCAACTCGGCGGCCGCCAACGGGAGGATCTGCTCCTCGTACTCCGGGTCGGCGCCAGCGGTGAACCCTTCGATCCACCAGTCGGCGTGGGTTTCCCACAGATCGTCGCGACCGTCGTCGAAGGGGGCGTCGTGCACGCCTGCCACCCTACGCAGTGGCGTCGTCGTAGAGACCCACCACCACTGCTGCGGCCCACGGCATCACCACCACACCCACGCCGGTCACGACCATGGTGAGCGTCCAGAACGGCAACGCCGTGATGGTGGTCAGCACGATGAGACCCACCACCACACCGGCTCCCAACACCGCTGCCTGAGCCAGCAGTGCCGTCATGAGCGTGTCGCCGGTGCGACCGCGCACCAGTGCCCCACTGCGGCGCAAGGCAGCGCGAGCACCCAGGCCTTCTCGCATGACGACCGTAGGAGCCAGATGCCACCGGGCAAACAGCCACAAGGCGATGGGGATTCCCAAGGTGGTCAGGGTGAGCAGCGTCACGGGCACGGCGGTGAGCACCAAGACGCCGAGGAGCTTCCAACGAGCGCCGAACACCTGGGCCACGATGGTCCGGTAGTCCGAGGCGACCTCGTCTCTGTGTGCCTGGACGGCCACGGCGGCCGTGACCACGGTGAAGGCCGCGGCGATGGCAGCGCCTCCGGTGAGCATGGAACCGATGAGACGCGTGGGGCTGTCGCTTCGGCGGGGGTCGATGAGCTCGACAAGGTCATCGACCACAGGTACCGCACGCGTCAGCCACACCAGTACGCCCACCGCTGCCGACACCGGCAAGCCCAACAGACCCAACGGGAGCAGTTGGCGAGGCCGTGATCGCAGCGTCTCCACCCCTCGACGAAGGTGGCCACCGGTGCGCCGCAGCATCCACCACGCCGCCAGCCCCAACGCAGCAGCGGGCACCAGCACCCGCACTGGATTGAGTTGCAGTTGGATCACCTGGGTGGACCCCCAGCCGACAGCCGTGCAGAACCCGTCGATCAGGCGAGCCGCCGTCCCCTCTCCTCCGGGGATCGTGATACTGCCGTCGCGCAGTCGTTCGTGCCAGCCGAGCGGATCGTGCCACCGTTCCTTGTCGGCGGGGCCGGTGGGGCCGTTGTAGGGCCCCGACCACCGTTCGCCCCATCGCCCGGTGAAGCGCAGCCACGCCAGATCACCCGTGGCGTCGTCGGCGTCGGTGGGTAGCAGCACCACCTCGGGGTCCACCCGACGGTGATCACCGGTGGTGGCGTCGCAGCCGAACCCCTCACTGGCGCCACGACCCAGGTACACCGCGGAGGTGAAGTAACTGGCGTGCGACCCCACTGACGAATACACGAACGGTCGATCACCATCACGGGACACCTTGGGATCGTCCCAGGCCGACCGCTCGCCACCCTCGTGCTGTGCGTAGCCCAACGAGGTTGGTACCGACGCCAGTGCACCCGCCGCGTCGGGCGCATCGAAGACCAACTGGATCCCCTCCCAGTCGGCTTCGTGGCGGTTGTTCCAGTCGTTGAAGTACCAGTAGAACCAGTACTGCAGCGCCAAGGATTGGCCCGGCTCGCTGGGTGGCACCACCCGGGCGTAGATGGTCGGCGTCGTATCAGCAGCGAAGCGCCGGCCGTCGGTCTCGTACAGGCATCCCGGGTCGAGCGCCACCCCCGGACTGTCGAGGAAGAACCCGCCGCCGTACCCGGCCAACTCCTCGGCCGACACTCCCCAGCGGGCCACCGGGTCACCGTCGCCCACTTGGCGCACCGCCACCTCGGGGTTGTCCAACACCACCGAGACCGGCACGGGGTCGTAGGGCTCACCGTTGGCGTCGCAGGGTTCGCTCTGTGCCACCAGCATCATCACCGGGGCGAAGCGCTCCGCCAGTGCTTGCTCGGCACTGGTCGAAGTCTGGGCCCGCACCAGCTGATGCGGCATCACCAGCACCACGACAGCCGCTCCCACAGCGACCAGGACCCTGCGCAACGACGATGTCACGGTGGGGAACTTTCTCACAAGGCGCTCACGTCCAACGACCATGCCGACTAGCGTGTCATCTGTGTTGACCTCTCCTCCTGCAGGCCGTCGCCGTCGTCGTTCGACCTGGCTCGTCTCGCTGACGCTCGCGGCTGGTGCCGCCGTGACGGCCTGTGGCAGCCAGTCCCAGCCCAGCGCGGTGTCGTTGGGTGCACCGCAAACCACGATCGCTCAACGCGCTGCGGCGGCTCTGGACGACATGAGAAATCTGCCACCGGTGATCACGCCGGTCGGCACCGTGGCGTGGCGCGACGCCACGCAGTT
>CAYMUC010000061.1:0-18200 GCA_964393535.1 uncultured Ilumatobacteraceae bacterium | reverse complement strand
CGTCGATGAAGCGCTGGTCCAGCCAGGGCTTGTAGATGCGCAGCTTCGGGTTGGCGAGCAGGCCGTAGCGGTAGAAGCGCTCGATGTCGTTGCCCTTGTAGGTGCTGCCATCGCCCCAGATGTCCACCCCGTCCTCGCGCATCGCCTGCACCAGCAGGGTGCCGGTCACGGCTCGGCCCAGTGGCGTGGTGTTGAAGTAGGTCCGTCCAGCGGTGGTGATGTGGAACGCTCCGCACTGGAGCGCGATGAGGCCCTCTCGAACCAGTTCGGTACGGCAGTCGATCAGCCGTGCGGCCTCGGCCCCGTACTGGGTGGCCCGGGCGGGAACCGTGGGGAGGTCGGGCTCGTCGTACTGGCCAAGGTCGGCCGTATAGGCGAAGGGGATCGCACCGCGATGGCGCATCCACGCAACCGCAGCCGATGTGTCGAGACCGCCCGAGAAGGCGATGCCGACCCGTTCACCGAGGGGGAGTGACGTGAGGACCTTGGACATGGCGTCTCACGGTACCCACCGGCGTCAGGGACGAGCGAGCCACTGCTCCAAGAGATGGTGGAAATGGCGGATCTTGAGTTCCTGATAGTTCGCCAGCGTCACGCCCGGCTTCACCATGGTCATGAGTCCCCGTTGCACCTTGGGCAGGTTGAACGTGTCCTGGTTGAACACTCTCGCCAACATGCCCAGTTCGGGTGCATCGGTCCAGTCCTGGTCCACGCCCAGCCAGTGGATCTCGGCCGCAGGGGGCTTGGGCTGGGAGGGGTCGTAGGGGTCGAGGTACATGCACTCCATCACCGACATGTCGTGACGGTCCTCGTAGGGCCGGAAGCGGTACACGATGCGGTTGTAGGCGCCCCACGGGTGAAGGTTGGGGAACAGGGTGTAGTAGATCGAATCGGCCAGCTCGGCGTCCGAGAGGGCATCGGCCTCGTCGCCGAGCACCTCGCGCATGCGCATGCGGCCACCGTCGCCGGCCACCGATCGCGCTGTCTGGCCTTCGCTCAGCTTCACGAAGGGGTCCTCGTCGAGACGGCGATCCGAGATGGCGTCGAAGCGTTCCTGCTCGGTGGGTTCCCAGTTGATGTGAGGCGACGGCGTGCCATTGGGGGTGATGGCACGCGACACATTGCCCCACCAGTCGTACTGGGTGTTGGCGTCGCCGATGCCGGCCAGCAACTGAGGATGCGTGGCCACCACGTGGAACGCCTCCATGAAAGCCTCTTGCACCACCTTCCAGTTGGTGGGGAAGATGCGAGCCACGTGCGCCGTCTTGACCCGCTTCTCGAGGGGCCACTTCTCGAAGTGCTCGGGCAGTTCACCCAGGAACGACTCGAGGGGTTCGCAGTCGGGGTCCATGTTGATGAACACGAACCCGCCCCAGCGCCCCACTTGCACCTCGGGGAGGGAGAACTCGTCATGGTCCACGTGCGGGAAGTCCCATTCGCAGGGAACCTGCTTCAGCGAACCGTCCAGGTTCCAGCAGAACCCGTGGAACGGACATCGCAGTTCACGAGCGTTGCCGTTCTCTTCCCGCAGCTGCCGACCGCGGTGGAGGCAGGCGTTGTAGAACGCCTGGATGCGGTCGGCCTCCGAGCGCACCACGAGGATCGACCAGTGGCAGATGTCGTAGACCACGGTGTCGCCCACCTCGGGGAGGTCTTCTTCGCGGCAGGCCATCTGCCACACCCGGCTCCACAGCCTTTCCTTCTCGAGTTCGTGGGCCTCTCGGGTGGTGTAGCGCGCCACCGGCACGTCGGCAGACCCCAGATGCTCGGCGCTCACCTTGCGCAACACCACGGGCACGTTCTCGGGTCGGCTGTCGCCGTCGAGGAGTTCCTGGTAACTGATCCCAGGCGAGCGGGCCTCGCCGGGTGCGGGACGATCGATGATGCTCACGATGAACTCCCTTTCACGATGACGAGGCGATGGCCTCGGCTGCCTGCTGGAACCGATTGGGAAGTTGCCGGCCGGCGATCCACAGACACAGATGCGGGTCGGCGTGGCGAATGGCTCCGGAGATCCAACGGCCGTGCTCGGTGAACTCGCCGGTCTCCTCACCCTTGGTCACCAGGATGGTGCCTCGCTCGGTCAGGTCGTAGGTGGCCCCCGACAACGGGTGGCGAATCGTTCGCACGTCCACTCCTCACAGTCACATCGGGCGACGCTGCGCCCCTTCCCCTGGATGTGGAAACTACCGAGGGCTGCTCTTGGGTCGACGAGTCGGAAGCCCGGCCATGGCAGCGAGGGTGAGCACGGCCCCTGCTCCTGCCAGTACGAACTGCACGAGGCTGGAGGCCGGACTGCCGTTCAGGTCGCCGGCGGCGACGGCGGCCACGGAAGCGGCGGCGACTGCCGACATCGCCAGAGCCAGTCGGGCCGCGGTATGTGCGGTCATGACGGCGAGAAAGGGGACGATCAGCGGTACGACCCACAACACGCTGAAGGACACGGGTGTCCCGTCGCCCAACCACCACACGGGTTTACCGACACGACGACTCGAGGCCGCCACTGCGACCAGTGCGAGGCCGATGGCGATCCATCCGGCACCCAGGAGACCAGCCCACGGGGTGCGAAGTTGTCGTTCGGGGGAAGCGTCGCGGGGGAACACGGCGCCGCGGACACTACCCTCATCAACCGATGCCGGGTCGTGTCCCGTTCCAGAAACTGTCCATCTTCTTTCCCATGTGGAACGAGGAGGAGTACGTGCAGCGTGCCGTCGATGCGGCACGTGAGGTCTGCGACGCGCTCATGGCGTCCGAGGAGATCCTCGACTACGAGCTCATCATCGTGAACGACGCCTCCACCGATGCCACCGGTGCCATGGCCGACGAGATGGCGGCGAGCGACTCCCGGGTGCGCGTGGTCCATCATCCGGTGAACCGCAAACTGGGCGGTTCCATGAAGTCCGGTTTCGCAGCGGCCACGGGCGACCTCATCCTCTATACCGACGCTGATCTGCCCTTCGACATGGACGAAGTCCGTAAGGCCGTGCGCCTGATGCGGGTGTACGAGGCCGACATCGTCAGCGCCTACCGTTTCGACCGCACGGGCGAGGGGTACGTGAGGTCGGTGTACTCCACGCTGTACAACCTGCTGGTACGGGTGCTGTTCGGCGTGCGCATGCGCGATGTGAACTTCGCTTTCAAACTGTGCCGCGCCCGCATCTTCGACCAGGTCGAACTGAAGAGCGAAGGGTCCTTCATCGACGCCGAGTTGGTCATTCGGGCGCAGCGTGCGGGGTTCCGCATCGTGCAGTTCGGCGTCGACTACTTCGCCCGCACCCGGGGTGTCTCCACGCTGTCGTCGCCCGCCGTGATCGTGAAGATCCTGCGCGAGTTGCGGGAACTCCGAAGCGAGTTGAACTCCATCACCCCGATGGCGCCGGGGGAACCAGTCGCACCGAGGGACGTGGTGTGAGTGGTGGCGAATCATGTCCGGACCTGGGCTCCGGCAATGGCCGCCGGAGCACTGCTGGCGTCGGTCATCGTGGCCGGAGCCGTGCGCAGCGACGGTGACGCCACCGTCGAAGCACCTGCGGACACGGTAGTGACCGTGCCATCCACCACGCTGCCGCCCACAGGTGACGCCACCTCGGGTGTTGCCGAGGTGGACCGGATCGTGCCGCTGACCCAGACGCTGGGTCCTGGTTCCTCGGGACCCGAGGTAGAGCGACTCCAGCGTCGCCTCATCGACCTTGCCTTCGACCCTGGCACCGTGGACGGACTGTTCGGCACACGCACCCTGCAAGCCGTCTGGGCGTTCGAGAAACTGATCATGGGCATTCCTCGTCAGCAGGCGCGTGGGCGGGTGACCCCCGAGGTATGGGACCGCATGCAGCGCGCCATCGACGTGCAACCGCGCCGCCCCGAGGCTGCTACCGAGAACCACACGGAGATCTACCTACCTGAACAGGTCATGGTCGTGTTCCACGGCCGTCGACCCGTACTGATCACCCACGTGTCCAGTGGCGACGGTGAAGAGTGGTGCGAGGAGGTGACCATCTCTCCGGGCGAACTCGGTAACGAGCGCGGCACCGAACCCATCAAGGACGGCGTGTGTGGCCGGTCGGTCACCCCCGGTGGGGTGTTCCGCTACTACCGGCGTGTCGAGGGTCGGCGCGAGAGCCAGTTGGGCGGTTTGTACAACCCCGTGTACTTCAACTTCGGCATCGCCATTCACGGGGCCCACGAGGTGCCGGCCTTTCCCGCCTCGCACGGATGTATCCGCATCCCCATGCACATCTCGGACTACTTCCAGAGCCTGGTGACGTGGGGGCGGACCACTGGCGACGTGGTGTATGTGTGGGACGGCGTGAAGGAACCCGAGGAGTACGGCGCTCAGCCCCCGGTGTGGAACTGGTCCGACCCCGACTACTCCACCACGACGACCTCATCGAGTACGTCGAGCACCACGAGTACCACCGTGGCACCGTCGACCAGTTCGTCGACCAGTACCAGTAGCAGCACCACGACTGCGCCTCAGCCCACACCACCCGCCACGTCGACCACGGTGCCCCAAGCGCCCGAGGTCGATGCGCCCACCGAGTCCACGGGCACGGCCACCACAGAGGGGACCGACACATGAACCCGGTCGAGTATGACGAGTTCGGGCTGTTCCACGAGAATGTCGCCGAGTTCGAGTTGACCGCTCCCATTGCGCCCTCGGTGGAGCGCGTGGCGGTGCCGGTGGCCAGCGAGAGGCACCTGAGTGCGTTGCGATGGGGAGTCGGTGAGCCGCAACTGGTGTTGGTGCACGGTGGGGCGCAGAACGCCCATACCTGGGACACCGTCGCCTTGGCGATGAACGCGCCGCTGCTGGCGGTGGACCTGCCAGGTCATGGTCACAGCTCGTGGCGCGAGGACGGCCTCTACACGCCCCAGGCCATGGCGGCCGACCTCGCGGTGGTCATCGAGGCACTCGCTCCTGCCGCTCGGGCGGTGGTGGGTATGTCGCTGGGAGGCCTCACGTCGCTGGCGCTCGCTGCTCACGCTCCGCATCTGGTGGCACGCCTGGGCCTGGTCGACATCACACCCGGGGTCAATCGTGCCAAGGCCAAGGCAGTGATCGATTTCGTGGACGGTCCGCAGTCGTTTCCCAGCTTCGAGGAACTGTTGGCTCGCACCATGGCGCATCACCCCACTCGCTCGGAGTCGTCGCTGCGTCGGGGCATTCTGCACAACGCCAGGCAACTCGACGACGGGTCGTGGGTATGGCGCTACGACCGCCGCAGCCATGCCCGCAGCACCGACGCCATCGACGCCGGGCCCTCCCCGTTATGGGAGGTGCTGGGAGCCATCCGGTGTCCGTTGCTGCTGGCCAGGGGTGGTGCCTCGCCCGTCGTCGACGACGACGACGTGACCGAGGTGTACCGACGCCGTCCTGATGCCGTGGTCCAGGTGATCGACGGAGCGGGCCACAGCATCCAAGGTGACCGCCCTGTCGAACTGGCGCAGTTGCTCAGAGGCTGGGCCTTCGACTGACGTTCAGGCGCACGGGGAGTGCCAGTTCGGCCGCCAACAGGTCGCTGCGTTCCTGGGCGGCGTACAACTCGAGGCTCACGTCACCGTCCTGCGTCGGGTCGGGGTGGACCACGACCTCGAGGGCGCCGCGCACCCGCTTGGTGCTCACGGTCGACACCCTGTGGTCGTGTCGCCGGTCCAGTCCGATCGCAATGCGGAGGAGACCTGCGAGACGGCGCACGGCCTGCTGATCTGGCGGTGCCAGTCGGGCGAACTCGGGATGCGTCGCCTTGGGATGTCCCTTGCGGTGGTAGCGGGCGATGAGGGCGATGAGTTCGATCTCGTGGTCGGTAAAGCCCACAAGATCCGAGTTCCTGATGACGTAGTACGAGTGCAGGTGGTGCTTGGAGTGGCTGATCACGAGGCCGACGTTGGCCAACAGAGCAGCAGCCTCCAGCACGTGACGCCAGCGAAGGTCCAGGCCGTGGAGCACCGATGTCTGGTCGAACAGACTGGTGGCCAGGTGGGCCACATGGGCCGAGTGCGCTGGATCGTCATCGCACCGGTCGGCCAACTGGCGCACGCTTCGGCGGGCCACGTCGCGCAGGGGTTCAGCGTCGGCACCAACATGCCGTTGCATCGTGTCCAGCAGCACGCCCTCGCGCAGGGCGAAATCGCTGAAGGTGAACTCGGTGACCCCGAAGGCTCGCGCCACACTCTCCAGGATCAGCGTCCCCGCCATGATGATGTCGGCGCGGCGGGCGTCGAGGCCGGGAATCTTGCGCCGTTCTGCGGGGCTTCGAGCGGCGATGACCTGCTGGGTCACGGCGTCGAGTTCCGCGACCGACCAGGTGAAGCCGTTGAACGTCCGAGGCGGCTCACCACCCCTTCGGGCGTGCACCATACGGGCCACTGCTTCGGCAGTACCCGACGACGCCACGGCAACCTCGAAGCCTGCGGCTCGGACGTCTCGTTCGATCACGGCGAGGGCGGAACGCACGGCCGTTCGGCACGACGACACGGCTGCCGGATGCTGACTGCCCCCAGGAAAGAACCGTTCGGTGAGGCGAACGGCACCCAACTTGAAGCTGCGGATCACCTCCTCATGACCGCGGTGGCCGAGAACGATCTCGGTGGAACCCCCGCCGATGTCGGTCAGGAGCAGGCGTCGCTCATAGACGTCGAGCGCTTGGAGCACGCCGAGGTGGATGAGCCTGGCCTCCTCGACGCCTGAGATCACCTCCACCTCGACACCGGCTTCACGAGCGGCGCGCTCCAGGAACTCAGCGGCGTTGTGTGCTTCTCGCACGGCACTGGTGGCCACTGCGCGCACCTGCGCACCGTGGCTCGACGCCAAGCGAGCCATTCGAGCCAGTGCGGCCACGGCACGGTCCATGGCCTCGACCGAGATCAAGGTCATGTCGCCCCCACCTTGGCCGAGGCGCACCATGTCTTTGTCCCGCGTGATCACCTCGAACCTGCCGTCGGGCAGTGCTCGGGCGATCACGAGGTGGAAGCTGTTCGTGCCGACGTCGAGGGCCGCCAACACGGTGCTGGTGACGGGCATCAACCTCGTGCGGCGCGCTGCGCAGTGCTGAAGGGGACGTCCTTGTCGACGCGTGGTTCGCTCGGCAGTCCCAGGACTCGTTCACCGATGATGTTGCGCTGGATCTCGTCGCTGCCGCCGGCGATGCGGTAGCCCGGGGCTCCCAGTACGTGCTCGGCCCAGGCATAGGTGCCCCATTCGCCGGTATCGGCCACCAGACGTGGCCCCAGGATGGCGCTGATGGCGTGGGACACCCGTGTCATGTTCGCCGTCCACATCAACTTGCCCAGCGAACCTTCGGGCCCCGGCGTCTGGCCCGCCTTGAGCGCAGCGGCGGCCCGTCGGTTGGTGTACTGCGCAACCTTGGAGTGGATGTACAAGTCGGCCAGCATCTGTCGCGTACGGGCTTCACCTGCCAGACCGAAGTGCTGGGCTGCCGCCAGCACCTGAGGAAAGCCGCCTCCGGTGTGACCGCCGCTCGACCCGCCCGAGTGGTCGCGTTCGAACCCGAGGCAGGTGAGGGCCACCTTCCACCCGTCGCCCACGGCACCCAGTCGGAGGTCGTCGCTCAGGCGCACTCCTGTGAGGAACACCTCGTTGAAGTTGGCGCCACCGCTCATCTGGCGGATGGGTCGCACCTCCACCCCCGCAGCGTCGAAGGGTACGAGGAAGGCCGTGAGGCCCCGGTGCTTGGGGGTGTCGAAGTCATGGCGGGCGATGGCCAGACCCCATTCCGAGAATCGTGCTCCCGAGGTCCACACTTTCTGGCCGTCCAGCACCCATTCGTCGCCATCGCGAACCGCTTTGGTGGTCAGCGAGGCGAGGTCCGAGCCAGCCGACGGTTCGCTGAACAGCTGGCAGCCCACGAGGTCCATGCGCATCATGGGGCGGATGAACCGTTCGATCTGCTCGGGCGTGCCGTACGCAGCGATGGTGGGCGCCACCAGACCCATGGAGGTGGGCGGTAGTTCGCCACCCACCGGGATCACGAAGCGAGACTCCTCCCGGTTGTAGAGACGAACATAGGAGTTCGGCAGGCCGCGCCCTCCGTACTTCACCGGCCAGTTCAACATGGCGTAGCCGGCGTCGAACTTGGTGCGCTGCCAGGCCTTCACGGCCTCGAGGCGCTGCTGCTCCTCCTCGTCGCTGATGTTGTGGAACACCGCCACGTCATCGGATCCCACTCCCCAGGCCACGGGTCCGCCCGACTCTTCCTCGGCGTCGGTCTCCACTCGCAGTTCGGCATGGTCCTCGAGCCAGGCGCGGGCTTCCTTGCGGAACAGTTCGGGATCGGGGAGTTCGACGTCCGGTACAGAGCTCATGGGGGGGGACGCTAGGTCTCCGTGCGCCGTGAGGCGAAGCCCAAAGCCTCATCCGTACTGTGAGAAGAGAACCGGTCGATCCCTGTGCCTCGAGGGGACCGTCTGGTACGGTATGGCGAATGTCACGTTCCTGGAGGACTTGTCCATGGTGCGTGTGCCACTCTGACGGATGGCACCGCACCGGGGTGCCGTTCGGCGAGGGAGGACCACGGTGAGTCTGCTGGAGGTTGAGGACGTCTCGGTGCGCTTCGGCGGCATCGTGGCGTTGGACGGTCTGTCGTTCACCATCGACGAAGGCCAGATCTGCGGCCTCATCGGGCCCAACGGTGCTGGGAAGACCACCATGTTCAATGTGGTCAGCCGCATCTATCAACCCACCAGTGGTGCGGTGCGCTTCGATGGGCGAGACCTGTTGGGTGTTCCTGAACATGGCATCGCCCGCTTGGGGATCGCCCGTTCGTTCCAGAACCTGGCGCTGTTTCCGTCGATGAGTCTGTTGGAGAACACCATGACCGGGGCGCACTGCCGCGCTCGTACGGGTTTCTGGAGAGCTGCGTTGCGCCTGGGGGTACGGCGCGAAGAGGAATCGCTGCGGTCCGAGGCCTTCGCCATCCTGGCCGCTCTGGGGTTGGCCAATCTGGCGTTCCACCCGGCGGCAGGCCTTCCCTTCGGCACTCTGAAGCGTCTGGAGATCGCACGGGCGTTGGCGTCTCGACCCAAGTTGTTGCTGCTCGACGAACCGGCCAGTGGTCTCACCCACAGCGAAGTCGACGAGTTGGCCGACACCATTCGCATGGTTCGCGATCGCTTCGGCCTCACCGTGTTGCTCGTGGAGCACCACATGGGCATGGTCATGGGGCTGTCCGACAAGGTGGTGGCCATGGAGTTCGGCCGCAAGATCGCCGAGGGCACCCCCGACGAGGTTCGCGCTGACCAACGCGTCATCGCCGCCTATCTGGGAAGTGAGGTCTGATGCTGTCCGTCGAAGGTCTGAGGGCCGGCTACGGCCCCATCGAGGTGCTCCATGGACTCGACTTCGCCGTGGGTGACGGCGAGATCGTGGTGATCCTGGGCGCCAACGGTGCTGGTAAGACCACCACCATGAGGGCGGTGTCGGGCACGATCGGCCGTCGTGGTGCCATTCGCTTCGAGGGGACCGACATCTCGTCGGCCAGTCCCGATGCCATCGTGCGGGCGGGTATCGCCCAGGTGCCCCAGGGTCGTGGCACCTTCACCGATCTCTCGGTGGAGGACAACCTCATGGCCGGTGCCTTCGTGCGCTCGGGTTCGGTGAAAGACGATCTGGACCGCTGGTACACGACTTTTCCCATTTTGGCCGAGCGGCGAAACCAGAAGGCGGGCAGCTTGTCGGGTGGCGAACAGCAGATGTTGGCCATCGCCCGGGCCCTCATGAGCCGGCCTCGCCTGTTGCTGTGCGACGAACCGAGCCTGGGTCTCGCTCCACTCATCACCCAGGAGTTGTTCCGCGTGCTCGTGGACCTCAATCGTGAACTCGGCACCGCCGTGTTGCTGGTGGAACAGAACGCCAACCTCGCCCTCAAGGTGGCGCAACGGGCCTATGTGCTCGAGACGGGCTCCATCGCAGTCAGCGGAAACGCCGCTGATCTGGCCAACGACGACGCGGTCAAGGCCGCCTACCTGGGGATGTGACGATGCTCGCCTTCGCCACCGACTTGTTCATCCAACGCTCTGTCGACGGCCTCGCCAAAGGATCCATCTACGCCCTGCTGGCTTTGGCGTTGGTGGTCGTGTTCCGGGGTAGCGGCCAGTTGAACTTCGCTCAGGGCGAGATGGCTCTGTTCTGTGCGTTCTTCGCCCAGACCCTCACCCTCACCGGCTTCCCTGTCGCCATCGCCATCGCCGGTGCGGCAGTACTGGGCTTCGCCCTCGGTGCCGGAGCCGAACGGTTCCTCATCCGACCCATCGAGAAGAAGTCGCCCATCGCCGTGGTGGTGGTGGCAGTGGGCTTGTTCTTGGGACTGAACAACCTGGTCGCAGCCGTATGGGGAGTGGACGCACGGCGCATGCCCAGTCCCTTCCCCAACGATGCCGACGACTTCGTGCGCATCGGCGGGGCCGCGGTCCGCATCGAACGCCTCGGCATCTTCGCCGTGCTGTTGGTCATGGTGGGCCTGTTGTGGTTGCTGTTCAACCGCACCCGGACCGGCCTGGCCATGCGGGCGGTGGCCAACAACCAACCGAGTTCGCAATTGGTCGGTATCCGCGTCGGTCGAGTCCTGGCGCTGGGCTGGGGCCTGGCCGGAGCCATCGGTGCGGTGGGTGCCAGCCTGCTGGCCCCACAGGCCGGTCTGTCGGGCGCCATGATGTTCGGTCCGTTCATCTTCGCCGCTGCAGCCGCCACGGTCGGAGGCCTCGATTCCCCCGTCGGGGCCGTCGTCGCGGGCCTGGGCCTCGGCCTCATCGATGCCTTCATCGTGGGGTACTTCACCTGGATCGGCGGTGACCTGGTGCTCCCGGTCACCTTCGGCATCATCCTGGTGGTCCTGGTACTCAAACCCTCCGGCCTGTTCGGAACGACCCGTGTGGAGCGTGTGTGATGGCCCGCTTTCCCGTGTCGATCGAGCGTGGTTCGTCGCAGCATCGCGCTCTGCAAGTGCTGGGTTTCGCCCTCGTCGGTGCCTTTCTGGTCCGAGCGGGCCTCACCTGGAGCGATTCAGGTCTGGGCAAGCTCACCGACGTGTTCATCATCGCCATCGCCGTCACCGGCCTGAACCTGCTGGTGGGCTTCACCGGCCAGATCTCCATCGGTCACTCGGCGTTCTTCGGCATCGGCGCCTACACCACGGCCATCCTGGTGAAGACCTACGACTGGACGCCGGGTTGGACCTTCCTACCAGCCATCGTGGTGTGCTTCGTCGTGGGAGTGATCGTGGGCATTCCCGCTCTGCGACTGAAGGGGTTGTACCTGGCGTTGGTCACCCTGGCCCTGGGAGTGGCGTTCCCCAACCTGCTCAACCGCTACACCTCGCTCACGGGTGGGCCCCTTGGAATCAAGAGCGTCCGCTACCTACCGCCCGACTGGACGCCGTTCGAAGGCCGTAAGGACACCGACAAATGGATGTTCTGGCTGTCGCTGTTCATGCTGATCGTGGTGGCGGTCGTGGCGAGCAACCTCCTGCGTAGTCGCATCGGCCGAGCCATGGTCGCCGTGCGCGACAACGAAACCGCAGCGGCCGTCATGGGTGTCAACCGCGCTGTCGTGAAGACAGTCGTGTTCGGCATCTCCGCCGCCATGGCGGGTCTCGCCGGCAGTCTGTTCACCCTGAAGCTCACCCTCGCCGACCCCACCTTGTTCACGTTGGTGCTCTCCATCGAGTTCCTCGTGGCCATGGTCATCGGGGGAATCGCCTCCACATGGGGGCCCTTCGTGGGGGCCTTCGTGTTCGTGTACCTGCGGGACAACGCAAAGTCGTTCGGCGAGGATCGCGGTATCGACGGCATCGGCGGTGTGGCCTTTGGCGCTCTGCTCATCATCGTGATGTTCGTGGCGTCGGGCGGCCTCGTGGGCCTCAGTCGACAGATCAAGGCCAAAGTGCTGCGGGTGTTGCCCAAGGTGCCCACGCCACGAGCACCAACGGGCGGTACCGTGATCGCTGCGGAACCCGGGAGTGGATCACCCGAACCGCAGTCGTGAACCCATGATCCGATCAGTCAGGACAGTGTCAGGACCTCAACACTCCACCTCAAGGGGGACAGAAATGCGTAGCAAGCGATGGCTGGCCGTAGCGGCCGCAGGAGCCCTGTTGGGCGCCGCCTGCGGTAACGACGACGGGGACTCGACACCCACGACGGCCGCACCCACCACGGCACCGGCCACCACGGCCGCGCCCAGCGACACCACGGCCGCACCCGACACCACTGCGGCTCCTGCGCCCACCGGGTACGTGGTCAACCTCGACGACTGCGAGGATCCCGATGCAGCTGCAGCACCCATCGAGGGTGACATCGTGATCGGTACCTCCATTCCGTTGTCGGGGGGACCGGCCGTGCTGTTTGCGCCCTACGGCGCCGGCTTCCAGGCCTACTTCGACTACATCAACAGCCAGGGCGGCGTGAACGGCCAGCAGTACAAGGCCGTCATCAAGGATGACCAGTACCTGGCCAATCTGGCGGTCACCAACGTCGAGGAACTCATCGAGTCCGATGGCGCACACGTCATCTCGGGCGTCATCGGTTCACCCGGCAACGCTGCTGTGCAGGAAGACCTCAACGCCCAGTGCATCCCGCATCTGTGGGCCGCCACTGGCGCCCCCGACTGGGGTGCCATCGACGAGTACCCGTGGTCCAGCGGTGCACTGATCGTGTACGAGGTGGAAGCCCGTGGCTGGCTCGAGTTCGCCAAGACCCAGTTCCCCGACGGGGGTACCGCTGGTCTGTTCTACGTGAACAACGAGTTCGGACAGTCCTACGCCACGGCGTTCAAGGCGTTGGCCGGTGAGTACGGCTTCGAGTTGGTCGCCGAGGAGAAGCTCGACGCTGCTGACTCGGGGGCGCCCTCGGGCCAGATGACCAACCTGGTCGCCGCTGATCCCGACATCATCTTGTCGGTGCCGCTGGGTGCGCAGTGCATCGGCTACATGATCGAGGAAGGCAACGCCAAGGCAGCCAACCCCGACTTCACACCGCTCACCTACATCACTGCCACGTGCGCCAACCCGGTGTTCTTCATGCCCCCTGGGCCGGCAGCCGACGGCGTGTACACCTCGGCGAACCTCAAGGACGTGAACAATCCCGACAACCAGGCCAACGATGCCGCCGTGAAGGCGTACCTCGAGGCGTTCGCCGCCACCGGTTCTGAGGCGAACCCGGGCGGTATCGCAGTGGCGGGCTGGATCGCTGCCGAACTCACCCACCACGTGGTGGAGCAGGCCGCTGAGACCTGCGGCTTCGTGAGCCAGGAGTGCATCATCAACGCAGTGCGCAACATCGACTACGTGCCGAGCCTGTACCGCGACGGCTTGCGGGCAGTCATGGGTCCCGACGACGGTTATGTCGCCGAGGGTCTGCAGATGCAGCAGTGGTCGGTCGAGGCGGGCGGCTTCGTGGACGCGAGCGAGGTCTACAACTTCGACGGCACCACCGGCGTGTATCGCCGCTGAGTCGTCACGACCACATCACGAAGTGAACTCGGGCCGCCCTTCGGGGCGGCCCGAGCCGCGTGTGCGCCTCGGATGCGCCCTGTGACACTCGGTACATTCGTGGCGACGAGCGAGGAGCATGCATGGCACTGGTGATCAGCGAGCGAGCGCAGGAACGCCCCGACGAGATCGCGTTGCGAGACGGTCGTGTGGAGTTGCGATGGGCCGAGTTGAACGAGTTGCTGGATCGCGCCACCAACGCTCTGTTGGCGATGCCGTTACCCGAACCGCGACGCATCTCGGTGTTCGCCGAGAACGCCGCCGAAACCGCCATCGCACACCTTGGCGGTCTGTATGCAGGGTGCTCCACGGTGCCGGTGAACTTCCACCTCACCGCTGAGGAAGTGGCGTACATCTTGTCCGACTCGAAGACCTCGGTGCTGATGGTGGGTCCCGAGAATCTCGATCGAGGGGTCGAGGCCGCCCGTTCGGCGGGGGTCGACACGGTGATCGCCTGGCGTTGTCCTCCCACCGAGGGCGTGATCGCCTGGGAGCAGTGGCTGGCCGAGTCCTCCACCCAGGCCCCGCCCACCGACCTGGCACCGCGCCCCAACCTCATGTACACGTCGGGTACCACCGGCGTGCCCAAGGGTGTGGACCTCCCGCCCACCATGTTCGCTGGTGGGTCGAACATCGCTCAGCACATCGAGGCACTGAAGGCGAACCGCTTCGCTCAGTTGGGGACCCATCTCGTGGTGGGCCCCATGTACCACACCGGTCCGCTCAGCGGACTGCGCGTGCTGGCCGCCGGCGTCCCCGTGGTGGTGTTGGGGCGGTTCGATCCCGAGGCCGTGCTGGCCGCCATCGAGCAGTACCGGACGGTGTCCTCGGTGATGGTGCCCACGCACTTCACTCGCCTGCTGGCGCTACCCGACGAGGTGCGCGAACGCTACGACGTGTCCAGCATGCAACTCATCGCCCACACCGGTGCAGCGTGTCCCATCGATGTGAAGCACCGCATGATCGGGTGGTTCGGGCCCATTCTCTCCGACGCGTACGGTGCCACCGAGGTGGGGACCATCTGCTCCATCAGCAGCGAGGAGTGGTTGGCGCACCCCGGGAGCGTTGGCCGCACCCTTCCCCCCTTCACCCGGGCCATCGTCGTGGACGACGACGGCAACGAGTTGCCACCGGGCCAGGAGGGCAAGTTGTACTTCGAGGACTCCACCGGGCGCGGCATCGTGTACCCCAGCGATCCGGAAAAGACTGCCAAGGCACACCTTCGGCCTGGGGTGTTCACCATCGGTGAAATCGGTTACGTGGACCATGACGGATTCGTGTATCTCACCGACCGTTTCAGCGACATGATCGTGTCGGGAGGGGTGAACATCTACCCGGCCGAAGCCGAGCAGGTGATGATCGCGCATCCCAAGGTGGCCGATGTCGCCGTGATCGGTGTGCCCGATCCCGACATGGGTGAGGCGGTCAAGGCCTTGGTGGTGCCCGTGGACGAACACGACGCACCCACCGCCGAGGAGTTGATCGCCCTGTGCCGCGAGCACCTGTCGGGGTACAAGTGCCCTCGCACGGTGGACATCGTGAGCACGGTCGGTCGCAACGCCATGGGCAAGGTGAACAAACGGGCGTTGCGGGCGCCCTATTGGCAGGGGAGTCGCCAGGGTGGCTGACGCTCAGAACGATCTGGTGTTGGAGGACGATCCGGCGCCTCATGTGCGGCGGCTCACGCTCAATCGCCCCCAAAAGCGCAATGCGTTGTCGCACGCGCTCCGTACTGCGGTGTTCGACGCCCTTCGACGAGCTGATGCCGATGCACAGGTGAGAGTCGTGATCGTGCGTGGTGCCGGCACCAACTTCTCGGCCGGCTACGACCTCGCCCAGGACCCCACCGAGGTGCCACCGTGGCCCATCAGCCCAGCCGATGGGGCGTGGGCCAGACACGTGCTCACCGGTTGGTTCGAGATGATGGACCTGTCGACGCCGATCATCGCCCAGGTGCACGGCTACTGCCTGGCTGGCGGTAGTGAACTGGCGGCGGCCTGCGACCTCGTGTACGTGGCCGACGACGCCCAGGTGGGCTACCCGCCCGTGCGCTCGATGAGTTCACCCGACATGGCCTGGCACGTCTGGTTGTTGGGCATGCGCCGCGCCATGGAGGCCATGCTGACCGGCGACTCGATGACGGGTCGTGAGGCGGTCGAGGCTGGCTTTGCCAACCGCAGTTTCCCTCTCGACCGACTGGATGCCGAGGTGCTGGCCATCGCCGAACGGGTGGCGAAGGTGCCGCCCGATCTGCAGGCACTGAACAAGCGGGTGGTGCACCGAGGTATGGAGATCATGGGGATGCGCGATGGCCTTCGAGCCACCGCCGACCTCAATGCGCTCGGTTTCCACCAGCGCAGTTCGCGGGAGTACTTCGCCCGGCTTCGCCAGGGCGTGACCACGGCACTGTCCGAACGCGACGGCGCCTTCGGCGATTACCGCACGGCTGAACGTACGGGGGAGGACCAGTCGTGACCATCGACCTCGAGGCGCTCTCCACGTTGCGGTACGAGGTGGTCGACGCCGGCGAGCACGGCATCGCCGTCGTGACGCTCGACAGACCTGAAGCCCGCAATGCCCAGAACAAGCGCATGACCTACGAGTTGAACGCCTGCTTCGACGACGCCGCCCGCCGCACCGATGTGAAAGTGATCGTGCTGCAGGCCGATGGCCCTCACTTCTGCAGTGGCCACGACCTTCGGGATCGCGAACCACAGGACGCCTTCGATACGGTGTTCGCCAACGGTGGTTTCGAGCGTCCCGGGCAGGAGGGTTCCATGGCCTGGGAACAAGAGATGTACCTGGAGATGTGCTGGCGGTGGCGCAATCTCTCCAAGCCTGTTCTGGCCGCTGCTCAGGGCAAGACGATCGCTGGTGGACTGATGCTGTTGTGGATCGCCGATGTGATCTACGCCGCCGACGACGCTCAGTTCAGTGATCCGGTAGTGGGCCTAGGTGTGAACGGGGTGGAGTACTTCGCTCACCCGTGGGAGTTGGGACCTCGCATGGCCAAGGAGTTGCTGTTCAGCGGTGACTGGTTCAGTGCAGACGAGGCCCGTGCCTTGGGCATGGTGAACCGGGTGGTGCCGGCCGCCGACCTGCGCGAGGCGATCATGAGTCTCGCCCGCCGGATCGCCACCAAGCCGTCCTTCGCCTTGAAACTGGCGAAGGAGAGTGTCAACCAGGCCCTCGAAGCGCAGGGGCAATGGACCGCTCTGAGGTCCGCGTTTTCGCTGCAGCACCTCGCACACGCCCACAATCGGGTGCGCTTCGGCATTCCTGTCGATCCGGGTGAGGCGGGGAAACGCTGATGCCACGACCGGCACGTGTACCGCAGCGGCGACTGGGGCGCCCCCCTGATGTGGATTCCACCGCCACTCGCGCCGCGTTGCTGGCAGGGGCACGTCGCACGTTTGCCGAACACGGATTCGACGCCACCACCAACAAGGCCATCGCCGAGGCCGCAGGTGTGACCGCCGGCGCGATCTACCACTACTTCGCGTCCAAGGCCGACCTGTACGTCGCCGTCTTCCTCGAGTTGCAGGGACGCTTCGAGCGGTCGTTCGACTCGGCGATCGAGAAGCACGACGACCTGGTCGACCGCTACTGCGCCTTGTTGGACGACGCCGTTGCCCTGAACAAGGAGGATCCCACTCAGTCGGCGTTCTTCGTGGCCTCGGCCGCCGAGATCCGCAGCCACCCTGAACTCCGTGAGCGACTGGCGGAGTCGAAGGCCTGGCGAACCGGTTGGTTGCGCCGTCTCGCCCAAGACGCCGCCGCCAACGGCGACCTCGGTCCCGATGTCGACCCGCGAGCGCTCGAGGACCTGTTGGGTCTGGTGCTCACCGGTCTGGCCACATTCGCTCATCTCTCAGGCGACCCGGCACGGCATCGCGCGGCTGCCGAGGTGCTGAAGTTGTTTCTCCGAGGGCAGTTGGCAGTACGGCAGACGTCGAGTGCTGCCGGTTGACCCTCAGTCGTTCCAGGTGCTCCCGGGCGCCGGGTACACGTCCTGGACCGTCAACTCACGGTCACCAGTGATCTCGAGGTCGAACAGCCAGCTGTAGCCACGCTCGTCGGTGGCGGTGCATCGGTAGAGCGTGCCCAGGGCAACCGAATCCGGTGGCTCGCACCTCGCTCCCACGAGGCGGTACCCCGCCGCCCTGGCCATCTCGTCGCTCTCGAGGAACTTCTCGCCTTCGCGAACGAAATCCCCCGCATCGGTGCCGCACCCCGCCAGTCCCACCAGTGCCGTCAGCGACGCCAGGACCAGTCCCACTCGTCTCGCCGGTCGCCTCACGATGCCACCCCCACGGGGAGGGGTCGGCGTTCCCGTTGGCGCCGTCGGACCGAATCGATGCCAACGACGGCCAGCCCACACCACACCAGGGCAAATCCCACGAAGCGGCTCACGGGTAGATCCTCGTCGTAGACCACCCACCCGAGCAGGAAGTTGATCGTGGGCACCATGAACTGCAGTGGTCCCAGCATGGTGAGCGGCACCCTGTGGGCTGCCCCGGCGAACAACAGCAGTGGCACCACGGTGATGGCCCCACTGCCCAGGACCAGCACCCATTGCACACCCGAGGCGGTGCGCACCACGCTGTCGGCATGGGTGGCACCCCACGCCACGATGGCCAGTGCCGGTAGTGCCAGTGCCGAGGTTTCGGCGGCCAGGCTTTCGAACGGGTGTAAAGG
>CAYMUC010000060.1:0-18672 GCA_964393535.1 uncultured Ilumatobacteraceae bacterium | reverse complement strand
CACTTGGCAAGGGCTATCTGGCATCGTCGCTGGCGAAGGTGTGCGTGGCCAAGGAGTTCACCACGTGGGCCACCGGCTCCACTTCGCCGGTGATCGCCTGGTTGCGCGCCCTGGCCCGCTACGCCCACTCCCAGGTGGGTGGCCCGGGTGTGGGGGCCGTGGGCATGTGCTTCAGCGGCGGGTTCGCTCTGGGCATGATGGTCGACGACCTCATGGTGGCACCCGTACTGGCACAGCCGTCGCTTCCCTTCGCCGTCGGTGCCAGGCGGTCGGCAGATCTGGGGTTGTCACCCGACGACGCAGTGGTGGTGGCGCAGCGTGCCGCCGACGGGTGCCAGGTGCTTGGCCTGCGCTTCACCGGTGACCGTCTGGTCGGGGAGCGATTTGCAGCGTTGCGCGAACTGTTGGGCGCAGCCTTCATCGCCGTGGAACTGCCCTCGTCGGCGCCGTCGGACCATTCGGTGTTGACCGAACAGCGCGACGACGGCGCCGTCGAGCAGGTGTTGGGCTTCCTGCGCCAGCGTCTGCTGTGAAGCCTCAGAGGCCCAAGGCCTCGAGAGCCGCCGACTTGGCCGTCTTGTAGTCGGCCTTGCCGTTGGGAGCCCGGGGAACCTGAGCCACGAACACCACTCGCTTGGGGGCCTTGTAGCCGGCGAGCTGAGCCTTCACCGAGGTGATGATGGTGGCCTCGTCCACCGAGGCACCGTCGTCGAGAGACGCCACGGCGGTGACGGCCTGGCCGAACTTCTCGTCCTCGACGCCCACGACCAGGCAGTCCTTCACGCCGGGGACACGCTTGACGGCCTCTTCGACCTCCTCGGGGAACACCTTCTCGCCACCCGAGTTGATGACCTGTGAGCCGCGGCCGAGCAGGATCAGCGAGCCGTCCTCGGCCACCATGGCGAGGTCGCCGGGGAAGCTGTAGCGCTCGCCGTTGATCACGCGGAACGTGCGTGCCGACTTCTCGGGGTCCTTGTAGTACCCCAGGGGCACGTTGCCACCGGCCGCCACCATGCCGATCTCGCCGGAGCCCGGCTGAACTTCGCGGTCGTCGTCGGTGAACACCTTCGTGGTGGGCATCTGGGAGAACTTGGCGGTGGACGGCGGCAGACCCTTCATCGTGATGCTCATGCCCATGGACCCCTCGCTGGAGCCGATGGCATCGAGGAGCACGACCTGCTCTACCCGCTCGAGGAAGGCTTCCTTTACCTCGGCGGTCCACATGACGCCCGACGAGATGATCAATTTCAGGCTGCTGGTGTCGAAGGGGCGACCAGCAGCCGCTGCCTCGTCGAGAGCCTTGATCATGGGCTTCACGAACGAGTCACCCACCACCACGACATTGGTGGCCTTGTGGCGTTGTGTGGCGGCGAACAGTTCGTCCGAGTCGAAACTGCGCCCGGTCAGCGTGACCACCTTGCCACCTGCGAGGTGTGGCACGAAGGCCCCCAGCCACACGCCGGTGCCGTGCATGAGGGGGGCACCGGGAATGGACACCAAGCGGTTGCCGCTCTCGACGGCGCCCTTCACCAGGCCTGCGACCTCGGACGGATCGCTGGGGGGTGCCAATCCCAGGAGTGGGAATCCGCTCACGACGAAGCCACTGGTCATGCCCCCCATGGCGTACATGACGCCTTTGGGCATGCCGGTGGTGCCGCCGGTGTACAGCATGTAGAGGTCGTCTTCGGACCGGGTGATGCGGGCCATGGGATCGTGTCCGGCGATCACGTCGTCGAAGCGCACGGCCCCGGGTACGGCCCCGACGTGGCCCCCGTCGTCGACCTCGATGGCCAGTTTCAGCTTCGGCAGTCGCTCTGCCACTCGGGCCACCCGGTCGCCCAGAGAGCTGTGGAACACGATGGCTTCGGCGTCGGCATTGTCGAGCAGGTACCACAGTTCCTCGTCGAGATAGCGGTAGTTCACGTTCACGGGAACGCCGCGCATCTTGAAGCCGCCGTACTGCGCCTCGAGATACTCGGGGCAGTTGTAGAGGTACAGACCGATCTTCGAGTCGGGTCCGAGGCCCGCCGCCGTGTAGGCGGCGGCCAGGCGCGCAGCGCGGTCGTCGAAGTCGCTCCAGCTGCGTTCCAGGTCGCCGTGAGCCAGGGCGGGCTCGTCACCGATCACGTCGGCTATGGACTCCCACAGGGTGGCGTAATGCATTTCCATGTCGGAAAGGCTAGGACGGATGTCACAGGGAAGTCGGGTCGTAGTGCAGTGAATAACGCGGGTGATGCCAGGTTTTCAGCGCTCTACGGGGGTCTGCGCCGCTCTCCAGCAGGTGGCGGGCAAGCATGCCCTTGGCCGCCTTGGCGTGATGGCCTACCACTCGAGCGGCACCGGTGGTGGCGTCGTGTTCCACGAGGTCCACGCGCACCAGAGCAGCAAACGGTGCCGGATCGGGTTCCCATGCAGCCCGATGCTCCTGGGGGAGCAGATCCACGACCACCCTCCCCGAGGCCCACTGTGCCAGGGCGTCGGTCAGGGAGGCCCGCCACCACCGGGCCAGTGTTCCCATTGGGCTGAGGCGGGCGCCCATCTTGAGGCGGTAGTCGGGTAGCGGATCGTTCAGCAGGACCAGACCGTGGAGGCCCGACACCACCGCGACACGGTCTGCCGCCCGACGCTTCGCCGCACTGGGCAGCGACGACATGTCGAGATGGTCCCACACCACACCTGTGTAGCGACGGTGGGCCGGAAGTGTCGGTGCACCCAGCAACGACAGGTTGGCCTGACGGGCTCGATCGAGATGTGCGCCACTCACGCCGAGCAGGTTCCGGTCTCCACCCGAGGCGGCGGCAAGCGCCTCCACCAACTGGTGTCGGCGATCGCCCAGCACAGAACCGAACGCCCCATCGCAGGGGTGCCAAGGGGGGCCGTCACCTCCTACCGCTTTCCCCTCTGAGGGTGGCAACAACAGTGCGAGTGTGGCGGAAGACACGTCCCCAGGATTCCTCAGGGTATGGTGACGTCGCAACCGGAGCACCGGTGAAGGGGGACATCATGCGAATCCGGCTCGACACCGACCGATGTCAGGGGCACAACCGTTGCTACGCGTTGGCGCCCGAGTTGTTCGATGTGGACGACTTCGGTCAGGCGTTGGTGGTCGGCGACGGCACGGTCCCGCCGGAACTGGAGCACAAGGCCCGCCTCGCCGCGGCCAACTGCCCCGAATACGCCATCTCTCTCGATGGTGACGTCGATGAGGAGGAAGCCGCATGACTGCCACCGACCCCCACACCGAACTGCGCGATGACCTGAACACGTCCCCACGCGACTGGGCCACCGAGTTCGATCATGCCGACCCCGAGTACAACAGGAACGCTCACGAGATCTGGGACGACCTGCGAGATCGCTGTCCCGTCGCCCACAGCGACGCCTACGGGGGAACCTGGCTTCCCGTCACCCATGACCTCGTGCGTGAGATCGCCTACGACACCGAGCACTTCACCAGTCGGGGTGTGGTGGTCAGCAACCTTCGGCCCATCATTCCGGCACCGGTAGGTCCAGCCCCGCCCATCACCAGCGACCCGCCGTTCCACCACGAGGCCCGTCGACTGTTGCTGCCGCCGTTCTCGCCCAAGCGCATCGACCCGTGGGAAGACGAGATCCGGACGCTGTGCCGCACTCGACTGGACGCCATGGGTGACATTGCGCCTGGCGCCACGGTGGTCGACGCCGCAGTGCAGTACGCGCAGCACATCCCGGTGAACGTGATCGCCCGCATGCTGGGGTTCCCGCTCGAAGACGACGACCTGTTCCGCGGGTTCGTGCACGACATCCTCGAGAGTGTCGATGTGACGCCCGAGGAACGCTTTGCCAACGCTGCCCGCCTCGGCCAGTACATCGATGACCAGATCAAGGACCATGAGGCGCATCCCCGCCAGGACCTCACCAGTTACCTGATGGGGGTCACCATCGGGGGTCAACCCCTCCAGCCCGAGCACGTGCGCGGCACGATCGTGTTGTTGCTGGTGGCGGGTATCGACACCACGTGGAGTGCCATTGGGTCCAGCCTGTGGCACCTCGCCGGGAACCCCGACGACCTGCGTCGCCTGCGTGAGGACCCCGAGGTGATGCCCTTCGCCATCGAGGAGTTCCTGCGGGCCTACGCCCCGGTGACCATGGCCCGTCTCGTGGCTCAGGACCACGACTTCCATGGTTGCCCCATGAAGGCCGATGACTGGGTGCTACTGCCATTCCCCGCCGCCAACCGGGATCCCGCCGAGTTCCCCGATGCCGATCGGGTCATCATCGACCGGGAAGAGAACCGTCACGCCGCCTTTGGTCTCGGCATTCACCGCTGCCTGGGTTCCAACCTGGCTCGGTTGGAGTTGCGCATCGCCGTCGAGGAGTTCATCGCTCGGTTCCCCGAGTTCGAACTGGTCGATCCCGACTCGGTGGTGTGGAGCGTGGGTCAGATCCGAGGACCTCGTCAGTTGCCCGTGAGGGTGCTGCGTACGGCCTGAGGTGACTCGTCGGTGATGTAGAGGCGTCGCCGACGATTCACCCCCGCTGCCACGGCACAGGCCACCAAGGCGTAGGCGCCAAAGCCGGGTCCGAACAGTTCTGCCGCCATGGCGGCGCTGGCCAGTGGCGCTCCTGATGCCGCGGCGAACACGGCCACCATGCCCAGTGCGGCGGCAACAGCTGTCGACATGTCCAACGGGGCGGCGAGCGCCGAACCCAGGGTGGCGCCGATCACGAACAGTGGCGTCACCTCACCACCGGGGAACCCACTGGCCAACGCCACCACGGTGAACAACGCCTTGAGCAACGGTACGCCGAACGTCTCAGGTGAGCCCTCGAGTGCGGCTTCGAGGAGCGGCAGCGACAGGCCCAGATGGTCCCGGCCGAACAACACGGCCAAGCCCACGGTTGCCGCCCCGCCTGCGGCGGGTCGCAGGAACGTCACCCCGATCAGCCTGCTCGACATGGCACGGGTGCGCTCGAGAGCGGTCACGAACATCCACCCGGTCAGGGCGAACGTCAGGCCCAGAGCCACGGCCCGCAATATCAGGGCGGCGTCCACACCAGGAGACAGCGTGGTCCAGGTGCTGTGCCGGTGGCCGAGGCGTTGCACCACCTCGTGGCCGGTGAACGAGGCCACCACGCTGGCCATGAGGCGCGTCGGTCGCCACTTCGGCCGCCCGGCTACCTCGAGCGCGAACAGCGCACCCGCCCACGGCACGGCGAACACGGCGCCGAAGCCACCGGCGATGGCCGCTACGAGCAGTAGCCGGCGGGTGTCCCGATCCATGCGGGTCCAGCGTGCGAGGTGTTCTGACAGCGATGCCGAGACCTGTAGTCCCACGCCCTCGCGCCCCACCGATGCTCCGCTGAGATGGGCCGCCCACGTGCCCACCAGAACCAGTGGTGCCTGCCAGGTGGACACACCACGATCGGGTCGACGGGCCTCGGCGATGACCACTGCGGTCCCGCGCATCGCACGCGACCATTCGTCGTGGTGGTGTGAGTGGTGCTGCAGCAGGCCCCAGGCGAGTCCCACGAACGGCAGCAACCACAGCAACCAGGGGTGATTGCCCCTGGTGCGGGTCACGACATCGAGCACCTCGAGAAAGACGAAGGCACCTGCGCCGGCCAGCACACCGGCAGCACCACCGCATGCGGCGGCCCGCATCGGCTGGGATCGCAGCACGTCCTTCACACCGTCGTCTTACCACCATGAGGCACACTGCTCGCCGTGACAGCACATCTGTTGGTGGCCGAGGACGACCGAGCCGTTCGCGAGGCACTGGTCCGTGCCCTCTCCCTCGAGGGGTACCGGGTGGACGCCGTGAACGACGGGGCAGCAGCGTTGGAGGCGGTACGAGCATCGTGCCCCGATGCGTTGCTGCTGGACGTCATGATGCCCGTGTTGGACGGCCTCACGGTCTGCCGGGTGCTGCGTTCCGAGCGCAATCGCCTCCCGATCCTCATGCTCACGGCGCGGTCCGAGACCGGCGACCGGGTGGCGGGTCTCGACGCCGGTGCCGACGACTACCTGCCCAAGCCCTACGCGCTCGACGAACTGTTGGCACGTGTGCGCGCGTTGTTGCGGCGGGCTCGACCAGTCGACGACTCCGGCGCCCGTGACGTGCTGGTCTTGAGCGATCTGCACATCGATGTGGCGGCCCGTCGAGCGACGAGAGCCGGTCACGATCTCGATCTCACCAAGACCGAGTTCGAGGTGTTGGAGTTGCTGGTGCGCAACGCCGGGGTCGTGCTGGGGCATTCGCAGATCTACGACGCCATCTGGGGGTATGACTTCGGACCCGACTCCAAGAACCTCGCCGTCTACATCGGCTATCTGCGTCGCAAGACCGAGGCCGACGACTGGCCCCGACTCATCCACACCGTGCGGGGGGTGGGCTACGTGGCCAGGGTGCACCCGTGACCAGTCTTCGGCTTCGTATCGCGTTGGCCATGGTCGCAGTTGCGGTCGTCGCCACGGTCACCGTGGGCTTGGTCACCGGCCACGTCGCCCGGCAGCGCCTGTACGCCGAGGTCGACCGCTCGCTGGAGCAGGCCACGGTGGTGGTGGTCCGCGACCGGCCCGGTGCGCTCCCACGACCCGCTGGTCGCCTGCCTCGCGTCGAGGCGATCGTGTTGCCCGAACGAACCGGTCTCGAAAGCGTCGTGGTGCAGGTGGTGCGCCCCGACGGTCGGGTGGTGCGGTCCAACAGTGACGTCCTGCTCCCTGTCGACGACGTCGATCAACTCCTCATCCTGAATGCACAGGGGCAGCGCTTACGCACCGTGGCGGTCGATGGCGAGCGCTACCGCGTACGAACGCTGGCTCTGCCCGGTGGTGCGGTGCAGGCGGGTCGGTCGCTCACCGAGACCGAACGGGTGTTGCGCGAATTGCGCATCCGCACCGTGTGGTGGACGGCACTGATCGCCACCATGGCGGCTGCCGGTGGGTGGCTTCTGGCTCGTGGGATCACGGCTCGCCTGGGGCGTCTGAGCCATGCCGCCGAACAGTTGGCGATGACCGGTGGCTCGACAGCGTCCCTGGACCTGGCCGATCTCTCGGCTGGACCACCTCGTGGTCGCGACGAGGTGGGGATGTTGTCGCACTCGTTCGCCGTGATGGTGAACGCCTTGACCGAGGCACGCGCCGAACAGGAACGACTGGTGCAGGACGCCGGCCACGAACTTCGCACCCCCCTGACGAGTCTGCGCACCAACGTCGATGTGCTGACCCGCTATACGAACCTCGACGATGACACGCGCGGGGTGCTGCTGGGCGAGATCCGTCGGGACGTCGAGGAGTTGGCATCGCTGGTGAACGAGGTGCTGGACGTAGCCGCTGGCACCCGCAACCACGAGCAGCCCGGACCCCTCGTGCTGGGCCGGGTGGTAGGCGACGTGGTCGAGCGCTTCCGACGGCGCAGTGGTCGAGAGGTGGAGGTCCACGCCGACGACACCGTCGTGATGGCTGGCCGGGGTGGTGTGGAGCGCGCCGTGTCCAACCTGTTGGACAACGCCCACAAGTTCGATCCCGGTGAGAGTCCCTTGGAGGTGCGTGTGGTGGATGGTCGCCTCGAGGTACTGGATCACGGCCCCGGCGTACCCCTCGAGGAACGCGAGTTGGTCTTCGAGCGCTTCGCCCGGTCCGTGACCGCGCGCTCCATGCCGGGTTCGGGTCTGGGGCTGGCCATCGTGCGTGAGGTGGTCATTCGCGCCGGCGGAACCGTGTTCATCGCCGATCGCCCAGGCGGTGGTGCCGTCATCGGCTTCCAACTCCCCGTGGCTGGCCGGGCAACGATTCCGTCGATTCTCACCGAATCCTCACCGGTCTCTGAACCGGCTCCCACCTCGGCCGAGGAGGCTGACGTCATCGGGGGAGAGGCTCCCGACCACGAGAACAGGACCTGACATGACACGAGCACGAACCATCGCCATCGCCGGTCTGACCGCAGGACTGCTCGCCGGAGGAGGTGTGGGCCTCACCTTGGGTGTTCCCACGATCGCCGGCGCCCAGACCGAGAACCCGGCACCCATCACCAGCACGATCGCTGAGGCAGACACGCCTTCGGCTCATGCCGATCGTCTGCGTGAGGTGCTGCAGCCACTGGTCGACCAGGGCACGCTCACCTCGACACAACTCGACGCCGTAGTGGCAGCCATGGAGGCCGCCCGCCCCACCATCGGTGCCCGGCCCGGCCATCGTGGCGGCATGAAGGTGCCGTCGCTCGACACCATTGCGGCGCTGCTGGGCTCGACCACCGAGGAAGTGGCTGCTGGCCTGCGTAACGGCACATCCATCGCCGCCCAGGCCGAATCGGCCGGGGTGCCGCTCACCACCATCGTCGACGCCCTGGTGGCGGAGTTGTCCGAGCGGCTCACCGCCGATGTCGCGTCGGGACGGCTCACCCAGGAACAGGCTGATGCGAAACTGACCGAGGCACCCCAACGCATCACGACGATGCTGGAGAACCTGCCTCCCGTCGGTGCGATGCGCGACGGTGGCGGCATGGGCAAGCACCGGGGTGGCCGGTTCTGAACTGGAGCATCAGCGAGGTCGCCACACCCCGCTCGTAACATGCACAGGACCATGACGGACCCCACTGCACCCCAGCGTCGTCGTCCCGACGACACCCTGCTCGAGGGGCTGAACCCCGATCAGTTCGACGCCGTGGTGCATCCGTCAGGACCCTTGCTGGTGGTGGCGGGTGCGGGCTCGGGCAAGACCCGGGTCCTCACCCACCGCATTGCCCATCTCATCGGTTCTGGGGGTGTGCATCCCCAACACATCCTTGCCATCACCTTCACCAACAAAGCCGCCGACGAGATGCGCCACCGGGTCACCGAACTGGTCGGCCCGGTGGCGCAGCGTATGTGGATCTCCACCTTCCACTCGGCCTGTGTGCGCATTCTCCGCTCCCATGCCGATCTCTTGGGTTACCCCAAGCAGTTCTCCATCTACGACCAGGGTGACGCCCAACGCCTGGTGGGGTATTGCGTGCGAGACCTGGGCCTGGATCCGAAGCGGTTCTCCAACCGGGCTGTGCAAGGGGCCATCAGCCTGTGGAAGAACGAACTGGTCGATGTCCATGCCGCCGCATCGAGTGCTGGCAGCATCTTCGATCGCAAGCATGCCGAGGTCTACGCCATGTACCAGGACCGCCTGGTGAAGGCAGGGGCCATGGACTTCGACGATCTCCTCATGCGCACCGTCGACTTGTTCCGTCGGCACCCCGAGGTGCTGGGGGCCTATCAGGACCGCTTCCGGCACCTCCTGGTCGATGAATATCAAGATACGAACGTGGCGCAGAACGAGATCGTCCTGCTGTTGGGGTCGGCGCATCGCAACGTCTGTGTGGTGGGCGACACCGATCAGTCCATCTATCGGTTCCGCGGGGCCGACCTCCGCAATCTCGGGCAGTTCTCCGATGCGTTCCCCGACGTCACCACCGTGGTGTTGGACCAGAACTATCGCAGCACCCAGACCGTGCTCGACGCCGCCAACGCCGTCATTGCCAACAACCTCGGCCGCACCCCCAAACGTCTGTGGACCGATCAGGGCCAGGGTTCACCCATCGTGCGCTACGACGCTCACGACGAGGGCGACGAAGCCACCTGGGTGGCCCGGTATCTCGCCCACCATCACGATGCCGAGCACCGCTCCTGGCGTGAGTTGGCCGTGTTCTACCGCACCAACGCCCAGAGCCGAGTGCTCGAGGAGGCGCTCATGCGCTCTGGCGTGCCGTACCGGGTGGTCGGCGGTACCCGCTTCTACGACCGGCGCGAGATCCGTGACGCCTTGGCGTATCTGCGGTTGTTGGTGAACCCGGGTGACGAGGTGAGCCTGAAGCGGGTGCTGAACGTGCCCAAGCGACGAATCGGCGACACATCGGTGGCAAAGCTCGACGCCTTCGCCGCCACCCAGGGAATCGGCTTTCTCGAAGCGTTGCGTCGAGCCGATGAGGCGGGCGTCAGTGGGCCTGCCGCCAGGGGTATCGAGCAGTTCATCGACCTGCTGGACGGTCTGCGTGCCACGTTGGCCGATGACCCGGCCCCCGGTGATCTGCTGCAGCGGGTGCTCGAGGGCAGCGGCTACCTGGCCGAACTCCAAGACGATCACGGCGTGGAAGCGGCTGGTCGCCTCGACAACCTGGCCGAGCTGGTGGGGTCGGCCAGGGGGTTCACCAGGCTCGACGAGTTCCTCGAGCAGGTGGCACTGGTGGCCGACACCGACGAACTCGACGCCGACGACAAGGTGGTGCTCATGACCATGCACGCCGCCAAGGGACTGGAGTTCCCCGTGGTGGTGATCATCGGCCTGGAGGAAGGTGTGTTCCCCCATCAACGGGCGCTCACCGACCCTCACGAACTCGAAGAGGAGCGACGTCTCGCCTATGTGGGGATCACCCGTGCCCGCGAGCAACTGGTGCTCACCTCGGCCTGGAGTCGTCAGTTGTTCGGCACCACCCAGTACAACCCTCCATCACGCTTTCTCGACGAGATTCCGCACGAACTCATGCGCGATGCCGTGGAACGCCGTGGGCGTCTGGGCGACCTGAGTCGGCGAGCCACGCGGCCCGAGCGACCACAAGGCGACCGGTGGAGCGAGGGTCGCATCACGGCGCATCGCGAGCGTGTGGTCAACGCGGCTCTGTCGGCGGGTCGAGGCGTTCCCGAGCCATCCGCCGCAGTGGGGTTGGGGCTCAGGGTGGGCGATGACGTCGAACATCCGTCGTTCGGGGAAGGTGTCGTCATCGACGTGCAAGGCGAGGGGGAGCGCGCCGAGGTGACGGTTCGATTCCGGGATGTCGGCACCAAACATCTGGCCCTGGCATGGGCGCCGCTCACGCGTAGTGGGCGTTGACCCCGCCCGACATGGTTGAATCAACACCATGAAGGCAGCCATCTTGGTCGAGAGCCTCACGGGCAACACGTGGAAGGCCGGGGAATTGATCGCCGGCAACCTCACTCAGGAAGGGTGGAGCATCACGGGGTTGTCCCCGGTGCGTCGTCCCGACCACGGCGCCATTCAGGCAGCGGACCTGGTGCTCGTGGGAACCTGGGTGCACGGACTGTTCGTGGTGGGTCAGGCACCGTGGGCGGTAGGCGCGTTGGGCAAACTGCCCGCCATGGCCAACAAGAAGGCCGCCGTGTTCACCACCTTTGCGCTCAACCCGGGCCGCAGTCTCGATGTGATGACGCGGGTCATCGAAGGCCGCGGTGCTCAGGTGGTGGGGGGACTGGCACTCCATCGGCGCAGCCTCGAAGCCCACGCCGAAGAATTCGTCAGCCGCCTCGTCGACGTGGTGTCGGTCGGAGGCTGATCAGCCCGGAACGGTGCTCGTCGGCGTACGCAGATCGATGTACAGCGTGCGCTCGTTCTCCACCAAGGGGCGCACGTCGAGGGGCCGCGTGAGATCCTCGACGTCGAGTTGGCGGTCGTCGCAGTCCACGAAGGTGCGTGTTCCCTCGAGTTGCCGTGCGAGACAGGTGGCGTCCCTGTCCGCTGGATAGGCGTAGAACACCCGCCACCCCACCGCAGCGACATCCCCCTGGTGATCGAGCACGATGGCTCGGGTCCCGTCGGGATCTCGTAGGTCGGGATACAGCACCGGACCATTGGTGCGGATCTGGTCGGCAACTCGTTCCACATTGCCCACCTGGAACGTGCGGTCGCCCAGGTTGGTGACCCGTTCCCCGTTGGACGAGATCCACACGGCGGCCAGCCAGATGATGCCGAACAGCACGGCGAAGAACACCAGGCCGCTGGCCACGGGTACCACGGCTCGGGCCAGGGGGGAGCGCAGTTGGGGACGTCGCACGGAAGCAGTCTGCCAGTGCTCCGGCCAGTTGGTACCACCTGCGCTCTGGCGCGTAGGGTCCCGTGCCGAACGGCCCCGAACCGGGGTCGCAGGCAACGTCGAGCGCAAAAAGGGCAGGCGCGTGGATCTCTTCGAATATCAGGGCAAGCAGTACTTCGCCCGCTTCGGCATTCCGGTGTCACCGGGTGGCGTGGCGGACACGGTGGACCAAGCGGTGACCGTCGCCGAGGCCTCGGGGTATCCGGTGGTCGTCAAGGCGCAGGTCCAGGTCGGTGGCCGTGGCAAGGCGGGCGGCATCAAGTTGGCGTCAAACGCCGACGAGGTGCGCCTGCACGCCGGGAACATCCTGGGCATGGACATCAAGGGCCATGTCGTCCACCGTCTGTGGGTGGAGCATGCCAGCGACATCGAGGAGGAGTACTACGCCAGCTTCACCTTGGACCGGGCGGCCAAGAAGCACCTCCTCATGCTGTCGGCCCAGGGCGGTGTCGACATCGAAGAGGTGGCGGCCAAGGACCCCGATGCCATCGTGAAGCTCCACATCGACCCGGTGGACGGGCTGAGCACCGAGGTGGCCCACCGTGCCGCTGTCGACGCCAAGATTCCCCAGCGTGCGCTCGCTGGCACCGCTGACATCCTGGTGAAGCTGTACGACTGCTTCACCCGGGGTGACTGCGACCTGGCCGAGATCAACCCGCTGATCCTGAAGCCCACCGGCGAGGTACACGCCCTCGACGCCAAGGTGAGTCTGGACGCCAACGCTGGTTTCCGTCACCCGGAATGGGAGGAGTACCGGGCCACCGAAGTACTCGACGATCGCGAGCAGTTGGCTCGCACCCACGATCTGCAGTACATCGGTCTCGAGGGAACCGTGGGCATCATCGCCAACGGCGCCGGCCTGGCCATGAGCACCCTCGATGTGGTGAACCAGGTGGGCGGCTCGGCGGCCAACTTCCTCGACATCGGTGGCGGTGCCAACGCCGACGTCATGGCGGCGGCACTCGAGGTCATCAACTTCGACCAGAACGTGCGCAGCATCTTCATCAACATCTTCGGCGGCATCACCCGTGGCGAAGAGGTGGCCAAGGGCATCGTGGAGGCACTCAGCCGTGTCGACCTGCGGGCCCCCATCGTGATCCGCCTCGACGGCACCAACGCCGAGCAGGGTCGAGAGATCCTCGCCCAGGCGGGAATTCCCGAATCGAAACTGATCTCCAAGCCCACCATGCTCGAAGCGGCCCAGGCCGCCGTCGCCATCGCCAAGGGGAGCAACTGACATGGCCATTTTCGTCAACGAGCACACCAAGGTGATCGTGCAGGGCCTCACCGGTGGCCAGGGCAAGTACCACGGCCTGCGCAACAAGGCCTACGGCACCCAGGTGGTCGCCGGTGTCACCCCGGGTAAGGGCGGCACCGACGTGGAAGGTATCCCGGTGTTCGATTCGGTGGCCGAGGCGGTTGCCGCCACCGGTGCCACCGCCAGTTTCGTGGCCGTGCCGCCCAAGGCCGCCTCGGCTGCCATTCTCGAAGCAGCGGCGGCTGGGGTGGGATTCGTGGTGTGTATCACCGAGGGCATCCCCGCCCAAGACGAGGCCAAGGTGTTCAACACCCTCGTGCGTGACCATCCCGGGACTCGTCTGCTGGGCCCGAACTGCCCCGGCGTCATCAGCCCAGGCAAGTGCAACATCGGCATCACTGCCGGCGAGATCGCGCTTCCACCCGTCGCCGGTCGCCCCAACGTGGGCATCGTGTCCCGGTCGGGAACACTCACCTACCAGGCGCTGTACGAACTGAAGCAGCGCGGTATCGGCGTGAGCACCTGCGTGGGTATCGGAGGAGACCCCGTGCCGGGTACCAGTTTCGTGGACTGCCTCGCCGAGTTCCAGAACGACCCCGAGACGAACGCCATCATCATGATCGGTGAGATCGGCGGGTCGGCCGAGGAAGAGGCTGCCGAGTTCATCAAGGCCAACGTCACCAAGCCCATGAGCGCGTACATCGCCGGGGTCACCGCACCAGCGGGCAAGAAGATGGGCCACGCCGGCGCCATCATCTCGGGTGGTAAGGGTACGGCCCAGGGCAAGATGGAAGCTCTGGCCGCAGCCGGTGTGAAGGTGGGCCAGAACCCCACCGAGGCCGGAGACCTCATGGCGGAGATCGTCGCGTCGCTGGCGTCGTGATCCGTCGCTGAACTTCTTGTTCGATCAACGCCGATCGAGCCCGGGTCATGCGGCCCGGGCTCGATGCGTTCACTAGGGTCGATCGGGTGCCCACTGCGCTGATCTCCGTGTACGACAAGTCAGGCATCGTCGACTTCGCCCGGTCGCTCATCGAACTGGGCTGGGATCTGCTGTCGTCGGGGGGTACCGCCAAGGCGATCGCACAGGCCGGGCTGCCGGTGACCGATGTGGCCGAACGAACCGGGACTCCCGCCATGTTGGGACACCGAGTGGTCACGCTTCACCCCTCGGTACACGGTGGCTTGCTGGCAGATCTCGACGATCCCGAACACCGCTCCGATCTGGAGCGTTACGGCATCGAGCCCATCGCACTGGCCGTGATCAATCTGTACCCGTTCTCGAGCGATCCCAGCGTGGACCTCATCGACGTGGGTGGCCCGGCCATGGTGCGTGCGGCGGCGAAGAACCATGCGCACGTCGGTGTCGTGGTGGACCCCGCCGACTACGAGGTGGTCCTCGACGAGCTTCGCTCGTCGGGCCAGATCACGCTTGCAACCCGACGCCGACTGGCTCGGCGAGCCTTCTCGGTGACCGCCGCCTACGACGCCGCCATCGTGACGTGGTTGGACGAACTCGAAGGCCCTGATCCCGATCAGTCACTTCCGCCCACGTTGGCGCTGACGGCTGACCTGGCACAACCGTTGCGATACGGCGAGAACCCCCATCAGGCTGGAGCGCGCTATCGCTTCACCGGGGCGACGTCATGGTGGGACACGGCGGAGCAGTTGGGTGGCAAAGAGCTCAGCTATCTGAACCTGTTCGACGCCGAAGCAGCGTGGTCCCTGGCTCACCGCCTCGACCGTGCGGCCCACGAGGCGGCCTGCGTGATCGTCAAGCACGCCAACCCATGCGGCGTCGCCATCGACGCCCACGTGGCCCGGGCCTACGAGTTTGCCAACGCCTGCGATCCTGTGAGTGCTTTCGGGGGGATCGTCGCTGTCACCAGTGCCGTCACCGTCCCCATGGCGCAGGCATTGTCCGAGGTGTTCACCGAGGTGCTGGTGGCCCCCGCCTTCGAACCCCAGGCGCTCGAGGTGCTGTCGGCCAAGAAGAATCTGCGGATCCTGCGCGCATCGCCTCCCCATGGACGAGCACTGGACGTTCGCAGCATCGACGGTGGTCTGTTGGTCCAAGAGGTCGACACCGTGTCCACCGACCGTTCGTCATGGAGTGTGGTCAGTGCGGCTCGACCCGATGAGCGCCTGTGGGACGACCTGGTCATGGCCTGGCAGGTGTGCGCAGCCGTGTCGTCGAATGCCATCGTGCTCGTGAAGGATCGCCAGGCGTTCGGTGTAGGGGCGGGACAGCAGAACCGCTTGGACTCGGCGCGCATCGCCGTGGAGCGTGCGGCGGGCCGTGCGGTGGGCGGTGTGGCGGCGAGCGACGCCTTCTTCCCGTTCCGCGACGGCCTCGACGCCGTGGCCGCGGCCGGTGTCCGTGCCGTGGTGCAACCGGGTGGCAGTGTGCGCGACGCCGAGGTGATCGCAGCGGCCGACGAACACGGCGTAGTGCTGGTGTTCACCGGTCAACGGCATTTCCGTCACTGAACGCCCTCGTCGCTGCGGGTAGCGTGGGCCACCCATGGCACGTATCGGTGAACTTCTGGCGGCGGGACCGACGTTCTCGTTCGAGTTCTTTCCGCCGTCCACCGAGTCGGCGCAGTTGACCCTGGGGCGAACCATCGCCGAACTGGAGTCGTTGCGGCCGAGTTTCGTGTCGGTCACCTACGGGGCTGGGGGTTCCACGCGCCAACGCACCCGGGACGTCGTCACCTGGGTGGCACGCGAGACCGGCATCACCCCCATGGCCCATCTCACCTGCCAATCGCACACGCGGGGCGAGATCGCCGAGATCATCGATGGCTACCGATCTGCTGGCATCGAGAACCTGCTGGCACTGGGTGGGGATCCGCCCCTCGATCCCGCTGACGCTCGGCCTTCCGACTATCGGTTCGCTGCCGAGCTGGTGGACGACTTGGCAGCCAGTGGTGCGTTCTCCATCGGTGTGGCGGCGCATCCCGAGGGTCACCCGCGTTCGGCTGATCTGGCCACCGACCGCCAGCACCTGGCCGACAAACTCCGCCGGGCCGACTTCGCGATCACCCAGTTCTTCTTCGAGGCACGTCACTGGTTGCGCCTGCGTGACGACCTGGCGGCACTAGGCGTCGATGCTCCGATCATCCCGGGCATCATGCCCGTCACCAACCTGTCCCAGATCGAGCGGATGGCGGCGTTGTCGGGGGCAGAGGTGCCACGGTGGTTGGTGGAACGCCTCGAGCGTGCCACCGATGCCGAGCAGGTTCGGCAGGTGGGGGTGGACGTCGCCACCGAGTTGTGTACCGAGTTGCTGGCTTGTGGAGCGCCTGGTCTGCACTTCTACACGTTGAACCGTTCGACGGCCACCCGTGAGATCTACGCCAATCTGGGACTGTCGGTGGCATGAGGCCACCTGCGCTGCCTGACGTCACGTGAACGACTCCACCGGACAGACTGCTGCGATGGCCCCCACCCGTGCACTCACGCGGCCCGTGAACGCAGGGCCGCGTGTGGGCTACCTCCCCGGCCTCGACGGGCTGCGAGGTCTGGCCGTGGCTGCGGTGATCGTGTACCACGCCAACAAGAGTTGGCTGGCCGGCGGATTCCTCGGTGTCGAAGTGTTCTTCGTCATCAGTGGCTATCTGATCACCGTGCTGCTGATCGCCGAACGTGAACGGGATGGCGGTGTTGCGCTGGGGCAGTTCTGGCTGAGGCGGGCTCGGCGACTCCTTCCCGCCCTCGCGCTGACCTTGCTCGCTGTGACGCTGCACGCCGCTGTCTTCGCCCGTGACGAGTTGGGTCAGTTGCGAGGCGATGTGGTGGCAGGTCTCACCTACATCATGAACTGGTTCCAGATCTGGAGTGGCTCGTCGTACTTCTCCGAGTTGGAGTTCGTGCCGTTGAGGCACCTGTGGTCCCTGGCCGTCGAGGAACAGTTCTACCTGGTGTGGCCCCTCGTGGTGATGGCCTTGATGGCGTGGGGAAAGCGGAGATGGACTCGTCTCGCCGCATGGCTCCTGGGCGCCTCGGTCCTCATGTCGGTGCTGATGGCGGTCATCTACCGGTCCGGCCCCGTGGGGACCCCCGAGCAGACCCCTGGTCAGTATCTGTCGCTGTTCGGACGCGAGGTCGCCCGACTGGATCTCGTGTACCTGTCGACGGTGACCCGTGGAGGCGGCCTGCTCATCGGGGCAGCCCTGGCGATGGTGTGGCAACCCTGGGCACTGCGTCGGGCTCCCATCGCCCGTCACGGCCGTCTGGTCGATGCTCTGGGTCTCGTGGGTGTGTTGATCCTCGTTGCCACCCACTGGGGCCTCAGTGACGTGGTGGTGGGGGAGGACGGACGCCGGGGCAACGATTGGTTGTTCAGGGGTGGTTTCTTCCTCGTGGGACTCGCCACCGTGATGGTGATCGCCAGTGTGTCGCACCCGAGGAGTTGGCTCGGTGGTCGCGCCGGGCTGGGCAACCCCGTGTTCACCTGGGTGGGAACGCGCAGTTACGGCTTGTACCTCTATCACTGGCCGATCTTCCAGATGTCTCGCAAGGTGGCCGGTGCGCCTCTGTCGTTGCCCCGTTTCGTCCTGCTCATGGCGATCACCGCCGTCGTGGCCGAAGCGTCGTATCGCCTGGTGGAAACCCCCATTCGCGAGGGGCGCCTGGGGCCATGGGTGCGCTCGGCCATGGCGGCGCTCGATGCGCGCACACTCGTGGCGCGTCGGCGACTCGTGGCCGCTGCCAGTGCCGTGGTCATGCTCGTCGGCTTCAGCGGCGTGAGCCTGGTGACAGCCGAGGTGAACCCCAACGAGATCCGCGAGAGTGTGGAGGCCGGCGAGACGGCCACGGTGGACCTGTTGGACACCGTCAGCACCACGGTTCCGGCCGTCACCCCCACCACGACGCCTGGGCAGCCGGCGCTCCCAGGGCCGGGAGGTTCGTCCGAGCCACCCGTCAGCACGACCATGCAGCCGCCCCCGGTCATCGACGTGGCAGCCATCGGCGATTCGGTGATGCTGGGTGCCGCCACACAACTGCGCGAACTCGGGTACGTGGTCGACGCCGAGGTGAGCAGGCAGTTCAAGGCTGGCGTGGACATCGTGACCTACCTGAACGAACTCGGTGTGCTGGGCAACGTGGTGATCGTGCATCTGGGCACCAACGGTCCCACCAGCGCCCCGACGCTGGATGCGTTCTTCGAACAGGTGTCGCAGGTGCCTCTGGTGCTGGTGCTGACCACCCGGGTGGATAAGCCCTGGCAGGACGCCAACAACGACCTCATTCGCGCCGTTCCAGAGCGTTGGCCGAACGTGAAGGTGCTCGACTGGCACGAGTTGTCGAAGGATCAGCGCGACTGGTTCTACAGCGACAACACGCACTTGCGCCCCGCTGGGGCCAGGGCGTACACCGAACTCATCGCGCAGGCCATCGGCCGGGCGTGACCCGAGCCGCTCGGGACGCCTACGCTGCAGGTTCATGACCTCCCCAGTACGAGTTGCCGTCACCGGGGCTGCTGGCCAGATCGGCTACAGCCTGTTGTTCCGTATCGCCTCCGGTGCCATGTTGGGCCCCGACACCAAGGTGATCCTCCAGTTGTTGGAGATCACCCCG
>CAYMUC010000059.1:9862-18875 GCA_964393535.1 uncultured Ilumatobacteraceae bacterium | reverse complement strand
CGACGGCTGAGGACTTTGCCGATGCGTTGGCGGCGGGGCCGTTGGCGGCGGGGACCGGTCCGGTGCTGATGGTGCTACGCAACGAGATCCCGTCGGCGACATTGGCCGAGTTGCGGCGTTTGGACCCGGCTCGGGTCATCGTGTTGGGTGGGCCGGCTGCGGTGAGTGACGCCGTGTTGGACGCTGCTCGGGCGACCACGACGGGCAGCGTGACTCGTCTGTTCGGTGACGACCGGTATGGCACGGCGGTGGCGATTACCCAGACGTCGCATGCTGGGGGTGCGTCGGTGGTGTACATCGCGACGGGTGCCGACTTCGCGGATGCACTTGGTGGTGGCCCGCGGGCGATGCGTGATGGTGGGCCGATTCTGTTGGTGCAGCGTGACGCGATCCCGGCGTCGACCGAGGCCGAACTGCAGCGTTTGTCACCGGACCGGATCGTGGTGTTGGGCGGGCCCGATGCTGTGTCGGAGTTGGTGGCACGTGAACTTCGAGCGTTCGCGCCTGCGGGTGTGAGTCGCCTGGTGGGTGTGGATCGGTATGCGACCGCGGTGGCGGTCTCACAGGCCGGGTTCGAACCTGGTGTGGACGTGGTGTTCCTGGCCAATGGTCGCGGTTACGGAGACGCGTTGCCTGCTGGTGCTGTGGCGGGTGGTCGTGGTCCGGTGCTGTTGGTGCGTGAGGACTGTGTGCCACTGGGTGTGATGCGGGAACTCGAGCGGCTACAGGCTCATGAGGTCATCATGGTTGGTGGAGTGGCGGCGTTGGGTGACGGTGTGTCCTCACTGCGCCAGTGTTCGTCGTGACGGCGAGACGAACCTGGCTAGGGTGACGGCATGGCGTTACGTACATCACACCGCAGCGCGGTACGACGACTGGCGGCCGGTGCCGGCGTCGCCCTGATGCTCACCGTGGGTATGGCCTGCGGTGGCGACAGCGAGACCGATCCGACCACCCCGACCACCCCGAGCACGGTGCCTGCCACGGACGTGACGCTTCCGGTGAAGAACATGCCGCGGAACAACTGTGTGAGCGTCATGAGTGGTGAGCGCCCCCCGCCCGGAGTCACCATTCCCCGTTGCCAACCGACGGGCACCATCGCGCCGCGTCCGCCGAGGAAGTAGGCCTTCCGGCAGCCCTTGACGGTGTGGATACGCTGCGGCTACGTACGTTGGTGGTATCCGGGCATACCGGTGAAAGGGCTCTGAAATGCGTCGATCGTGGTGTGCGCTCGTCGTGGCAATGGCGGCGTTGGTGGTGCCGGCGGCACCCGTGACGGCTCAGGTTCTGGTACCTCCCAACCCGGGCGACTTCGTACTCGACCTGGCCCCTGTGTCGGCCCCCTCCGGTGATGCCGGCTTGCCGACCTGTGACCCCAGCATCGAGTCGATCGCCGAGCAGTTCATGACGGGCCAGAGCACGGTGACGGCGAACTGCACGTATGCCACCGTGGTGTCGCAGCAGCGTCAGACCGGCACGGTGGCCAACCCCACACTCGCCGGTTCCACCGGCGATGCCGGCTTCAACAGTGGCACCGTCGAGGCGTCGTGCGACGTGAACCTCAACTCGAGCATGTCCATGACCATCTCGCTGCAGGGCCTCAGTCCCAGCATGAACATGACCAACTTCAGCGGTCAGGTGCAGCAAGCCTGTTCATTCACACTCACGTTCACCGACGCAGCCCGAAGCACCGTGACCGGCACCATCGAGGCCAACGCACGCCTTGGCAGGGGCGTGGGTTCGGCCGCTGGTGAGACCATCAGCATCGACATCAACGCAAAGGTGTACGTGACTGGTGGAACCGGTGTGTTCGCCGGGCAGATCGGGTCCGGCACGTTCAACCAGACCGAGGAAATCGACGTACCCCTGGGCCAGGGTGGCAGCATCGAGACCGGGCCGCCCACCACCACGGCGCCGGACCTCACCGGCGTCTGCGGCTACATGCCCGGCATCACGGACTGCTCGGTAGCAGGAATCCAGGCGTGGTGTGCGGCCAACGGCTCCACCATGCAGGGACAGCAGGTGTGCGAAGGGCTCGCGCAGTTCCTGGGCAAGTCCGCTTCCGTGACGCTGCTCAGCGGTGCGTCGCTGATGGCTGACGGCGACGTCATGACGGTGAGGTTGTCGAAGAAGCCGGGGGCAGCCCGCATCCTGTCGCCTGCACCGGCGGCAGGTCGGCCCACGGCCGCAGCAAAGGTGACCGCTCGCAGCACCGTCCGCGTGGCGGCCACCGCAGGGTCGGTGTGCACGGTCACCACCGACAAGCGGGTCGTGGTCGGTAAAGCCACCGCCCGCGGCAAGCAACCCCTCGCAACGATCAAGCCCAAGGCCAATGCCTATAAAGGCGCCACGTCGCTGATGGCGTCGTGCACCCTGAAGGGCAAGACGTTCAACTCGAACCGGGTGAAGATCAGCCTCTGAGGCGGTCGCGACCCTGACCGGTACCGTGGCGCTATGAAGCGCGTCCTCGTCATCGGTCTGGTCCTGGCGGTTGCAGTCGTGGGTGGCGGTATCGCATGGTGGCTCCTGCGGGACGATGCCCCGGCCGAAGTGTCCATCGATCAAGCGGTGGCCCAGGTGACCACCACCCAGGCGGTCGAGTCGCCGACCACGACCGCCCCGCCGGGCGAGGTCGCAGGTGTCGATGGTCTCGACGGTGTGTGGAACGTCGACACAACCGTCGGCGAGTTCAGTTACGAGAACTCCACCGGCACCTTCGTGGGGTTCCGGGTACGTGAAGAGTTGGCGGGTATCGGTGAGATCGATGCCGTGGGGCGCACCCCTGAGGTCACCGGCACCCTGAGCATCGAGGGCACCACCGTGACCGGAGTGGACATCGTGGCCGATCTTGCAGCGCTCACCACCGATGATTCCCGACGTGACGGCAAAGTGCGCGGGGCCCTGGGCACCGACCAGTTCCCCACGGCGTCGTTCCGTCTGACCGACCCCATCGAGCTCGGGGACGACGCAGCCACAGGTGGTCGAGCGAGCGTGCAGGCCAACGGTGAACTGACCATCCGCGATATCACCCTGCCGGTCGAGCTGCCCCTCGAGGCACAATTGGTGGACGGTGTCATCGTGGTGGTCGGTTCGCTACGGATCGAGTTCGCCGACTACGGGGTGAAAGTGCCGTCCGCCCCGATCGTGTTGTCGGCCGACGAGTTCGGCGACATCGAATTGCAGTTGTTCTTCCGCCGCTAACGGCGCGTCACGCCTCGAGGCGGTACACCCGCCGGGCTGTTCCCGAGAACATGGCCGCCCGTTCGTCGGCGCTGAACTCGGCCGTCAGCAGTTTGAAGGCATTCCACAGCACCCGGTACGACAACGAGAACCGGTCGACGGGGAAGTTCGACTCGAACATGCATCGCTGCGGACCGAAGCACTCGATGGTGTGTAGGTAGTAGCGGGCCTGCGCCTCGAGGAACTCTGCCGAGGTGGGCGGGGCCTCGGCGGAGTTCCAGCCGAAGCCGTTGTCGGGCATGGCCAGGCCACCCAACTTCGCCACCACGTTCTCACACGTCGCCAACTCGGCGATGTCGATCTTCCACTGCTCGAAGATCTCGTCCTCATGGCCGGCGTAGGGGCCCACACCCAGCGGTGTGCCGAAGTGATCCAGCACCATGACCGTGTCAGGTACCGCCCTCGCCAACTCCAGCATCTCGCGGTTCTGGTAGTGGTAGTGCCACGTGTCGTAGGTGAACCCGCGGTCACCCAGTCGGGCGACGCCACGTCGAAAGGCCGGGTCCGCGTACTTTCCCGCGGCAGCCCCGCCGGGAATCATCAGCGCCTCGGGATGCTCAGCACGTGACAATGCGTCGCGAATACCTCGGAACAGGCTGCCACTGGCCTCGACATGGGCGTCGAGTACGTCGTCGAGGTCGTCGCGGGTGAGGTCGGCATGTCCCACGATGCCGGCGATCAACCGTCGCGGCAGTGTGGCATCGGCGGCCGCCACGAACTCGCTCTCACCCACGCAGCGCAGGTGCTCGGGACCATCGGACCAGTAGGCGGCACCGCACTCCATGAACACGGTCTGCTCGATGCGATGTCCGGAGTTCACGTCGACCCAAAGCTCTTGCGGACCATAGGGCAGGGGACCGTCAGGCGGCCACAGGTGGTGATGCGGATCGACGATGGGCAGGTCGGGTTCCACCACCTCCTCCAACACGAGGTCGAGCCAATCCTGTGAGCCGGGCAACGGTGAGGCCATGGCGGTCATTCTGCCCCACGCCGCCAACCATGGGTGACGTCCGTCACATGAAGGAGTTGGAGGCGATCTCGCTGTCGCCGGCTTCGATGCCGTCGAGGATGCACCCGGCCACATGCGCGGGTGTCAGGCCGGTGGGCATACGAGGCGCGGTGCCCGCCAACGGTCGGGTGGCGAGACCGGTCTCGGTGTGGGGTGGGCGAGCGTCGAGCACCGTCACCCCGTGGCGGCGCACCTCGCGACGCCAGGCTGCCAAACCATGCGACAGTGCCGACTTCGAGGCGCCGTAGGCGGCCATGCCCGGGTACGCCGTCTCGGCCACCACGCCGGTGATGGCAGCGAAGCACCCCCCTGTGGCGGTCAGGGCCGGCAGCACCGACCTGGCCAGCCACAGGGGTCCCATGGCGTTGGTCAGGAACAGTTCTTCCACGATGATCGGCTCGGTGTCGGCCAACTCGCCGAAGGCGACCACACCCGAGGCCACGATCACGACGTCGAGTCGGCCGAATCGCCGATGTGCTTCGGTTACCAGGGCGTCCCCCGCATCGTCGTTGCGCAGGTCCATCGCCACGTCGGGACCGTTGCGGCCGCACTCGAGCACGGCGGCACCACGAGCTTTCGCCTGGCGCACCAACTCGCTCCCCAGGCCACCACTGGCACCGACCACCGCCACCACCGCACCCGACAACGCCGTCATGGGCGCAAGCCTTCCAGGTGTTCGGTCACCATGCGTCGCTGAGCCTGGTCGGGCCAGCGTTCAGGAGCGAACACCACCTGCAGGGCGATGCCGTCGACCACCATGATCAGGCGGAGCGACTCGTGCTCCAGATCCAGGCCGGCGCGTAGGCGGCCGTGGTCGCGTTCAACTTCCAGGGCCGCCACCAGGTCCCGTTGGAAACTGTCGTGACGGTCCTGTTGCGCGGCGCTGAGTTCCTGGTCGCCCACAGCGGAACCCCAAAAGGCCAGCCACACCTGCCAGTTCAACAGGCGCTCCTCGTCCAGTGGCAGGACCGCCTCGAGGAAGGCCTCCAAGGGGGCGCGCCCATTCTCCACCAGGGTGTGGGCGTGCCGTCCGGCCAACTCGGCCCGTGACCGGAAGGTGGCCAACAGCAGTTCCTTCTTGTCGCTGAAGTAGTGGCTCACGATGCCTGTCGACCACCCGCCGGCGCGGGCGATCTCGCGAAGCGTCACCCGGTCCAACCCCACCAGAGCGATCTGCTGCGCCGTCAGATCCACCAGTTCGCGTCGGCGTTGTTCGGCATCCACCACTCGGGGCATGGACATCAGTCTGCCACGCGCCTACCATCACATAACCGTTGTCATGTATCCGGTGCCGATGCCGGGCCGCACAGCCAGGGGGATCACGGTGGACGCCGCCTTCAACCAGATGTACGCCGAGCGCAGCGAGTACGAGCGCAACCGCACCGGGCCGCCCGACGACTTCCCCAAGTTGCCCGGGATCCCCTTGGGTCGTTACATCGACCCCCAGTTCTACGAACTCGAGCGAGAACACCTCTGGAAGAAGGCCTGGTTGTACGCCGGTCACATCACGGAACTGGGCACGCAGGGCAGTTACAAGTTGTGCGATATCGCCGGCGCGCCGATTTTGCTGGTGCGCGGCACCGACGACGTGGTTCGGGCGTTCTACAACTCGTGTCGCCATCGTGGTGCGCCGGTGGTGCGAGGCACCTGCGGCGAGGCTCGCATGCTGGTGTGCCAATACCACTCGTGGGGCTACGACCTGTGCGGCAGTCTGGTGCGCGTCCCCGACGAACGCGATTTCGTCGGCCTGCAGAAAGAAGAACTGGGCCTGCCGTCGGTGCGCTGCGAGCAGTGGAACGGTTGGATCTTCGTGAACCTCGACCACGACGCCATCTCGCTGGCCGAGTGGCTGCACCCACTGCCGACCATCCTGGACGAGTTGGGCGCAGCTCCGTTCCGCATCGTCGACACCAAGAGCGAGGTCGTCGGCTGCAACTGGAAGGTGCTGGCCGAGGGCTTTCTCGAGGTGTACCACGCTCGCACCATCCACACGAACACCGTCGCCAAGTCGCTCGACGGGCGCGGTGCCGTCATGATGCTGTTCCCTCACGGGCATCAGAACATGATCACGCCACTGCAGCCCGAGATGGTGTCGCAGGGGCGCCCCGATCGTGATGGCCTTCCCGCATTCCAAGGCGCCACCGAACTGTTCTTCACGACGAACCCGGCGCACGGCATCTTTCCGAACCTCATCACCCCGCTCGATGCTCGCGGCTTCCCGTTCCTGGTGTTCTGGCCCGAGGCCATCGACCGCACACGCTTGGACATCGTGTGGTTCGCCCCCGACTGGGCGGTCGACGGTGAGGTGGGTGAACTGCCCAAGGCCGACCTGTGGCAGCGACGCCTGGCCGGCTTCGACGTGGTCATGGGTGAGGACTACTCGAATCTGGAACCGATCCAGCGGTCCATGGAGTCGGCGGCCCACGGTGCACAGGTCATCAACTACCAGGAGCGCCGCATCTGGCACGTCCACGCCTGGATCGACAAGATGATCGGCGCAGAACGCATTCCCGCCCACCTTCAGGTGCCGGATCTGTTGGCGGATTGGGTGGAGGTGTCCTGACCCGGAGGCCTCGGGCCTGACACACTTGGGTTCCGTCGTGCACGCCGCCGGAACCACCCCCCGTACCTCCATGGGCTACCTGCCTGCCCTGGATGGCCTTCGCGGTCTCGCCGTGCTGGCCGTCATCGTGTATCACCTCGACTGGGGTTGGCTCAGGGGCGGTTTCCTCGGCGTCGAGGTGTTCTTCGTGGTGTCGGGCTACCTCATCACGTCGCTCCTGCTCGACGAGCACAGCCGTCTCGGCACCATCGATCTGAGGTCGTTCTGGATCCGTCGAGCTCGACGACTTCTCCCGGCCCTGGGCGCCATGGCGCTGGGAGTGTCGGTGTGGGCCCTGCTGTTCGCCGACCCCCTGGCCGCCACCCTGCGTCGTGACCTGCTACCTGCCCTGGGGTACGTGTCGAACTGGTGGCAGATCTTCGGTGTCGACACTCCCTACTTCGCCCCCACCGATCCTCCCCTGTTGCGCCACCTGTGGTCCTTGGCGGTGGAGGAGCAGTGGTACCTGGTGTGGCCGGTGCTGTTCCCCCTTGTGCTGGGTCGGGTTGCGGGTCGACGCCGTCGGGCGTCGGGGGTGTTGTTCGGGTCTGCCGCAGCACTGATGGTCGCCACGGCCGTGGCCAGTTGGGGCGCCGACACCGACCGTCTGAACCTGCTGTACCTGTCCACCCCCACGCGGTCGACGGGTCTGTTGGTGGGGGCCGCAGTGGCCCTGGTGTGGCGGCCCTGGGAGGGCAGGCAGGGTCGAGTGCCCACGCGAGTGCTGGAGGTGTGCGGTGGGGGTGCCATGGCGGTCATCGCGCTGGCCATGGTCACGCTCACGGTGTCCGGTATGGCGCTGTACCGGGGCGGACTGGCGCTGGTGAGCCTGGCCTCGGCGGTGCTCATCGCCGCTGCGGTGCACCCGGCATCGGGTCGTCTTGGACAGGTGCTAGGGCATCGGGCACTGGTGGCAGTGGGTCGCCGATCGTACGGGCTGTACCTGTGGCATTGGCCGGTGATCGTGTTCAGTGGCGCCGCCTCGGGCAACTGGCGCGACATCATCACCGCCGTTGCCGTGACGGTCGTGGTGGCCGAACTGTCGTACAGGTTCGTCGAGGTGCCCATGCGCCAGGGTGCGTTCGGGACCTGGTGGGTATCGGTTCGCTCGCGGCCGTGGCGGGCGCAGCGCGCCGGTGTGGCGACTGCTGCGGGCGTCAGCGTGTCCATGGTGTTTCTCGGCGCTGCCATCGTGGCCGGTCTGGCAGGGGCCACCACCGTGGATCCGTCGGTGGACACCAGCGATGACGTGGCGTGGAGCGCTCCAGCGGTGACGGTTGCTGCGCCAGCGACACCCGCCAGCACTATCGCACCCCCCGCTGAGCCGACCACGGAGTCGACGGCGGTGTCGGACTCGACGCCTGCGACCGTTCCGTCACCGGTCACCGTGCCCGTCGTGGTGCCGGAACGTCCGGTACGGCTCGTGGTGGTGGGCGACTCGCAGGCGGGGTCGCTCGCCAAGAACCTGCCCAGCGGACTCGAAAGCCTCTTCACAGTGGCCGATGGATCTATCAACGGATGCGGTGTGTACGACCGTGGCGTGGCGGTGAGCATCAGGCCCGGCATTCGCCAGGACTTCAGTGCCTGTGCCGACTGGCCCGAGCGTTGGGCCGACGATGCTGTTCGGGCCCAGGCCGAGGTGGCGCTGGTGATGATCGGTGCGTGGGAGGTGCTGGACATGGAATGGGAGAACACCTCCCTGCCCGTGGGCGCGCCGCGAACCGACGTGCACTTCCTGCGCGAGGCTCAGCGCGGTGTGGACGCGCTGGCCGCAGCCGGTGTGAAGGTGGCACTCCTGGAAGTGCCCTGTATGCGACCCATCGACACACCAGGGGCGGGGGTGCCGGCACTGCCCGAGCGCGGAGATGACAGCCGCGTGGCTCATCTGAACCAACTGCTGCGCACCCTGGCCGAACGAAATCCCGACACGACCACCTTCGTTCCCGGACCGGTGGAGTGGTGCAGTGGGTCACCGTTGTCGGTGGACACCGCCTACCGGTGGGACGGCGTGCATGTGTACAAGCCAGGTGTGGCGCTCATCTTCGACGCCATCGCCGGTCGCCTGCTCCAGTTCGCCGCAGCCTGATTGCTGGCTGACCTAGCCGCGGGCGAACCAGGCGGAGAGGTCGATGATGAGGTGGGTGGGGGTGCTGGCGGTGAGG
>CAYMUC010000059.1:0-9762 GCA_964393535.1 uncultured Ilumatobacteraceae bacterium | reverse complement strand
TGGTGGTGACGCGGACGCCGGTGGTGCGGGTGTCGAGGATGCGGGTGGGGGTGAGGGTGGTGAGGCCGGCGTTGGTGGCGAACCAGGCGGAGAGGTCGATGATGAGGTGGGTGGGGGTGCTGGCGGTGAGGCAGAGGTCGCCGTTGGTGGCGAGGGGTGCGATGACGGCGTTGGGGATGTCTTGGCCGAGGGTGAAGTTGAGGTTGCTGGTGTTGGGTGGGGTGCCGCAGGGGTAGATGGTGGCGTAGCCGGTGCCGGTGGTGCCGGTGGCGGTGACGTTGAGGGCGACGGCGGTGACGCCGGTGGTGGGGAGTCCGTTGCGGCCGGTGACGCGTAGGCGTGTGGGGGTGGTGGTGACGCGGACGCCGGTGGTGCGGGTGTCGAGGATGCGGGTGGGGGTGAGTGTGGTGATGAGTCCGCCCGGCGACGGCGACGGCGACGGCGTGGGCGCTGGAGTCGGGGGTTCGGGTTCAGGTGTGGAACCTTGCGACCAGGGCGTGGTCATGACCAGTCGGATGGCACCCCAGGAACCCGCCCAACCATCGACGGCGATGCGGTAGGTGACGCCACCCACAGCGTCGAAACTCAGTTGGCTGACGCGGTTCACGCCGTCCACGATGTCGTCATTGGACGCCACCCGAGTGAGATTGGCCACCGAGGAACCCCGGTACACCGCCAGCACGGTGTCGAAGTCGGAACCCTGGGTGGTGAGCGTCACTCTCCCATCGGAGGGTGCGGTGAACCGCCACCACACCGACTGTCCGCCGCCACTGTCGGCGTGAACGGGTTCACCTGCCTCGGCCGTAGCGGGAATGTTGGTGCCGGTCACCGTCACCGAGGGTCCGATGCTCATGACCGACGCTGCAGCGAAGGCGTCATTGGCCGGCGGGGCGGGCACCGGCGTGGTGGTGGGGTCCAGGTACAGCAAGCGGTTGTGGGAACCGGTGCCCGGACTGGCCACCACGTCGGCGGTGGCCTGGGTGAGCAGTGCGGCCATCACCTGGCGCGCCGAGAGACCTGGCTGCGATGAACGCAACACGGCGGCTGCACCTGACACGTGGGGCGCGGCCATGGAGGTACCGCTGATGATGCGACTGCCGTTGGAGACCAGGTAGGACGCCGACACGATGCCGTCACCCGGTGCGAACAGATCCACACATTGGCCGTAGTTGGCCCAACTCGGGCGACGGTCGCTGCGGTCGACCGCCGACACCGTCAATGCTGCCGGCGAGCGGGCCGGAGACCTGTCGCAGGCCTCCACCCCCTCGTTGCCCGCCGCCGTCACCACCACGAGACCGTCGGCCAGTGCTCGCGCCACGGCGTCGTCGAGCAGTCTCGATCCGTCGCCGCCGAGACTCATGTTCACCACCGCCGGCCCACCGACGCGGTCGTGCTCGGTGAGTACCCAGTCGAGACCCCGCACGATGTTCGCCGACGACACGCTGTCGCCGCATTCGCCGATGCGCACCGGGACGAGTGTGGCCTGCTTGGCGACGCCGTAGGTGGTGCCGCCCACAGTGCCCGCCACGTGGGTGCCGTGGCCGTTGCAGTCGAGCCGGCCATCACCGCTGAGGCTGAAGGCGTCGAATCCCGCCGTCACTCGGCTGCCGAAATCCACATGGCCGGGGTTGATGCCCGAATCGACCACGTACACCCGCACTCCACGGCCCGTGGCCTGCGGGGTGAAGGTCGACGACAGGGGGAGCGCACGTTGGTCGATGCGGTCGACACCCCAGGGTGGATCGGTCTGGGTGGTGTCGAGCCGGAAGGTGCTGACCGGCTCGATCTCGGCCACCCGGGGATCGGCTGCGAGTTCGGCCATCGCTTCGGCGTCGGCTGCCACGACTGCTCCGGGAAACACCGAGCGCAGGGTCGCCTCGATGCGTGCCCCGTAGCGAGCCACCGCCATCTGTGTGGAGGCCAACGACCAGGCCTGGGCGAGGGGATCAACTCGTGATGCGTCGTGAAAGCGCACCAGATACTGCTGCTCGCCCGCCGGCGTGGCGTCGGGGGTCGAAGCGGCGCTCACCGTCGTGGCAAGACCGGCCGTGCACACACCGCTGGCGACCACCGCCATCGCCCACCACATGGCAGCAGGTCGAACGATCCGAGAACGACGGGTCACGGGGCCATGGTGGCAGGTCCGCGGCCCGATTCCACGCGCTGGCGCTACGGTGCCAGTCATGCGACTTCATGCCGTGGAACTGGTGCGTTGCGAGGTGCCATTCGTCAGTCCCTTCAGAACGTCGTTCGGGGTGCAGCACGGGCGCGATGTGGTGTTGGTCCGCGTGATCGGTGACGACGTGGAGGGGTGGGGCGAGAACGTCGCCGGTGAGGAGCCGCTCTACTCGTCCGAATTCGTGGAGGCCTCGGTGCTGGCGTTGCGCCACCACCTGGTTCCCCGACTCCTGGCGGCGGGTGAGGTGGGACCCTACGACGTAGCCCGGATCCTGGCGCCGGTACGGGGTTGGGAGATGGCCAAGGCCGCTCTGGAAGCAGCGGTGCTGGATGCCGAACTGCGCCTGCACGGCCTGTCGATGGCGCAATGGCTGGGAAGTGAGCGGTCGCGCGTGGCGGTGGGGGTGTCGGTGGGACTGCACGATCACATCGACCAGACGGTGGCCGCCGTCGTGAGGTATCTCGAGCAGGGGTACGTGCGCATCAAGTTGAAGATCGAACCAGGGTGTGATGTGGACCTGGTCCGAGCGGTACGTGAGGCAGTGGGACCCGACGTGATGCTGCAGGTGGATGCCAACGCCGCTTACACCTTGGCCGATGCCAGGCATCTGGCGCGTCTCGACGAGTTCGACCTCCTGCTGATCGAACAACCCCTCGCCGAGCACGACCTGCGCCAGCACGCACGTCTCGCCCAGCAACTCGCCACGCCCATCTGCCTCGACGAGAGCATCACCTCGGCGCAGGTGGCCGCCGATGCCATCGCACTCGGTGCCTGCTCCATCATCAACATCAAACCCGGAAGGGTGGGTGGTCTACTCGAGGCGCGTCGCATTCACGACCTGTGCCAGGCCAACGGCGTGCCCGTGTGGTGCGGGGGCATGCTGGAAACCGGTATCGGGCGGGCGGCGAACCTGGCGTTGGCCTCACTTCCTGGCTTCACGCTTCCGCCCGATCTGTCGGCATCGTCGCGCTACTTCGCCCGAGACCTCACCGAACCGTTCGAACTGGTGGACGGTCACCTGGAGGTTCCCACGGGTCCTGGCCTGGGCGTGACCCCGCTGCCCGAAGCCCTGTCTGCTGCCGGGGCGCGTGTCGAGCACCTCGGGACCTAAGTCCCTTCTCGCCCCATTTGCATACCCCGTAGGGTATGTAGAGCCGAGGGGCTGAGACGCGTGGAGGCTGCATCATGACTGGTCGCGAGACACCCGAGCACGACGTGGTGATCGTGGGAGGAGGGACGGCGGGGATCACCGTCGCCGCCCGGTTGAAGCGGGCGGGTATCGCCGATGTGGCGGTGATCGAACCGTCCGAAGTGCACTGGTACCAGCCGTTGTGGACGCTCGTGGGTGCTGGTGTTTCGAAGTTACGCACCTCGGCTCGCCCCATGGTGTCGGTCATGCCTGCGGGTGTGCGGTGGATCCGCGACGCCGTGACCGAGGTGGACCCCGATCGGCGTCGCCTCACCCTGGCGTCTGGCGCTCATGTGCAGTACCGGTGGCTGGTCATGGCGCCCGGCATCCAACTCGACTGGCAAGCCGTCGACGGTCTTGTCGACACCCTGGGTCGCAACGGGGTGTCCAGCAATTACCGGGCCGACCTGGCGCCCGAGACATGGAAGGCCATCCAGAACACCCGGTCCGGCACCGCCGTGTTCAGCATGCCCGCCGGACCCATCAAGTGCGCAGGGGCACCGCAGAAGATCGCCTATCTGGCCTGTGACCAGTGGCGCCGCGCCGGTGTGCTCGACAAGATCGACGTCCACATGGTGCTGCCCACCCCCGGCATGTTCGGGATCAAGGAGTTCGCCGACACCCTGGAAGGGGTGGTGAAGCGCTACGGGATCACGGTGCACTTCGAAAGCGAGGTGATCGCCGTGGACGGCCCGGGCCACACGGTCACCATCCGTCACAACCCCACCGGTGACACCACGACCCTGCATATGGACATGGCTCACATCGTGCCGCCTCAGAGTGCCCCGGACTGGGTGAAGGCGTCGCCACTGGCCGATCCCAACAATCGTTTCGGCTACATCGAGGTGGACAAGCACACACTGCAGCACGTGCGGTACCCCAACGTGTTCGCACTTGGTGACGCCACCAACACCCCGAATTCGAAGACCGGCGCAGCGATCCGCAAGCAGGCCCCCACACTTGTGGCCAACCTGTTGGCCGCCCGCAACGGCAAGGCGGCCGCCAAGCAGTACGACGGCTACGCCTCGTGCCCGGTGGTGACCGCCCGCGGCAAGTGCGTCATGGCCGAGTTCGACTATGACCTGAAGCGCACCCCCACGTTCCCGGTGCTGGACATGACCAAGGAACGCAGGGACATGTACCTGCTGAAGAAGTACGCCCTGCCACAGATGTACTGGCGGGCAATGCTGAAGGGTCGTGCCTGACGCCGAGTGGCGAATCTGGGAAACTGGGAGCCCACCCCGATGCACGGAGGCCCCCCGTGAGTGATCAGACCGATACCCGCACGAGTTGGCTGCGACCCGACGAGATCGATGCCGTGCGCGATCAGGTGCCCCTGGTGTACGTGGATGCCGTACCGGTGCGCGTCGATGGCCGGGGTTCGGTGACGCAGGTGGGCATGTTGTTGCGCCAGGCGGCCGACGGGTCCATCAGTCGCATGGTGGTCAGCGGTCGGGTACTGCTGCACGAACGAGTTCGCGATGCCTTGATGCGCCACCTGGCCAAGGATCTGGGCCCCCTGGCCATGCCCCGGGTGCCAGCCGAACCGTCGCCGTTCACGGTGGTCGAGTACTTCCCCGATGCCAGCGTCAGTGGATTCCACGATCCTCGCCATCACGCCGTGAGCCTGGCGTATGTGGTGCCCGTGGACGGGCAGTGCGAGCCCACCACGCAGGCCTTGGACCTGTCGTGGTTCACACCCGAGGAGGCGGTGAGCGAGCGGGTGAGGCGAGAGATGACCGGGGGTCATGATCGCCTGATCCGCCTGGCTCTGGCCCATGTGGGTCAACTTCCATGATGGTGTGACCTATCCCTCACTTGCGGTGTGCCGGGCACCTACTCTGTGACCGATGCCCGAGGGGGACACGATCCATCGAGCGGCCAGTGCCCTGAGGACGGCGCTCGTGAGCCACACGGTGCATCGTTTCGCCGCCCCCCGCAACCCGGGGCCTACTCCTGCGCAGGGCGCGGTGGTCGAGTCGGTGAACAGCCACGGCAAGCACCTCGAGGTGAACTTCGACGATGGCATCGTGCTGCACACACATATGCGCATGACCGGGTCATGGCACCTCTACCGCACCGGCGAGCGTTGGCGGCGCCCCGAACGTCAAGTACGAGCCGTGATCGAGGTGCCCGAGTGGGTAGCCGTGTGTTTCAACGCACCGGTGGTGGAGACGTATCGCATGCGCGATCCTCGCCGGCATCCCGGGCGGGGATCGCTGGGGCCCGACCTGTGCGACCCCGGTGCGGACCTCGCTGCCTGCGTGGCGAGACTCGAGCGGTATCCCGAGCCGGCTACGAGCGTGGCCGAGGTGCTCCTCGATCAACGGGTGTTGTGCGGGGTGGGCAACGTGTACCGGTGCGAGGTGCTGTGGGCCACCGGACTGAGTCCGTTTGCGCCTGTGAGTGTGCTCGGTGTCGAGACGCTCACCGAGTTGGTCGAGGTGTCGGCGCGACTCCTACGAGCAAACCTGAACCGGGTGGAGCGCATCACGCTGGCGTCACATCCTGGTGGTCTGGCGGTGTACGGGCGCCATCATCAGCGGTGCCCGCGATGTGGCGACACGGTGTCGGTGAGGCGTTGGGGCGAGCACGCTCGGCTGCTGTATTGGTGCCCAGGTTGTCAGGTGCGTCACGAGCCCGACGACGTGCGTGCCGCCACTCCCGTGGATGGTCTCCCTCGACCTCTCGACGAGATGTACCTCGACGAGTTGCCCTGGCGTCGCTCGAAGCGTTGACTGCCAGATGAGCCTCAGGCGCGGCCCATGATGCGGTCCACGGCGATCTCGATGGCGACGCGGTTGGGTCGTTCGCCGGGCTCGCGGTAGCGCTGCGTATATCCGGCCACGGCGAGTGCCACTCGGGCCGGGTCGTCGGTGACGCTGACGGTTCCCTCGAGTGTGAGCCACCGACCCCCATCGACCTGGCTGACCGCCGCCCGCCCGCCGCGTGCGGCGTTGGACACCTTCTGGGAGGGGGTGAAGGTGATGATGCGGACGCAGCGTTCTTGGGGGTCGTAGCTGAAGCCCACCGGAACCACATGAGGCGAACCGTCACGTCGCAGCGTGGTCAGCGCGGCCAGATGCCGCTCGGTGAGGAAGGTCAGCACCTCGGGGGGCAGGTGATGCGGATCGAACGCCATGTGGTCATGCTGTCAGGTCACACGGGGGCAGGCAGGGGCGAGCGTTCCACGATGTATGACCGAACGGCCAGCACGATGGCCACGGCAAGTGCCAGGAGCACCGCCATGGTGGCCCATGCCGCCGAATACGACCAGTGTTGGGCGATGGTGCCGAACATCACCGGGCCTGCCACCGCTCCGGCCAGTCCTCCGGTCATGGCGATCCCCGTGGCCACGGCCGGGGCCGAGGGGTTCGATCGCACGACCGCTAGGTGGAACAACCCGGGCCACGCATAGCCGGTCACGTAGGCGAGTGGCATGGCCACCACGAACAGCCAACGTTGCTGCACCGCCAGCAGGGCGAAGCACACCGCAGCCGCCGTGAACAGCCACGCCATGGACGTGAGTGCGTGACCGGGGCGGCGATCGGCACGTGCGCCAGCTGCCATGCGCACGGTGATGCCACCCAGGCTGCCCACGACCAGGAGGAGGGCGGCCAGGCGTTCGTCGAGGTTCACCTCCACACCGCCCCTCACCGTGAACGACGACAGCGCATTCGATGCAGACGACCCCAGACCCACGCCCAGTGACAGGATCACCAGGAGCCGGGTGGACACATCGGGTCGAGTGGCCTGGGAACCGCGTGGTGCCGGTGCGGCGCCGGGTTCATCGGGAAGCAACACTGCGACGGCCACCCCTACCAGTGCCGCCACGGCGAAGACACCGCGCCAGGTCATCCACAGACCTACCGGCACCGCCAGCCCACCGAGCAGCGCAGCAGCAGGTATGGCCGACTTCTGCATGCCCAGCGCCAACCCCAGGCGATGGTGCGGAACCACACGGGCGATGTACCCGTTGGAGGCCGGCTGAGCCAGCGAGTTGGCCACGCCGCCAGCGACCAGGGTCACCAGGAGCACCGCATACGACCGCGCAACGACAGCGGCCACGGCGAGGGTGATGGCGCTCATCACCGCGGCGGTCTGTAGTGAACGTTTCGAACCCCACCGGGCAACCAGCGGGCCCGTGCGGGCCGACACTGCGGCACCTGCTGCGTAGTACCCGCCTACAGCCACGCCCAAGGCGCCGTCGCCGAAGCCGAGGTCGGCTTGGACCTGCACGGCGAGAGCCCCCACCAGGAACACGGGCAGGTTGGCCACGATGGTGGCGGAGGTGGAGGCCACCACGCCGTGCACCCGGGGATCGGATCGCAGGCCCCCAGACAGCGAACTCATGTGGTGGCGATGGCGTCGAGGATGTCCATCTTCGAGGCTTTGCGCGCCGGATACCACGCGGCAGTGACGCCGGCGAGCACGGCGAACCCGATGACGAGTGGTATCTGGCCGATGGGGAATGCAACGCCGTCGATGATCGTGTCGGGGACGGCACTGGCCAGTGCCACCCCGAACAACGACCCGACCACCACCCCGACCACGGCACCGAACAGCGACACGATGACCGCCTCCCACCGGATGGATCGGCGAAGTTGACGCCGTGTCATGCCCACGGCTCTCAGCAGACCGATCTCGCGGGTGCGCTCGAACACCGACAACGCCAGGGTGACGGCGATGCCGATGACGGCGATCTGCACGGCGGTGGCGAGCAGTGCGGTGATGAGGGTGAGGAACTGGTTGATCTGGTCTTCTTGTTGCTGGCGGAACTCGGCGTTGGAACGGAGTTCGGCCTGCGGGTAGTCGTCGAGTGCTTGCTCGAGAGCGAACCTCGCCGCGACGGCGTCGGCAGCGTCGGCCACGCGGGCGATCACGAAGAAGTCGCGAGGCGGTTGGGTGCTGACGGCCTCGAGGGTCTCGATGGAGATGAGCCAGTTGCCCACCAGAGCCGCGTCGCCGTAGATGCCCGCCACCTCGAGTGTGCCGGTGACGCCGTTCTGATAGGTGGCCTCCACCCGGTCACCCACCGACAGGTTCAGATCGCGCGCTGGGTCACGGTGGACCAGGACCCCACCCGGCCCCAGTGCGGCCAGGGACCCGACTTGCACGTCGATGTTCGCCAAGCGGTCGAAGGGGACAGGATCCACGGCGCCCAACTGCTTGACGTCGCCGGCGATGCGAGCCGAGATTCCCCGCACAGGGGAGACGGCGTCCAGCTCGGGGAGTTCGGCGATGGTGGTGGCGAGGTCGGGTGGTAGGCCCTGGAATCCGGCGTCGGTGATCACGAAGTCGGCAGTGACCGAACGATCGAGGATGCGCACGAACGTGGCGCGCAGGGACTCGGTGAACACCGCCGCAGTGCTGATGAGCGCGACACCGATCATGAGCGCCGAGGCGGTGCGAGCCGTGCGGCGCGGTTGCCGGGCCGAGTTCTCACGGGCGAGTTGGCCCGAGACCCCGAACATGCGGGCGAAGGGCCATCCCAGTGCTCGACCCACCGGTCGCACCACCGCCGAGGAGAGGCCGGCGATGCCGAGAAACACCGCCAGTGCCCCCAGGCCGGCAAAGGCGATGAGGCCGACGGTGCCGCCGGGGCGAGCGAACAAACCCACGGCGAACACCACTGCTCCGACGCCGGTGAGCACCACACCACCGACGAGGCGACGGTTGACGCTGAGGGCACCGAAGCCCAACTCGGGATGCATGGCGGCGACCGGTGGAATATGCGCGGCGCGGCGTGCCGGGACCACCACCGATGCCATGGTGATGCCCACGCCTACCACGACGGCGGCCACCACCGTGCGCCACTCCATGACCAGGGCGGTGGGGGGGAAGCCGGCGCCAGCGGCGTCGAACAACCAGATGAGACCTCGTGCCACGCCCAGGCCACCGATGAGACCCAACACGGTGGCCGTGAGGGACAGCGTGAGCGCCTCGGCCACGATCATGCGCCGCACCTGGCTGCCGTTGGCTCCGATGGCGCGCATCAGAGCCAGTTCACGAAGTCGCTGGCCGATGGTGATGGCGAAGATGTTGTTGATGATGAAGGCGACGACGAAGGCGGTGATGAAGGCGAAGATGGACAGGCCCGTGCCGAACGCACTGACGAAACTGCCGACCTGATCGGCGGCCTCGTCGGCGACCTGCTCACCGGTGATCACCTCGAGGCGGTCACTCAGGACCTCGGCCACACGAGCCTGCACGTCGGCGAGATCGGCTCCGTCGACGACCCGGAGGTCGATGGCGTCGTAGGCGCCCCGCGAGTCGAGCACGACTTCGGCCGTGACGGGGTCGAACAGTGCCAGCGAGGCTCCGGCGAAGCCGTCGGCCTCGCCCAGTCCCACGATGCCCACGATGGAGAAGGACTGCACACCGATGGGTGTGG
>CAYMUC010000058.1:0-19032 GCA_964393535.1 uncultured Ilumatobacteraceae bacterium | reverse complement strand
GCGGGGGTGGGATTTGAACCCACGACCTTCGGGTTATGAGCCCGACGAGCTACCGAGCTGCTCCACCCCGCGGCGAAGCGTGGAAGAGAGTACCGCCACCGCAGCTTACTGACAACCGGCCGGCCGAAGTCCCCGTCGGTGACATGGCAGTTGGCCCATCTCTCTCTACGCTTTGGACCATGCGAAAGTTGCTGGCGATGTGGACACGGTTGGTCGTGGCCACCGCCATCGCCGGCAGCGTCGCCCTTGCCAGTCTGGACACCGGCACCGAACGAGCCACATCGCTGGCCGCCCCGTCGCCGAGCCCACAGACACTCAGCGCCCCAACACTGGCACTGACCACGGCGACCACAACCCGCGTGAGCACCACCAGCGCATCACCGGTGAGCACGCCTCTGACCTTCGCCGTCACGACCGGATACTTCGCGGCCGAGCGCGACCTGACGGCCACCGTCACCGTGTCGGGCACCGCACCCGGACTACTGCTACTGGACGACTCGGGGTTGACGTTCACCAACTCCGCAACGACCAACGCCGGAACGGTGCTGACCTTCAGCGGCACCACCACCTCGGTGGTGACCGCCCTGAGTTCGGGCCGGGTGACCTGGCAGGTGCCGGAACAACCGGGCGAGGTGACGCTGTCGGCGACCGTGCGACAGGACCTCCCTGCTGGAACCGCCTTCAACCCGTCCAACGGCCACTACTACCAGACCGTGTCGACAACGCGATCCTGGGTCGACGCACGCGCTGACGCTGCGACACGAGGACTGTTCGGACTGACCGGCTATCTGGTGACGATCACCAGCGAAGCCGAGCAGCAGTTCGTGAGCGCTCTGGTCTCGAGCAACGACTGGTGGATCGGCGCCACGGACACCCGCTTGGAAGGCGTCTGGGAATGGGTCGAGGGCCCCGAAGGCGAAGCCAACGGTGGGACCGGCACCGTGTTCTGGACGTCCGCTTCGCAACCCCGTGCCCAGCGCGGCACCGTGACCGTCAGTGGTGTTCCCCGCTTCGCATGGTGGGACGACGAGAGTTGCTTCCTCTGCGGCGATGAGCCGAACAACTTTCTGACCGGCGAGGACCTCGGCGTGCTCAAGGGAACCAACGGCCGTTGGAAGGACGAGGACTCGTTCGAGAGCCGCCGCGCCATCGTGGAGTTCGGCCTCGCTGACGGCAACACGGCCGACCGTGCCGTCCTGGCGTTCCAGACCACACTGAACGCGGTCTCGCGCCTCGTGGACATCGTCACCTACGCCGACGCCAACGGGGGCACACCGCCCAATGCCGGCGAGTGGACCCAGGCCACCATCACCGGCGTCGACACCGAGGCCTTCGCCGCTTCGCTTGCCACGGTCTTGGCCTCGGCGAGCGTCAGCGGCACGAACGTTGCCACGACCATCGGGGCCCAAGCTCTGGTGGACAGCTACCGACGCGTCCTCGACTACGCCACCACGAACGGCACCTCGACGGCGCCCACTGCCGACGACTACGAGCGCCTGGGGTTGGGCACCCTGGCCAGCGATGTGCTGACCCGCATGAACGGGCGAGTCGCCAGCGCAGGTGTGAACAATGCCGACACCTACGCCAAGTTGGCGGCGCATGTGACGGAGGCACTGGTCACGCCGCAGCCATCCACGACCACCACGACCACACCGCCGTCGACCACCACCACCACAACAACAACCACCACAACCACCACAACCACCACAACCACCACCACCACGACGACCACGACCACCACGACCACCGTCCCTCCGACGTCGTCAGTGGCTCCCAACACCGTCCCACCGACCACAGCAGCACCGCTGCCGTCGCCGCCACCAGGGCCCGACCCGCCCGCTACGACGACAGCACCGCCCTCTCCGACCCTGGCCCCGGTGGTCGAGTTCCCCAACGGCCAACCGGTGATCGTCGCCCCCGGCAACGCCGTGCTCCTGGTCGACGGCCAGGAACTCGGCCTGCAGGTGACGCCACGTGGGGGCGACGGACTGAGCATCACCGGCCAGGGCGTGGCACTGACGATGACCGCCACCACCTCCGATGGAGCACCTCGGCCACTGGCCGACAACGGCACCCTGGTGGTCGCCCACCTCGATCGTCTGACGGTGAGCGGCGACGGGTTCGGACCCCAGCAGCCGGTGGAGACGTGGGCCTTCTCAACTCCCCTGGCACTGGGCAGCACCACCACCGACACCGCAGGTGCGTTGAGCGTCGCCGTGACGATTCCCGAGGCGTTGGCTCCCGGCACGCACACCCTCCAACTCGTGGGTCTCGACTCCGAGAGCGCCCTTCGAGCCGTATCGCTGGGGTTGACCGTCACCGAGGCGCAAGAGGAACCCACCGACACCTCGGTGCCCACCACCGAACCGCCTGTCACACAGCCCCCAACTCCCGATCCCAACCCCGCCGAGCCCGAGCCTGCGCCCGACGAACCGGCATCCCCCCAACCCGGCGATCCCTACTCGGCACTGGACAACCCCGAGGACCTCGTGGAGAACGCCGTGACCGCCGTGGCGGTGTTGGCAGCCGCATCGGCGGCAGGTGCCGCCGCCGGCGCTGCCGGTGCCGCGGCGCGTTCAAGCACGCCGGGGGCGTCGGGCGGTGGCTCCAGCAGCGCAGCCAGCGACGAGGTGGGCTACGTCGAAGCCGTGGGCAGCATGCACCTCGAAGCGAATGTCGAGGATCGCACAGCCAGTAGATGGCAATGGATCGCCAACTGGCCCGCCACCCAAAGACTCGACCAACTCACGAGGTCGGTGCTGCAGTGGTCTGCACCGAAGTCGCCCCTCCTCGAGCGTGTGGTCGGTGACGGCAGCACATGGCGAGCACTGTTCGGCAGTGCCTCACTGTTGCTCACCGCCACGGGTGCCGTGCTGGGTGTGCTCGCCAGCATCGACATCGGCGGGGAGGCAACGCCACCAGCATTGGCCCTCATGACGGCGCTCATGATCGTGGGCACCATGGATGCGCTCGCCGGTTCGGTGGGCTTCCTCGTGATCGCAGGAAGTGTGATCGCCTCGGGCGGCGTGGAGAACGCATGGGACGTTCGCACCCTGCTGGGCCTCGCAGCCGCCTTCGTGGGGCCCGGACTGGTGGCCAAGGCCTTTCGCCCACTTCGCCGCCCACCCTCGACCACCCTGGCCGACTGGTGGGAGCGTCTCGCCGACCTGGCGATCGCACCACTGATGGGCGGTCTGGTGGCCCAGGGCATCGTGTGGGGCTTGAACGGCATGGCCGGCGTGTACCTACCGATCACCGACTACACGAACCGACTGGCGCTATGGGTGACGGCTGCCCTTGCGGTGCAGGTGCTGGCCGAAGAGGCGGCGGCGCGGTGGTTCCCCGCCAGAATCATCGCCGTCACGCCCGAGGACTACCCCGATCCCTCGACACTGCGGCAGGCCATCTCGGTATTCATCAGCGCAGCGACCTACGTGTTCGTGGTGATCGCCTTCCTCGGCAACACCTGGCAGTTGTGGGCGGCGGTGGCCCTGTACGCCGGGCCCGTCCTGTTGGGGTTCATCGCCGACCGCTTCCCCAACAGTCCCGTGCTGTGGCGAGTGCTTCCACAGGGAACCCCGTACATGGTGGTGCTGTTGTGGATGGGTGCCACGCTGGCGGTGTGGGTGGAGCAATGGCTGGGCGCTACCCCCGACTACGCACGCACATCGTTCGTGGTGTTGGCCGGGTTCCCCGCCCTCTTGGCGCTGTTGGCCCTGGTGGGCCGTGAACCGGCCGAGGGCGAAATGCGTTGGAACGAACGCCCTTCCTTGCGCCACGCGTACCGCCTCGGCGGTGTGGTCACGTTGTGGGTCGGCATCCAGACCATGGTCTGATCACCGCCGTCCGTCTACCCTGCCCCTATGGGCTGGTTCCGTCGTCGCAAGCAGGCTCCCGTCGTCGACAACACCCAGGCGGAACTAGCGACACTGCGAGCAGAAGTGGAGCGGTTGCGGGCGTTGGTCGCGAACATGCCCGTACCGGTCGAGGTGAGCACTCCCCCGCCGCCGGCCCCCGGCGCATCGCTGGCCGATCTGGACCAGCGCATCACCAACACGACCACCGAACTGGCACGCCAACTCGACGAACTCTCACAGGAGTTCGGTGCGCTCGACGACCTTCGTGCCGCTCAGGAACGCCTGGCCGCCGAGCAGGTGCGTTATGACTTGGCGCTGAGGGCCGAGTTGGCAGAACTGGCCGACGAACTGCGTCGTCGGGGCCGCTGACTCAGCCGTTCAACTCGCCGGCATCGTCGAGCAACTGCAACGCCCGGCGCACCAACTCCTTGGCCTGCTCCAACTTCTCCTGGTACGTGGCGAAGTCGGGAAGTGCGGCCTCGGCCTCGGCGAACAACACGTCGGCTCGAGCCAGCAGTTCGGCTGCCGTGGCACCGTCGTCGGGCACCGTCGGATCCACCGGTTGCTCCGGTTCGGGCGCGGACGGATCGGCAGGGTCGACCGGATCGGTGCCGTCGTCGACGATCTGCCCCAGATCCAACTCGGCGGTGGGGAACAGCAACTTCACCGCGTCGGTGAGGGTGTCGGCCAGCACCGAGCGGTTGTTGTACGACACGACCACGTGGCGCAGGAACACCTGCTGAGCCGAGGAGTCCTCGGGCCGCACGTACAACGGACGCACGTACAGCAAGCCCTCCGACACCGGCACCACCTGCAGGTCGCCGAACACCACGCGGGATCCCTGCTGTGCCAGCAGGTTCACCCTGGGTGCGATGACCGGGTCGGAGTCGACCTCGGCGGCCACCGTCGCCGGACCGGGCGGCAGCGCACCGGCCACGGTGTACACCGTCAACTGGCCGTAGGTGTCGGGATCACTGGACACCGTCATGAATGCCCGCAGTTCCTTACGGCTGTCGTCGGCCGAGAACGGTACGAAGGGCCGCAACAGCGAGAACACGGGATCCTCGTCTGAGGGCCGGTTCGGGGCATGGAACAGCGTGTAGTACGGCTCGAAACGCACCACGTTGGCGTCGGCGACGTCCAGGCTCTCGATGGTGCCCACTTGACCGGTTCCTGTGGCACCCACCGTGTTGGACACCTCGAACCGTCGCGACGGACCCTGTGCCACGCTCCACGCCGCATCCCGGTTGAAAAAGTCCTCGGGGTTGTCGAACCGGTACCGGCCGTACATGTTGGTCTGCACCCGGAACAGATCGTCGGGGTAGCGGAAGTGACGTCGCAGCGCGTCGGGCACCTGGTCATTGCCCGTGAACAGCTTGGGGAACGCCGAGCGCCACGCCGAGATGATCGGGTCGCTCTCGTCGACCACGTACAACGTGACGTCGCCCGTGTAGGCGTCGACCACAGCCTTCACGCTGTTGCGCACATAGTTGAAGCTGTGGTTCAGACCACTGCCCGGGGTGAGTTGATCAGTGTTGGCCCGCTGGGCGTAGGGGTAGCGGTTGGTGGTGGTGAACGCATCGACCACCCACACCAGTTTCCGGTCGTACACCACCGGATAGGGGTCCGAGTCCAAGTGCAGGAACGGCGCCACCTTGTTGATGCGATCACGAACGTCGCGCACGAACAGGATTTCCGAATCGGGCTGGATGAGATTGGAACCGAACAGGTTGAACTCACCGAAGTGCACGGCGAAGGCACCACGACGCAGGAAGCTGCTGAGTTCCACCCCGGTGCCACCCTCGTAGCCCTGGGCATCGACACCCGGACACGGCTGTTCGCGCTGATTCGTGCCCACCACCGAATAGCCACCCAGTCGATCGCCCACGTACAACTGGGGCCGATCGATGTCGAGTTCCAGATAGGCGGGTCGGCCGTCGTCGGTGACCTGGCTGGCGGGTGCCACCACCACGCCGCAACCATGTGTGTACAGCAGGTGACGCGACACCCACGTGTTGTTGGGGATACCCGCCAGATTCAACTCACGGGCACCGATCATGACCTGACGGACGCGGCCGTCGATCTCGTAGCGGTCCACGTCGAGATCCCGCACCGAATAGAACGACGTGAGGCCCTGGTCGAGAGCGAAGCGGTCACGCAATTCCACCGGTTCCAGCAGGCGTACATCGGTGAGAGGAGACGAGCCCTCCTCCAGCTCGCCCGTGGTGATGGGCCGCACCGGAAGGGTCTCCATGGCCACGTTGTCCAATTGGAACGCCCGCGACGTGGCCTCGAGGTTGAACCCGATGTAGGGCAGTTCCCGAGTGGACACGTTGGGCTGCACGAGGAATCGCTGCACCACCGCTGGGTAGACAGTTCCCGCCACCAGTGCCACCACGGCCCACAGGCCCACCGCCAACACCGGCAGTCGCCAGCCCCGTTGGCGGATGTTCACGAGGAACAACACGGCCACGGCCAACGACACGAGGATGAGCAGGTTCAACGCCGGCAGTTGAGCGTTCACATCGGTGTAGGTGGCACCCTGCACCACACCGCGACCCGAGGTGGTCAACTCGAACCGCTGCAGCCAGTAGCGCGCCGCGTTCAGCAGTGCCAGGGCGGCGAACAAGGCACTGAGGTGCACCTTCGTGGCCGACGACAACCGGGAGTCAGCCGACTGCACACGGATGCCACCGTTCAGATAGTGGACCGCCGCAGTGACGACCGTGAGGAGAATGGTGGCGGCGAAGAGCCAGCCCACCAGGAACTGCAGGAACGGCAGGCGGAACACGTAGAAGCCCACGTCGGTGTCGAACTGCGGGTCGGTCACGCCGAAGTCGCGTTGGTTGCGGAACAGCAGCCAACTCTCCCACTGACCCGAGGCGGGCAGGCCGGCCATGAGACCCACCACCAACGACACCACGATGCGCAGCAGCAGGCGTCGCCGCTTGGGGATGGACTGGTACCGCAGCGTCACCTGGTCTTCGGGGTTGGTCGACAGCAACGGTGGCGGCGGTGCTAGGCGGTCAGCCAGCAACATGGTGGCGAAGCACAACAGGGCGAACAGCAACGAGAACCCCAGGGCCAACTGCAGTCGCGCCCACAGCACGCCCCAGAACACGTCGTTTCGACTGAGCCCGTCGAACCACAAGAAGTCGACGTAGAACGATGCCAGGCTGCGTGCCGAGAGGAACAGCAACACCACCACGCCCAGCACCGAGGCCAGGATGATGCGGGCGCGGTTACCGCCGCGACCGCGACCTGAGGCGCTGCGATCTCTCGGGCGACGGGGGGGCCTGGGAGGCAGGTCGGAGGGGATCCGCACGAGGTCTGACGCTACCCGGAGACCTGGGCCACAAGGCATCGGCATCCGCTGTGCGCAGGCGGATGCCGGTGGCCTGTGGGGAACTCTTCCCCTGCCGGCACCACTCCGGCCAAGGCGTTGTCCTCGGCATCGGGACAGCCAGGACCGTTGGGATCCACCAGCCAGCACACCATGACGCCCGGGGTGAGCCCACTCAGCACACCGCGACTGTGTGCCAGGCGCACCAGGTCGTCGACATGCTCGTCGATGCGCTGTGACTTCCACTCGCGGAACACATGGCGAGCGCTCGTGGAGAACGTCTCCACATCGCCTTCGGACCGGTGCAGTGCATCGACGAGTCGCTCGCGGAAGGGACCGATGACCTCGGTCCACAGCCAGTCGCGCACCGGTTGCAGCAGTTGGTCGTCGATGTCGACAACATCGGCTGTCACCGACTGGGCGCCGGCCAACGCCGCTGTGCGCAGGTCCTCGACGATGGCGGCGAACGACCGGTCGAGGTGATCGTCGGCACCGTTGGCCAGACCCTCCACAGCGTTGATACCTCCGCGTCGAACGGCGTCCAGCACCACGTTCTGCTCGTCGGCCAGCACCCGCTTCAAGCGGCGCGACACCGTCAAGATGAGCGGCGTGAGCACTTCGTCACGCTCGGCGAACACGTCGCCGACCGACTCGGCGACGGGCATGGTCTCGCTGATCTCGGGCGTCTCGGTGATCTCAGGCGTCGCAGAAGGGGCAGTCGTGTCGTCGACCACGGCGGCAGGAGCCTCGACGACCCGGCGTGCCACCAGATCGGGACTGGAGGCCCGCAACCGGGCGAACACGTCCACGACGACGTTCGACTCGGGTTCCGGTTCGGGCTCCGGCTCGGGCTCGGGTTCGGGCTCGGGCTCGGGTTCCGGCTCCGGCTCGGGCTCCGGCTCGGGTTCCGGCTCGGGCTCAGGCTCGGGTTCCGGCTCGGGTTCCGGCTCCGGCTCAGGTTCCGGCTCGGGCTCCGGTGTCGGTGGCGGCGTCGACCCGAACAGCGAGATCACCGGAGCCGCCGGACGTGTGGGCGGGTGGTACACCACCGGTTCCGGTTCGGGCTCGATCTCCACCAGGGCCAACTCCGGAACCACTTCGGGCTCGGGCTCGGGCTCGGGTTCGGGCTCAGGTTCCGGTTCGGCCGCTATGGGCACCGCCGCCACCACGGGCACAGCGGCAATCTCGGCCACGACGGGCACCCCGGCCAACAACTCGTCGGCCTCATCGACCTCGGCTGCGGTGGCGTCCACGGGACCCATCTGCTCCAGCACATCGGCCGCCGCTCGGCGAGCGGCCTCGAACGCCTTGGCCACCTGGTCTCGGTTCGCCATGAGCAACTGGATCTGCTCGCGAGCCAATTCCCGTCGCCGTGCGAGATCGGCCAGCACGCGTTCGCGGTACTGCAGGGCCTCCTCCACCAGGTGGCGGCCCTGCTCCTTGGCGCGTTCCAGTTCGGCTTCCACCTCACCGGCAATGCCCAACAGGCGACTCGCCGCCTCCGCCTCGGCACGCTCACGCGTGGTCGCCGCCGCTTCACGCGCTGCCTGTAGGACACGCGTGGCCTCTTCGCCCAGGGCCTGCGTCAGCACCTCTTCATCCAACGCCACCGCCTTGCGAAGCCGCTCGTCGAGGTCGGCGACCTGCTGCTTCAAGGCCCGTTCCGACTCCTGCAGTCGTGCCATCTCGTCGGCCACGACGTGCAGAAACGCCTGCACTGCCTCGGGCTTGAACCCCTTGCGCGCCTTGGGAAACACCGCACCGGCGATCTCTCCCGGGGAGGTCGGATCGGGGACAGGGAGTTCCGAGCGCACACCGTGATCGTAGGGGTGCAGGCGCCTTCGGGCGCGGCAACCACATGAGACCAGAGGTGTGAACTCAGTCGCCGGTGGACTCGAGCGCGTCGAGGTTCAGCGGTGAGAGGTCGCCCCCCAACGCTGCGAGCACGTCGAGAGCCTCGGTGATGGTGGCCACCTCGATGAGTTGCAGCGACTCGCCCAAGGACTGGCGAATGGACGCCAGTTCTTCTTCGTCGGTGTCTGCGGGCACGAGAAACACCTCGGCCCCCGCACGGGCCACCGCAACAGCCTTCTGACGCACCGCACCCACCGGACCCACGGTGCCGTCTTCAGACATGGTTCCCGTGGCTGCCACCCGGGCGTTCCCCGTGAGCGAACCGGGGCTGAGTTCGTCGATCAACGCCAACGTGAAGGCCAGTCCTGCCGATGGGCCACCGATCTGGTTGGTGTCGATGGACACCTCGTAGGGCAGTTCCACGGAACGCGTGTCGGCAGGTCGAAAGCCAAGGATGGCCCGGTCCGTACCGTCATCGGGGGAAATGAGCATCAGACGACGCTCCTCGGTGGCGGTGCGCAGGTATGGCTTCACCTTCACCACCACCTCGTCACCGGGACGACGGTTCTCCAACAGGCGGGGCACGTCCTGCAACAACGGGGTCGGCTCGCCGTCGATCTCCACGATGACGTCCCCCACCTCGAGCACCTCGCAGGCCGACAGCGGAGGTGCGTCGTCGGCACAGATCAAGTCGGCCACCACGGCAGGTCCTGGGACCAACTCGGCGGGAAGGTCCAGCAGTCGCGCCGCCACGTACTCGGCCACCTGTTTCGACCCCGTCATGGCCTGAAAGCCGAGGACCCGTTGCTGGCGCGGTGTGCGCGACCCGAACCGCTCCTCATAGGTCAGCACCTCGACGTCGTCATCGAGTGAGCCCAGGAGCCAACTCAACAGAGTCATCTGCGAACCGGTGGCGGTGACGAACAGCACGGACTCCGACGTGGGGTACCGGTCGGCACCCTCGACTTCGAGTCGGGGGGACACCGGCAGGGCAGATCCCGGTGCCTGCTGCCACCGCTGCACGGGGATCAACGACGCCGCCACAACGGCAGCGATGGCCAGTGCCGCCACGGTGAGCAGCGGCAGCGCCCACCACAGACGGCGATCGTCGCTCGGCCCCCGAGCACCCGGTGGCGGCGGCACGGGCCCCGATGACGGCGGTGGCGGCGGGAGCGGTACGCTGATCTTTGCCGTGTCCATAGCCGAATTCTCCGTACGTGCAGCCCTTGTCGTGGCCCTGGCGCTCATGGCGCTGGTGTTGATCGGGCGCCGCAAGCCTGCCAGACCATGGCAGCGCGCACCACGCGGGATGCGCGACACGCCTTTGGCCATCGCAATCGACCGGCGAGGTCGGCGGGTGCTGGTGCCGGTAGAGCGCCAGAGTTCCCGGCTGGAGAACCGCCTCAGCACGCCGAGGCTGCTGTCGTCGGTGGCCGGCCTGGGCGTGGTCGGTGTGGTCGCCGGGGCGGTGTCGGCGTTGGGTATCGCCGTGGGGGTGGCGTGGGTGGTCACCACCGTCACCGGCTTGCTGCGTTGACCGACGCTTCGACCCACTCGGTGAACGACGCCGGGCGTTGGCACCGCGACACCATCGAGCGTCGTCGAGCCGTGGTGGTCGCAGGTCACGTCGGCGACGTCGCCACGGCGCGCTCGGGTCTGAACGATCCTGAGGGTGTGGTGCGAGCCAGTGCCCTGGCCGCCCTGGAACGGGCTGGCGAACTCTCCCCCGGCGAGCTCACCGCCGCCTTCGACGACCCCGACCCCGAGGTTCGGCGTCGAGCGGCGGAGGTGGCCGCCGGCCACCTCGAGGTGGATCTCCGACCGGTGTTGCGGGACGACGATGCGTTGGTCGTGGAGATGGCGGCATGGTCGTGTGGTGAACACGAGCAGGTGACCGACGAGGTCTTGTCACTGCTCATCGACCTGGCGGGCAACCACGACGAAGCCTTGGTACGGGAAGCAGCGGTGGCCGCACTGGGTGCCATCGGAGACGAACGCGGCGTGCCGGCCATCCTCGCCGGCTGCACCGACAAGCCTGCCGTGAGGCGCCGTGCCGTGCTGGCCCTGGCACCCTTCGATGGACCCGAGGTGGACGCTGCCCTGGAGCGTGCCCTCACCGACCGCGACTGGCAGGTGCGTCAAGCGGCCGAGGATCTCATCTCGCCCGACCGCTGAGTCGGGAGCTGGGAATGCCTCCCGTATCGGAACGGTTGGGCAGGATATGAGCATGACGAACACTCAGACCGGCATCGATATCGGGATCAGCGAGTCCGATCGCATCGAGATAGCCGACGGCTTGAGCCATCTGCTCGCCGACTCGTACACGCTGTACCTGAAGACCCACAAGTACCACTGGAACGTGACCGGCCCCATGTTCCAGACGCTGCATCTCATGTTCGAGACGCAGTACAACGAACTGGCCCTGGCGGTGGATCTCATCGCCGAACGAATCCGGTCGCTGGGCGCAAAGGCCCCCGGGAGTTACAGGGAGTTCGCTGCACTGTCGAGCATCCCCGAGGACGACGACGAGCCCGATGCACACGAGATGATCCGACGCCTCGTAAAGGGTCAAGAAGCCGTGGCTCGCACTGCTCGTTCGGTGTTCCCGTTGGCGGACCGGGCGCACGACGAGTCCACGGCCGATCTGCTCACTCAGCGTCTCCAGGTGCACGAGAAGACGGCGTGGATGTTGCGGAGCCTTCTGGAGTGACACTGCGTCGCTGCAGGAGCCAAGCAGCAACGATGACCACCACCAGACCGGCCACCACGATGGCGACGGGCGCCGCCAGTGCTCCGGGGACCAGCACCGTCACGGTCCAGGGCACGTAGACCAGCAGCCCCACCGAACCCACAAGTGCGAGTCGGACACGTGCTTTGGCCACGGCGAACACCACCAGTGCCGTCGACACGACGAGACCCGAGACCACGCCGACACCCCGGTGCTGCGTGGACATGACGGCCGGACCGACACTGAACAGTACGCCGGCGAGCATGAGCGCTGGCAGTGGGGCACGGAACAGTCCCGGTCGCTCAGCGGCGACCAGCAGCACCACCGAGGTCGCCCACACCACGAGGCCGGTGGCGATGCCGGCTCGTGCCGCGTGGTAGCCGATGCCCCCAGGCAGGGTGAAGGCCAGCAGCACGCTGCCGGTGACGGCGCAGGCCGTGATATGGCTGAGTCGGGTGACGGGTCCGTCGAGTTGCGACAGCAGTATGAGACCCGTGGCAACGGAGAGGCTCAACAGGATGCCCGGACTCGCCCACTGTCCGGCGATCATCTGACACGACACGACCAGCGTGATGCCGCCGCACCACACGGCGACTGCCGACGGTTCGGTGCGCTCCTGCACTCCGGCGACCAGAGCCACGAGGCCGATCGTCGCTGCGAACGCCCCCGACAAGCCCGGAGCGAGCAGATGCGCCCCGAGGGCGCCTGCGGTGACTGCGAGCGCCAACCACGCGAGCGCCTGCTCCACCGGGCGAACACGTCCGCGCCACACCACCGTGGCCACGAGTGCTGCCATGGCGCCGCCGCCCGAGATGACTGCTCTGGCACTGGTGGCGCCGAGGACATCGTGGACCACGAGTCCGGTCGCCAGTGCCGACGACAGCACGGCGACGAGCCACAGCGTGGACCGAAGACGCGACCCGGGGCCCCACGCCGACACCCCAGGCGCCACCCGTGCGGCGGCACCTGCGGAGATCCCGCCCGCCGCCGCCGCAAGGGCCACTCGTCCGGCCGAGCCGAGGGTGTCCCAGGTCTGGGCCACCACGAGGACCACGCCCACCAACACCAGCACGCCACCGGCGTAGCCGAGGGCCTCGGCGATGGCTGCCGAACGAGGCCGGTGCGTTACCGCAGGCGAGGTCATGGAATCGGAGTGTTCACCTCGGGGTTCATCGGCCGACAGGGCCGAAGGTCCGGTCAACCGGCGGGCTGCATGTCGCGGTCGTCGACGGGACGGTCGGGGACGACATCGTGGTGCGTCAGCACCGCCGGACCTTCCACGTTCAACTTCGGCAGCACACGGTCGAGCCACTTCGGGATCCACCAGTTCTTGTCACCCAGAAGCTCCATGGTGGCGGGCACCAGCAACATTCGAACCAGAGTGGCGTCCAGCAGCACGGCAACGGCGAGGCCCACGCCGAACAACTTCACGATGCGGTCGTCCTCCAACAGGAACGCACCGAACACCACCACCATGATGGCGGCGGCCGCCGAGATGACGCGGGCGGTGGCGGCGAGGCCATCGGCCACCGAGTTGGCGGCGTCACCGGTGCGGTCGAACTCCTCTCGGACGCGCGACAGCAGGAACACCTCGTAGTCCATGGACAGGCCGAACACGATGGCGAACAGCATCATGGGCACGAACGGTTCGATGGGTGCGGGTTCCACGCCGAACACCCCCGACAGCCACCCCCACTGGAAGATGGCGACGGCCACGCCATAGGCGGCGGCGATGGACGCCACGTTCATGAATACGGCCTTCAAGGGCACGAGGATGGAGCGGAACACCATGGCCAGGAGCAGGAACGACACGCCCAGCACGGCACCGAAGAACACCAGGATGCGACCCGAGAGGTAATCGGTGAAGTCGATGTTGGCCGGTACCGCACCTGTGACGTACGCCGTGGCCGTGGTGCCCGCCAGTGCCGTGGGGATCACGTCGTCGCGCAGTCGCTGAACGGTCTGCTCGGTCTCTTCGTCCTGAGGCGAACTGGTGGGGATGACCTGGATGAGGACGGCCTCCGACTGCGCCGGATTCTCCAGATTGCTGGGGAACGCCTGCGCCACCTGGGCGATGCCGGGATCGGCGGCCAAGGCGGCCCCCATGGCCTGCACTGCGGCCAGGTCGCTGGGGCTCTCGACCTCCACCGCCACCAGGAGTGGACCGTTGTAGCCAGGACCGAACCCTTCAGAGATGAGGTCGTAGGCCTTTCGTGCCGAGGTGTCGGGCGACAGGTTGCCCTCATCGGAGAAGCCGAGCCGCAGGCTGAACACGGGCAGCATCATGAGGGCCAGCGCACCGCCGCCCACCAACAGGAAAGTCCAGGGGCGGGCCTGGATGAGGCGGCTCCACCGGTAGGCCAGCGTCTCGCGTAGTAAGCGCTCCTGGCGAGGCGGCACCACCCGGCGCAGGGGCTTCAGGGCCAGGCTGGCCACCAGGGTGACCACCGCCATGATGCCCCCGAAAGCCGCCAGTGGGTTCAACTCGAGGCCCACACCCAGCAACGCCAGCGCCACGAAGCCGGCCGTGATGAGACCACGCCAACGGGTGACCTCGATACGACCGTGAGCCACCCCCAGCACCGCCGGCAGCAGGGTGATGGACGCCAGCAGCGTCACGGCCACCGTGGTCGCCGCTGCGATACCCATACCGGCCACGAACTCGAGGCCGATGAGCAACATGCCCAACAGCGACACCACCACGGTGAGACCAGCGAACACCACGGCGCGGCCGGCAGTGTCGAGCGCTCCCATGGTGGCTTCCAGTGGCGTGGCGCCGTAGCGGGTGAGTTCTCGGTAGCGAGTGACGATGAACAGCGCGTAGTCGATGCCCACGCCGAGGCCGATCATGATGCCGATGAGGGGCGCGAATTCGGGGATGGACACGCCGTTCGACAGCAGGGTCACCACGCCGAGACCACCCGTGCCCACGCCGGCCAGTGCCACACCGACGGGGAGGCCCATGGCCAGCACCGAGCCGAAGGCGAAGATGAGAATGACGATGGCGAAAGCAAGGCCGATCAACTCGGACTTCGGTGCCTCGAACTCGCCGAACACCGCGCCGCCCAGTTCGAAGGTGACCCCGTCGACTTGCGGCATGAGGGCCCGGATCTCCTTGCCCATCTCGGCCGTGGCCGTCTGGTCCACCGCCACCTCGAGGTTCACCTGAGCGAACGCAACCGTGCCGTCGGCCGAGATCTGGTTGGCGCCGAACATGTCGAAGGGGCTGACCACGGCGACGTTCTCGATCTGGTCCACCTCGGCCAGCAGTTCGGCCACGGCCTCACGGATCTCAGGGCGGTCCACCCCCTGCTCGCTGGCGAACACGATGGACCCGCCAAAGGCACTGCCCGCCCCAGGGAAATGCTCCTTCACCACGTCGAATCCCCTACTCGACTCGGAGGTAGGGGTGGAGAACTCGCTGTCGAAGGCCGCTCCGATGGCGCCGCCGAGTGCGTTCACACCGACGAGTGCCACCAACCAGGCGATGATGACGGTGCGCGCGTGCTGGAACGTCCAGCGAGCAAGTGACCTGTACATGGGGGGTGGGAATCCTCTCGTGACGAACTAGCGGGCGAAGCGCCGCAAGGCGGTGCGAAAGCCCAAACGCCCCATGACCCTGGCGACGGGGGCCAGAAGACGCGGGAGTCGCGGTACCTCGACGGACTCGACCCACTGCACCTGACTGCGTCGGACACCGAAGGGAACGATGGTGAACGCTGCCTCGCCCAGAAGACGGGGACCGGTCTTGCGCACTTTCACGTAGCGACGCTCATCATCACGCTCGACCACGGTCATGTTGTCTTCTAACTGCAGGGGGCCGATTCCGGTCCAGGCGGTGAACCGGTCGGGACTGTGGGTGGTGACCCTGGTGAAGGGCACCCACCGGGCGTGGTCGTCCCAGTCGCACATGAGGCGATAGGCCTCGTTGGCCGGCAACGGCACCATTGCCTCTACGGTGAACTCGACTTTTGCCACGCGTTGAGCGTAGGCCACCGCCGAGCGGGAACCTCCACGTTGCTCAGTAGCCCTCGACGGGCTGGGTGTCGTCGGTGCGGTCGCCGATGCGCTGAGCCGCCGACTGACCACGGGACACCGGCACCGCCTGTGTGGCACCGGCCAACCCGAACGCTGGCATGTTGCCGTAGATGGCTTCCCACCCTCCGGGACGGATGCGGTACGTCTCGTGGAAGATGCCCACAGCGCCCGAGTTGTTGACCTTCTGGTTGAACCGGCGCCAGGCGGGCAGATGCCGTTGCTCGGCACCGCGCGCGTAACGCTCGAGGTGTTCGAAGCTGGCCCAGTACTGCTGCACCTGGATGACCCGGCCCGATACGAACGTGCGGGGCGCCGCCAGGAGACCCAACTCACGGTTGCGCATGAGTTCGGTGATCATGCCGGTCATGGCCCGCACGACGGGCACCCAGGTCCACGGTCGCAGCAGATGGTTGATGCGCATGCCCACCAGGAACAGCACCGGCTCGCTGCCGGCCTCCAGTTCCGGCCGGTACCGGCCCTCGAGCACCTTGGTCATGTGGCCCCCTCGCCATGTTGACGCTGTTCACATTCTGCTGGTCAATGTGCACTCTGTCAACATGAGGGCCATGGTGCCGACGTCACGCCGCTCGTACCATCACGGTGATCTCGCCGAGGCCTTGGTCGCCCAGGCATTGAGTGTGACTGCCCAGTGGGGACCCGATGCCCTGTCGCTGAGAGATCTGGCGACCCGGCTCGGCGTGTCGCCCACGGCCGCGTACCGCCACTACCCCAGCCTGGACCACCTGCGGGCCGAGGTGTCTCAACGCGCCCGGGAACAGTTGGCCCGCACTCTGGAGTTGGCTCGGGACTCAGCACCCCGAACCCGCACCTCGACCCAGCGCGCCCGCAAGCGACTGCGATCCGTGGGTGAGGCCTACGTCCGGTTCGCCTTCGAACAACCCCGCTTGTTCGAGACGGCCTTCAGGCCCTGTCCGGTGTCGCCGCCTCGCCCCGACGAACCCGACGCATGGCAGGTCCTCAACGATCTCCTCGACGACCTCGTGGCCAGTGGAGCCATGCCGGCGAAGCGGCGGGCGGACGCACCCTGGATCGCCTGGTCAGCCGTCCACGGCTTGGCCTCGGTGCTGGTGAGGACCGCACTTCCCGAACCCCTGGCACTCGGCCAGGCCATGACGGCGGTGCTGGACGGCGTGGATCGCGCACTCACCGTGTCGTGAGGTCACCAAAAGGGACTCGTCAGCAGCTCTCAGGTGTGGCTCTCCCCGGCATCACTCAGGCGACGAGCGAGTTCAGGCACCGCCACGCTTGCAATCTGCCAGATCTGATCGAGATCGACACGGTGGTAGTGGTGAGCGAGGAGGATTCGCAACGCACCGACATCACGCCACGGGACACCAGGGCGAGCCGCCTTGAACTGGTCCGTCAGCGCCGTGCTCGCCTCGCCAATGATCTCGATCAGTCGCTCAGCCGCACGCTGATGAAGAAAGCTCTCGCCGAATGCCTCGACGCCGATGCCGATGATGAGTGCCAACTCGTTGGCTGCGTCGAGGATGTCAGCGACACGGTCTTCGTCTCTCCGACTCACAGCTGAACGGCCTCGCGCCTGATGTGATCGTCCCGATTCTTCAGACCACCCACAGAGACGACGTCGACATCGACTCCGAGCAGTGCCTCGAGTTCGTCGCTCATGTGAAGGAGATCGAAGAGCGAACTGCCCGGCTCGAACTCGACGAGAAAATCGATGTCACTCGTGGAGGACTCGTCACCTCTCGCCACGGACCCGAACACCGCCACAGAGCGGCCTCGGTGTCGCAGCACGATGGCACAGATGTCGTCTCGCTTGGCCTCGACGAGCGCCCGGAGCGTCCCCATGGCGAGAGGTTACCTTCGGTGTATGGCTCGTTCAGGACGCTTCGACCAGGGCGGTCAGTCCCCGAGGTCGAACCGGTACAGGTTCGAGTTGCGCAGCTCGAAGCCCATGCGCTGATACAGCCTGTTGGCCGCCTCGCGGGTGGGACGGCTGGTGAGGTCGACGGTCTTGGCGCCCCTCGAGCGGGCGAGGTCGAGGGCGAAACTGTTCAGCGCCTCCCCCACCCCACGTCCCCGGGCGGCGTCATCCACCACCACGTCTTCGATCCAGGCGCGCATACCGGTGGGGATACGGAACGTGACCAGGGTCAGCGACCCGAGCACCTCGCCCGTGACCGTGTCGAGCGCCACCAGCACATCGTTGGCCTCGGCGTCCACCATGGCCTGCAGTTCTTGGGAGGTGGGCGGCGGCGAACTCGATGACAGCTGCGGGATCAGCCGGGCGAAGGCCTCCACCACTTGGGGCGTCACCCGCTCGAGGATCTCGATGACGACGTCGTTGGACACGATGGCGACGCTACTGCGCCACCAGCCAGGGTCAGCCGTCCGGCGGACCTCATGAGCTCGCGGAGCGGGCCGCCCACCGATGGGGGTAACGTCACGTCGATGGCTTCGCTGGAACATGTGCGTTGGTTGGCCGAACCCAGCCTGCGCCGACCCGTGGTGCTGGCGGCCTTCACCGGTTGGAACGACGCCGGTGACGCCGCATCCCGGGCCATTCGCCACCTGGTAGAAGCGTGGCGCGCCACTCCACTGGCCGAGTTGGACCCCGAGATCTTCACCGACTTCGGCACGGTGCGTCCTCACGTGCGCTTGGCGGGGGGCCGCACCCGTGAAATCGTGTGGCCCACGGTGGGGCTGTGGTCCGTCTCGGCGCCTGGCACCGACGTGGTGCTGATGCTGGGTCCCGAACCGTCGCTTCGTTGGCGCCTGTTCTGCGAGCAGGTGCTGGGGATCGCCGAGCACCTCGACGCCTCCATGTTCGTGACCCTGGGAGCACTGCTGGCCGACGTACCGCACCGGCGCCCGGTGCAGGTCATCGGTACCGCCACCGAACAATCGCTCATCGACCGTTTCGATCTGCAGCGATCTCGCTACGAAGGCCCCACCGGCATCGTGGGTGTGTTGCAGGACGCCGTTCAGCGCGCAGGGTTGTCGGCGGTATCACTGTGGGCCGCCGTGCCTGCGTACGCCTCGCAGGAACCCTCACCCAAGGCCACCATGGCGCTCGTGGAACGGGCCTGCGAACTCATCGGAACACCATCGCCCACCGCAGCCCTGGGTGACGAGGTCGCCGAGTACGAGCAGCGCATCGACGCACGTATCGAATACTAGGACGACCTTCGTGCCTATGTTAGCCGCCTCGAGGAGATGGTCGATGC
>CAYMUC010000057.1:0-19135 GCA_964393535.1 uncultured Ilumatobacteraceae bacterium | reverse complement strand
CATCGACGTGGTGCTGTACAACGCCGGAATGGACCCCCACCAGTTGGCGGGCGGCTCGCATGGCATCACCACCGAGGTGATCGCCGAGCGTGAGCACATGGTGTACCGGTGGGCGGCTCGCCACGGCCTGCCCGTGGCGTTCACCTTTGCCGGTGGCTACGAGGGCTTCGGCCTCACCCTCGATCAGGTGATCGATCTGCATCGCATCACCCTCGAGGTCGCCGTCGCCGTAAGCGCCGAGTTCGACGCCGCCGTCCTCGGCTGAGTGCCTCACAGGTAGAGGCCGGTGGCCAGGGGCGACTGACCGGCTCCGGCGACGCCCGAGTTGCGCTGCGGCGGCTCGGGCACCACGGCACTCGCCAGTCGCATGGCCTCGCCCTGGCCGTCGCTCAGCAGGTACAGCGCCATGGCCTGGGCGTACAGAGCTTGCGCTTCGGTGCGCTGCCCCTCGGCCTCGGCCACCCAGGCCAGGTATTCCAGTGCCTCGGCGTGCAGCGCCGGCAGCACGGCCCGGTCCAGCAGATCCAGTGCGGTCTGCGCCGCCTCTTTCATGGCCTGACGTGTGGCGAGGGCCTGAAACACCGCCGCTCGGGCAAGGTGATATTGCGGTGCCTCGATGCGGTCGTCGGCATCGACGTCGCCAGCCACGTCGTCGAGTAGGCGCAATGCCTCATCGGCCCGACCCGTGCGGCACAGCAACTTGGCGAGGCGCGAGGCTGCACTCAGCCGCACATGTCGGGTGTCGTCACCTGTGGCCTCCGTGGCGGTGCGCAACAAGAACTCGGCCTCGTCCTTCTGGCGACCGTCCATGAGGTGACGAGCCAGATGAGTGCGAGCGACCAGCAAGGAGTGTTCGTCGCCCAAGGCGTCGAACACATCGATGACGGTCCGCAGCACGGAGATGGCGCGGTCCATGTCACCACGGGCAGCAAGCACCCATGCGGCCTTCTCGTCGCAGTGGGCCGCGAGCGATGCCTCGTCGTTCTCCTTGGCCGCGTTGCGAGCCTTGCCCAGCAACTCCAATGCCTCATCGCCCCGTTCCTGGGTGTACTGATCGGCCGCCAGGCACCACCCCAACCGGTAGCGGGCATACGCCGTGGCGGCCTCGTCGCTGGTGACCTGGCGGACCGCCAGTGCCGCACGCAGGTGCTTCTCGGCCAGGTCGAGGCGACCGAGTTCCCACTGGACCGACGCCATACCGTCATCGCACTGCGCCACCAGAAGCACGTCACCGGCGATGCGCGCCAACTGGCGTGCGTTGCCGAAGGCCTGGAGCGCAGCGTCACGATCGCCGGCCACGCCGGCTCGTCCGGCAGCCCACGTCAAGACACGGGCACCGCGTTCGGGTTTGCCCAGGTCACGCAGAGCAGCAGCAGCCTCGAGCAGCACGGCGAAGTCGCGTTCGTACTTGTCGCCGTGCAACGCGGCACATGCTCGCAACCACTGGGCCGAGATCACCAGGTCACCGGCACCCTCGATGTCGGTTGCGGCGAGCGCCTCGGCTCGCTCCAACAACGGCTCGACCAGGTCGAGCGTGATGGCCGTGGGGGTGGTTTCGACGTCGGCCACGAGGGCCTCGATGGTGATGCGCAGTTCGGACGGGTCGGTGTCGGACACAGAACTCCTCGGGTGAGACGGACCCCTTCGGAACGCACGCAGTGCTCCAAGGTGTGATCGCGTCCGCGATACGCCTGGTCAGAGCACTTCCAGGTAGTCCTCCAGCACGTGCATCACCACCGCTCCCAACTCGCCGATGGCCCGGATGGGGATGACCACCTGAGCGTCTTTGTTGACGATCGAGTCGACGCAGTCCAAGCCGATCACCACGAAGGTGCGGTCGTCGCGGTGCCACTCGGTCAACGACTCGGGTGATGACCAGTCGCCGTCGGTGAACATGAACACGAGATGGTGCAGGCCTTCGTCGCGCACATGGTGATCGAGATCGTCCAGCGCGGCGGTGGGATCAGTGCCGCCACCAGTGTCGTACACACGAGGAATGTCGTCGTGCTCCATGACCCGAGTGGTGCGACGGCCGTCTGACCACAGGACCATCGTGTTGGGAATGTCGAGCGCGTCACACGCCGTCTTCACCGCCCACATGGTCTGCGACAACGCCATCATGCCGCTCCACATCGACCCCGACCGGTCGGCGAGAAAGCTCACGTGCAGGCCGAGACCGCGATTGGCGTAGTTGCGGGGTTCCCGGTGGTACGTGCGCTCTCCTGGCTCGCGCGTGCGATAGGCAACGGCGTCGAGATACCCGTGCTCCTGATGCCGCAGCCACACGGGCAGTTTCTGGGTGCGGAACTTCTCCAGTGCGTCGCGGATGGCATACGACAGCACCTCGGCCTCGCTGCGCTCCCTCGAGTACATGGGCTGCGAGGTCACCTCGAGCGAGTTGGACAGAGAACTGGCCGCCGTTCGTTCGCCGATGCGCGACATCACGTCGTCGATGTCGGCGTTGGCACGGGCGTAGCGGTCGCGTCCCGGGTCGTCCTCCTCTCGCTGGTCCTGAGGCGGCCGGGGATGTGTGGCACCCTCGCGGGCGTCCACACCATTCGATTCGGTCATCTGCTGGTGCTGCTCGCCGCTGTTGTTCAGCTTCTTCGCCAACGCCTCTTTCGTCTGCATCATCGACATGGTCTTGAGATGCTGTTGACCCGAGTCGGCGTCGTCGGCGATGCCCTGCAGCAGGCGTTCCAGCAGGTCGTGGGCGTCCAGCAGGGCTTCCACCATGTCGGGCTCCTCGCTGGCGCCCATGTATCGGGCCACCACGTCGAACCAGTCGTCGGAAGCGATGTCGAACTGCTGCGCATACTCGTCGAAGGCCTGCCGCGCCTCGACACGAACGGCGTTGGGGAGATAGTCCCGGCCAGCCATGGCCAGCCATGGCGCCAAGGCCTCGATCGCCGTGACCTGCGCGCCGCTCATGTAGCCCTGACGCTCCACATCGGCGGTCACGTAACCCAGCACCATGGGAACGAAGTAGGTGGCGATGCGAGGTGTGGCACGCACCACCGCCGCCTCCATGCGCTGATCCTCGAGACAATTCCACACCGTCTGGAGTTGCTTCACCGACACGGTTCCACCGGGCCGGTGCTGCCACGCAGCGCTGCCACGGGCCCACAACTCCGGCAAGGGAATGGTGAAGCGGATGTGCCCACTCTCGTGATGCAAGGTGCCGCGCACGCTGATCACGAACTCGCGTAGTGAGGTGCGCAGGTGCGGCACGGCCACTCGCACCAGGATCTTGTCGAAATTGGTGTACGCCTTGTTCATGGCGTGCCACAGGCGGGTATCGGTGCGGCGGGGGTCGGCATCGCTGAAGGCGACGTCCAATTCCACGTCGGCCTTGCCGATGGCCGCCATGTAGGCGCGGTGATCGCTGACCAACACGGCTAAGGCGTGCTGTGCGTTGGTTCGACGCAACGCCAAGAACGAATCGTCGCGAGAGCGGGCTCGTTCCCGCGCCTGAAGCACGACCGCGCGTGCACGTTCGCGCTCGCTCGTCTCCCAGTCGGTGGTCACGCGCTGGTCACGCCCTTGGGGTTCGGGTACTCGTCACGCAGCGAGTCGGCGATGTTCATGTCGTCGATGATGTACTGCACCCGGCTGCGCTCGTTCACCGGGAACAGTGCCGCAAAGCTCCACAGGGCGAAGTCGGCACCGAAACGACGGGCGTCGTGACACAGGCTGATGAGTGCACTGGTGCCGATGGGGAGCGACAGGCTGCGTTCGGCCCGTGCCTCGCGCAAGGCATGGGCCAGCACCCGCACCAACGCCGAGGGCACCAGTTGCTTCTCGGTGTCGGCGTCGTAATCCCACGGCAGCCAGCGGAAGCGGTTGGTGGTGGCCTCGGCCATGACCTGGGTGCCCTTGTAACCGGGGTTGATGGTGGACACGATCCAGGTCGAGGGGGCCGCCTTCACCACCTCGGGCATCCACCCGCCGTGACCGTCGGGTACCGCCCGGTGCGTGTTGGTGAATTGCCGGCGAGCGTCGAGCACCGGGTGCAGGGCCGTGGCCTGAGCGGGGTTCACAGCGTTCCATTCATCGAGATACAGAAACCCGCCGCATCGCAGCGCCATGGGGACCAGGCCCTCGAGCCACACGAGGCGCTCACCGCCATCGGTCTCCACGGCGGTGGTCTGGCCGAAGAGCTCGTAATTGGTGATGCCGATACTGCCGTTCAGCGTGAACACCGGATACGGCTTGGACAGGCCTTCGCGCCGGGCGGCCTCGACGGCCAACACCTGTACCAACATGGTCTTGCCACTCTGCGTCTCGCCCACCAAGGCCACGTTGGGGGAGTAGCCGTTCTGGCGGTCGTCGCGAATGGCCAACATGACGTCGATATCCCGGTGGCCACCGGGCAGCACGCGACTCACGTACTGCTCCACGATGGCCGGATCGGGTCGGAACCTGTCGAGTGCCGGATCCATGGGATCGGTGATGGGTTCCGAGCGAGCCGGCTGGTGAGGTGTTGCCACGAAGTTCTCCTGGTCCGTTCGCACGATGATCGCACTTTTCACTCTAGCGCGTTGTGGGAACAGATGTTCGATGTAGGCTGTTTCTCATGGACGTGCCGCATCATCCCCTCGCCGATCAACTGGCGTGGCTCGCCGTCCAACCCATCGAGCAACTGTCCCGTGAAGCCTGCCAGCAACACCTCGCCGAGTTAGGGCGCGTCACACGCTTCGTACAAGGCCTTCACAGTCGATTCGCCGCTCGCCTCGACCAGGTGTCGCCCACCCCCGAAATCGACCACACCAACGCCACCCGCGGCTCCAAAGGCACCGGCAAACAAGCCACCCGCCGCGCCAGGGGTCGAGGCAACTCAGGCGCCGCCGGCCAAGCCTTGGGCAACGCCATGGACCAGGGCGACGTCTCCGGCGAACACCTCGACGCGTTCCTGTCCATCCAAGCCACCCTCCCGCCCGAGATCCGCACCCAGTTCCAACGCGACGACGAACGCATCGTGGGCTGGGCCACCCACTACGACGTCGCCACCTTCACCAAACTCCTGCGCCGCCTCGCCGACGACCTCCGCCGCCAACACGGCATCAACCACCTCGACCAACAACGACGCGACACGGGCCTCGATACCTGGATCGACCAGCGAGGCATGCTCCGTCTCTCAGGAGCGTTCGACCCCGAGTCTGGCCTGCATCTGCGCGCCGCACTCGACGCCATGGTCGAAACCCTGCAGCACGAACCCACACCCTCGCACTGCCCCACCGATCCGGCCGCCCGCCAGCGCTTTCTGCGTGCCCACGCACTCCTGCGCCTCCTTCGACACGGCGATGGCTGCCGCGGCAGCACCGCACGCTCCGAACTCGTCGTCATCGCCGACACCACCACCCTCGACCCTCAAGGGAAACCGAGTATCGACTGGGGCCTCCCCATCGACCTGCCCCTCGATGCCCTCACACGCTTCTACAACAGCGTGCAACGCACCACCATCATCGACATCACCCGTCGAGGCACCATCCACAACCTCGAACACCTCCTCGATCAAGGCCGCACCACCCGCCTCGCCAACCGAGCCCAACGCCGACTACTGCGAGCCCTCCACCCCCCCTGCATCATCCCCGGATGCGATGCACCGTTCGCTCGCTGCCACATCCACCACATCACCTGGTGGCGCCACGGCGGCACCACCGACCTCCACAACCTCGCACCCGTGTGTCCTACGCATCACACGCGTCTCCACGACGACGAATGGCACGTGGCCCTCGACCACCAACGACGCGTGACCGTCACCCTCCCCAGCGGCCAAGTGCTCACCGCTACCCACATCCCACCCCACTTCGACACACCGGTCGAGGCGGTCCCTAGCCTCGGCCCATGACCACCTCCGATCGCTCAGCCGCCACCATCGCCCGCATCATGGGCGTGGGGGTCACCGTGGCCGGCGTCATGCACTTCGCCAACCCGAAGTTCTTCGACGCCATCGTGCCGCCATCGCTGCCGCCCAATCAGCGGTTTTGGACCTACGCCAGTGGCGTGGCCGAGTTGGTGGTGGGGCCCATGCTGCTGGTGCCGCGCTGGCGGCGGGCGGGGGCGGTGGCCGCCATCGCCCTCTTCCTCGCCGTGTACCCGGCCAACCTGTACATGGCATGGGACTGGCGCGCTCGGCCGTTGGGCGAGCGACTGGTTGCCTACGCCCGCCTGCCGCTCCAGTTCGTGCTCATCGGCCTGGCCGCCCGAGTGGCTCGCAGTTCGCGCCGGGAATGAAGTCCGGTGGGCCGGGGTTAAGATACTTGCGATCGCAACAATTGGAGGACGCCATGCCCGCCGTCACCGCCGACACCCTCACCCTTCCCCGCATCGTCGCCCCCACAGGCGACCAGCTGCGTCCCCGCCCCGTGCGGTCGGTCACCACCGCCCCCAGCGGCACCGAGGGCGAGGGATTCCCCGTTCGCCGGGCCTTCGCCGGCGTGTCGCTGGCCGACCTCGACCCCTTCATCCACATGGACCAGATGGGCGAGGTGAACTACGCGCCTTACGAGCCCCGGGGCACCGACTGGCACCCGCACCGAGGCTTCGAGACCGTCACCTACATCATCGACGGCACCTTCGTGCACCAGGACAGCCACGGGGGCGGCGGCATCATCACCAACGGTGCCACCCAGTGGATGACCGCGGGCAGCGGCATTCTGCACATCGAGACACCACCCGACGATCTCGTCATCCGCGGTGGGCTGTTCCATGGCATCCAACTGTGGGTGAACCTGCCCAGCCACTCCAAGATGCTCGCCCCCGCCTATCAGAACCTCGAGGGCGACCTGGTGACCCTGCTCACCACCCCCGATGCCGGCACGCTCGTTCGCCTCATCGCCGGCGACATCGGCGATCACCGGGGCCCCGGCTCCACCCACACCCCCATCGTGGTCGCCCACGCCACGCTCGAGCCAGGTGCCCGGGCCGTTCTGCCGTGGAACCCGTCGTTCAACGCCCTCGCCTACGCGCTCGCTGGCAACGGCAGTGTCGGCAACGAGCGGGCGTCGTTCGGGGTGGGCCAGTTGGCGCTGTTCGCCGAGGGCGACAGCATCGTCCTCCAGGCCAGCGACACCTCGTCTCTCGACGTACTCCTGCTGGGCGGTCAACCGCTGCGTGAGCCCGTGGCGGCCTACGGACCCTTCGTCATGAACACCCGGGCAGAACTGCAGCAGGCGTTCGACGACTTCCAGGCCGGACGCCTGGGCCGGGTGCCTGCCGACGGCATCCGCCCCTACCGGGGACCGCGGGGGTGATCCGCCGAACGGCCACATCGCCACACCACTGAGCCCCCGCACTGCCGGAACGACGCAGCCGGCACCCCTCACTCCGGGGTGATGGACGAGTCCGCCGTGCGGCTGCTCACCGAACTCATCGCCGCCGCCAGAAAGCACCGGGCGTCCGACCTCCACATCGAACCGCGCCGCACCCATGTGCAGATCCGTTGGCGGGTGGACGGAGTCCTCGTCGAGGGCCCGCGCCTGCGGCCCGAACTCCATGCCTCGCTCATGGCCCGACTCAAGGTCCTGGCCGACGTGAACCTGGTCGAGCGCCGGCGTCCCCAGGACGGGCAGTTCCGCCTGGTCCTCGACGACGGCGAGGTAGACGTCCGGGTGGCGACCATGGCCACCGTCACCGGGGAACGGGCGGCGTTGCGCCTGGCCGAGGTGCGCCACCAACGGTTGGATCTCGCCACTCTCGGGCTCCCGTGCGACGTTCATCGGGGGCTCACCCGTGCCCTGCGAGCACCGTCGGGCATGGTGTTGTGCGCCGGACCCACCGGCGCAGGCAAGACCACCACCCTGTACGCCGCGCTCGAACACCTTCACGACGGCACCCGGCATCTGGCCACCATCGAGGATCCCGTCGAACACGTCCTCGACGGCGTCACTCAGATCCAGGTGCACGAGGCGTCGGGACTGACCTTCTCCGCCGGCCTGAGGGCACTGCTGCGCCACGACCCCGACGTAGTCCTTCTCGGCGAGATCCGCGACCGGGAGACCGCCCAGGTGGCGGTCCAGGCTGCGCTGTCGGGGCACCTCGTGCTGTCCACCCTGCACGCCGGCGATGCAGTGGCCGCCCTGGTTCGACTGGTGGACCTCGGCGTCGATCGGTACCTCGTGGCCTCGGCCGTGACCGGTGTCGTGGCACAACGCCTACTCCGCAAGGTGCACCCCCGCTCCCCGAAGCGTTACGAGGGTCGCGTCGGGGTGTTCGAACTGTTGACCACCTCCCCCACCTTGCGCCGACTGCTGGTGGAACGTGCCCACGAGGACGACCTGCGCGCCCAGGCCCAACGAGACGGCCTCCGACCATTGCGCCAGGCCGCCGATGACCTGGTCCTCACTGGCGTCACGACATCCGCCGAGGTGCTGCGCACTCTGCACACAGAACACGACACCGACCACGACACCGACCACGACACCGACCACGACACCGACGACCGGAGCCACCTGACATGACCACCCTGACCCCCAGACGCACCCGGTTCCGCTACGACGCCGTGGGCGACGACGGCAACCTGGTGAGCGGCACCATCAAGGCGGCGAGCCGCGCCGAGGCCCGTCAGCGACTCAGTGTGCACCGACTCAGCCTCACCAGTCTCGACGAAACACCCGGTCTGTTGCAGACGGAAGTGACACCCGAGCGGCTGAGTAGAAGTGAACTCGAGGGCTTCGTGGCCCAGTTGGCGGTGTTCGCTTCGGCGGGCGTACCGCTCACGACGGCCTTGGGGGTCATCGCCGAGGAGACCGATGGCCGCCTCCTTCGCCATACCGCCACCGATCTCGCCGACCGCTTGACGGCAGGGCAGACCCTGGGAGACGCCGTGGACGCCCACGACCGTGTCCTGCCCACCCACGTGCGGGGGGTGCTGCGCTCGGCCGAAGCCACCGGTGACCTCACCAGTGCCCTCGTCGGCCTCCATCAGCACCTCGAGCGCCAGGCCGCCAGCAGGCGTCGACTCATGGCAGCCCTTGCCTATCCGGCGGTGGTGGCCAGCCTGTCGGTGCTGACCATGGCGATTCTGGCGGGCTTCGCCCTGCCCCGCTTCTCGGCCCTCTTCGCCGAACTAGGTGTGCGACCCCCACTGGTGGCACGGGTCACCCAGCGAGTCAGCGAAGTGTTCGCCGCCTCATGGCCACTGATCGTCGCGGGCGGCGCAGCGAGCATGGCGGGCGCAGCCTGGTGGATCACGTCATTGCGTACCCGGCGACGACGTCAGCAACTCTTGTGGCGACTCCCGATCATCGGCCGCCTGGTGCAGTGGTCGATGCTCGAGCGCACATGCAGGGTGTTGGCCCTCATGACTGCGTCGGGAGTCAGCCTGCCCGCCGCACTGGACGTGGCGGTTGAGGTGAGCCATCACGACATCGTTCGCACCCGTCTGGCCACGGCGCGGGACGCCATCATGCGCGGCGAGCCCGTCATGACCGCCCTCGACAGCACCGGCATGCTCACCAGTGCCGCCCGCCAGGTGTTGAACGTCGGTGAACGAACCGGCACGCTCGACCGTCAACTCGCCGTGGCCGCCGACCTGGTGGCAGGTGAACTGGACCGCCGACTGCAGCGACTCACCGCCCTGGTCGAGCCGGCGATGATCGTGGGGGTGGGACTGGTGGTGGCCGCAGTGGCGGTGTCGCTGGTGACCACCATGTACGGCCTCACCGGTCAGATGAACACCTGACCCACCGCCAGGGTGAGCAACGCCCCCACGGCCATGAACGGACCGAACGGCAGAGGCGTGCGGCGTCCCGCCCGACCGGCCGCCATGAGGACCAGTCCGGTGACGGCTGCGAGGGCGAAGCCGAGGAACAGGCCGACGACCACATGGCCCAGGTCCACGAACCCCAGATACGCCCCCAACAGTGACGCCAAGCGCACGTCGCCGTCGCCGAAACCACCGCGTGCGGCCACGTAGATGAGCCAGAACGCCGCCAGCGCTCCGACTGCGCCTGCGACCATGGACACCAGTCGCTCCGGCTCGTCGGCCCGCCATGCGTGCACCACCAGCCACGGAACGCCCACCGCCGCTGCCGTGTAGATGATGCGGCGGGGTAGTCGATGCGTGCGCACATCGATCACCGACAACACCGCCAACGCCACGATCAGCACCACCAGTCCGGGTGCCGCCCATCCCCACCACATGCCGTCCGATCTCATGGCGAGCGAGGGTAGGGACCTTCCCGGTTGGGGACCATGGGTCGTTCGGATGATTGACTGAGGCCATGCTGCTCACCGAAATCGACCACGTCGCCATCGCTGTGCGAGACCTCGAGGCCGCCATCGACTACTACCAGCGGGCCTTCGGTGCCACCGTCGATCACCGTGAAGTGGTGGAGAGCGACGGCGTGGAGGAAGCTTTGCTGAAGGTGGCCGAGAGCTACATCCAGTTGCTCACCCCCACCCGTGACGACTCGCCCGTTGCCAAGGCCATCGAAAAGCGCGGCGAGGGCCTACACCACATCGGCTACCGCGTCGCCGACTGCGGCGAGGCGTTGAGCGCCATGATCGCAGCGGGGGCCACGCCCATCGACAAGGCCCCCCGGCCCGGCAGCCGCGGCACCACGGTGGCGTTCATCCACCCCAAGGGCAGCTTCGGCACGCTCATCGAGTTGGTGGAAGAAGACGACCGCCCCGACATGCCGCACTGACGCTGCCGCACTGAGCCGTTCGGCTCATCCGAGACAACGACCTGCCGCTCTCGCGCCACTCGGGTCCCTCATTCCCATGTCGTCGACCATCGGGGTCGTCGACGTGGAACATGGGAGGAACCTCGACGTGGACAGCACCGAGCAGCCGGAGACTCAGACCGGAACGACCCGACGCCGTGACCGGGGCTTCACCCTGGTGGAGTTGCTGGTGGTCGTGGCCACACTGGGCATCCTGGCCGGAGTGACCACCTTCGCCGTGGGTGGCATCACCGACACGGCGCAGGCCAACGCCTGCACCACCGAGCAGCGCACCTTCGAGACCGCCATCGAGGCCTACCGCAGCGAGGTCGGCAACTACCCGTCCACCGAGGCGGCGTTGGTGGCTCAGGGCTATCTGCGCACGGCACCCGAGTGGTACGAACTGCGCCGTGATGGCATGAGCAACGAGGTGGTCGCCGACGGCAGCGTGCAACTGAACGCTGCTGGCACGGCGCAAGGCTGTACCACCGCCAACATCTGACGGGGCGAGATCGAGGTGTGATGCGGGTCGACTGCGGCCCGTGTCACACCACGGCCCGACGGAACACCGTCAGCGCGTCCTCGCCGACCTTGGCGCGCAGCTCTGGATCGGTGATACCCAGACCCTCGTGCGGGGCCAGGCACAGCACCCCCAACTTGCCTTCGCTGAGGTTGTGATGCACCTGGAGGGCCGCCTCACCCACATCGTCCAGCGCATACGACTTCGAGATGACCGGGTGGATCATGCCCTTGGCGATGAGGCGGTTGGCCTGCCAGGCCTCCTGGTAGTTGGCGAAGTGGCTCCCCACCAATCGCTTCAATCTCATCCAGAAGTGACGGTTGTCGAACTCCATCATGTAGCCACTGGTCGCCGCACAGGTGACCACGGTGCCGCCTCGCTTGGCCACGTACATGGACGCTGCGAACGTGCTGCGTCCGGGGTGCTCGAACACGATGTCGGGGTCCTCACCCACGAGGTCGCGGATGTCGGACCCGAGGCGCCTCCATTCCCGTTCGTCGTGATTGCCGTCGTCGTCGAAGAACCTGTAGCCCTGCGCCCGACGGTCGATCACCGCCTCGCAGCCCATCTCGTGCAGGATCGCCGCCCGTTCAGGCGACGACACCACACCCACCGGAATGCCACCACCATTGAGGACGTACTGCACGGCGTAGCCGCCGATACCACCGGTGGCACCCCAGATCAGGACCACATCACCCTGCTTCATGTTGGCGCCGTTGGCCGACACCAGCATGCGGTACGACGTCGAGTTGCACAGCGCATTCACGGCTGCTTCCTCCCAGGTGAGGTGAGCCGGTTTGGGCATGAGTTGGTTCGCCTTCACCACAGACAGATCCGCCAGACCACCGAAGTTGGTCTCGTACCCCCAGATGCGCTGGTTCGCCGCCAGCATGGAGTCATCATGGGCCGTGTGGTCCTGATCGTCGACGTGGTTGCAGTGCACCGTCACGTGATCGCCCGGTTTCCACAGGCGCACCGCCGATCCCACCCGGAGCACCACACCCGAGGCGTCGCTGCCGACGACCTGATGGTCGAGATCGTGGCGCTTGGCCCAGTGGCTCTCACGCGCCAATCGGGTCAGGTGACCGAAGGTGCTGACGGGCTCGAAGATCGAGGACCACACGGTGTTGAAGTTCATGCTGGACGCCATGACAGCGACGACCACTTCGTCGGGTGCCAACTCGGGTACCGGCACCTCCCCCAGGTGAAGGCTTCGGCGAGGGTCCTTCTCGTCCGAGGGCACTCCGGCGAACATGTCCTGCTCGGACTTCAGCACGAAGGCGGCTCGGTGAGCCTCGGGCAACGGCATGGCTGCCAGGTCATCGCCGCTGGCACCCGAGAGGATGGCATCACGTATGGGCTCCATCGGCCGATGTTACCCGTGGGTAGCAAGGTGGCCGCAAGGGTCCATGAGTCACCCCTCGCCTAGGATTTCGACGCTCGACCCACAAGGCTCGACCCCACCAGGGAGGATCTCGTCATGGCTGGTTCGTACATCGTCGCCGGAGCCCGCACACCCATCGGCAAGATGAGCGGCGCGCTGGCCGGCTTCACCGCTGCCCAGCTGGGAGGCGTGGCCATCACCGAGGCGTTGCGCCGTGCGGGCATCACGCCCCAGCAGGTGGACCACGTCATCATGGGCCAGGTCCTCATGGCAGGCCAGGGCCAGGTTCCCGCTCGCCAGGCCGCCGTGGCAGCCGGCATTCCACTGTCCACGCCGGCGGTGAACGTGAACAAGGTGTGCCTGTCGGGCCTGAACACCATCTATCCGGCCGACCAGATGATCGCCGCTGGCGACGCCGACATCGTGATCGCCGGCGGCATGGAGTCCATGACCAACGCCCCTTACCTGGTGCGTGGCGCCCGCGGTGGTTTCCGCTACGGCAACACCGAACTGGAAGACGTGATCTTGGCCGACGGCCTGCTGTGTGCCTTCGATCAGTGTGCGATGGGCCTGGCCACCGAGCGCTACGCCAAGGGTGCCTTCAGCCGCGAGGCGCAGGACGAGTTCGCCGCCACCTCGCACGAACGGGCTGCCAACGCCACCAAGGACGGCCGCCTTGCCGACGAGATCGTCCCCATCTCCATCCCTCAGCGCAAGGGCGACCCCGTACTCGTCGACACTGACGAAGGCGTGCGGCCTGGCACCACCGCCCAAAGCCTGGGCGGCCTGAAGCCCGCCTTCGATCCCCAGGGCAGCATCACGGCGGGCAACGCCTCGCAGATCAGCGACGGCGGATCGGCCGTGGTCGTGATGTCGGCCCGGGCGCTCGAGGCCACCGGCGCCACCCCGTTGGGTCAGGTGGTGTCGTACGGCATGGTGGCCGGACCCGACGACATCTCGCTGCTGCAGCAGCCCAGCCGCGCCATCCTGAAGGCCCTGGGCCGGGCAGGGATGGGCGTAGGTGACGTGGACCTGTTCGAGATCAACGAAGCGTTCGCCACGGTCGGGCTCGCCTCCATGGCAGATCTCGGCATCAGCGCCGACATCGTGAACGTGAACGGCGGCGCCATCGCCCTGGGCCACCCCATCGGCATGAGCGGCAACCGCATTGCGCTCAGCCTCCTGCTGGAACTGCGCCGCCGCGGCGGTGGCGTGGGCGCAGCCGGCCTGTGCGGCGGTGGCGGCCAGGGCGACGCCATCGTGCTGCGGACCGTCTGAGCCACACCGCAGGACGGGTGCCGGTCACGGCGTCAGTAATGCCACCAGTCCCGTTGCGCCTGCCATCAGCCTTTGGTCGGTGGTGACAAGTGGTGCTCCGAGTTCCATGGCCACCACCACGTAACAGGCGTCGTACAACGACAGGCGATGCCGAAGCGACCACAGCATGTCTGCGTAGGGCCATGTCGCCACATAGCCGACGTCCAAAGCATTGAACACGCTGAGCGCACGCCCAGCGTCTTCGTCGCTGAGCAGTCGTCGGGCCACTGCACGATGCAGCGTGCGATAGACCTCCGGCACCAGCAACTCGGGCGCTACGACATCGTCGTCGAGCCAGTGCTCGAGGCGAGTGGCCCCCGGCCCCCTCAGCAAGACGTCGATGACGGCAGACGCATCAATGACCTTCATGGCAGTGCCTCATCGCTCGTCGCGTCCCTCGTGCAAGATCTCGAGGAGCGACTCATGAGAGAGCCCTGTCTCAGGCAGGCCACGAACCATGGCCAGCCATTCAGCACGGGCAGGACGTCGAAGATCCCGCCGAATCAATTCCAAGACGTACTGGCTGATGCTCAGCCCCGCCGACTCGGCCCGGCGACGAAGTGCCTCGTGCTCTTGCTCGTCGACATTGCGCACCTGAATGTTCGACATGCATGCACGCTACATGCACAGAGCATGCAGCCTCTCAGGCCTCGAGTTCGCGCCGACCCTCCAACGCCCGACCCAGGGTGAGTTCGTCGGCGTACTCCAGGTCGCCGCCCACCGGCAGACCACTTGCGATACGGGTGATGCGTACGCCCAGGGGCTTCAACAGGCGGGCCAGGTACATGGCGGTGACTTCACCCTCGGTGTTGGGGTTGGTACACACGATCACCTCGGTGATCTCCTCGGGCTCGAGACGCACCAGCAGTTCGCGAATCTTCAACTGCTCGGGCCCCACTCCCTCCAACGGATTGATGGCCCCCAGCAGCACGTGGTAGCGACCCCGGTACTCGCCGGTGCGCTCGATGGCCACGATGTCACGCGACTCCTCCACCACGCACACGACACCCCGTTCACGCCGTTCGTCCGAGCAGATGGGGCACAGTTCGGCGTCGGCAACGTTGAAGCACCGGGCGCAGAACCGCACCTTGGCCTTGGCCTCCACGATGGCGTCGGCCAAGCGGTGCGCCTCATCGGTGGAGGTCTTCAGCAGATGGAACGCCAGTCGCTGAGCGCTCTTGGGGCCGATACCGGGCAGTCGACCCAACTCGTCGATGAGCGCCTGCACGGGCGCTGTATAGGTGAACGCCATGGCTGGGCCTCAGTCGTCGTCGATGAGTTCGGCACCCGGAAAAGCCTGGGTGAGACGGTCGATGGGAGTATCGACGGCGCCGCGAGGCACGTCGGGAAGCGACCGGACGTCGGCCACGTCGCCGAGATGCTCGGCGACCTCGTCCACCGGATCGGGTTCAGGGGGCGACGCAGCCGACGGCCCCGGCCCTCCGGGATCGGGCCGGCTGTGGGCACCCGAGGTATCGCGAACCGAGCGAGCACCCGCATCGACCACCAGGCTGAGGCGGATGGGGCGACCCGCCACCTTGGCCACTGCCGCCTCGACATCGCCTCGATGCTGTTCGGCACGGTCGCGGTGGGGTTCGTTTGGCAAGGAGATGACCAGAGCCCCATCGCGTTCACCCACCACGGTGCCCGCGGCGTAGAGCGCCCGCACCAGCGGCTTCAGTTGCGTCAGCACATCGGCGGACCATGCCCGACCGAGGCGCTCGACATCGACCGAACCCCCCGCCGGCGACGCGCCCCCAGCAGCAGCGGCGGGAGCGGGAGCAGGCCTGGGTGCCGCCGGGGCCGGACCACTGGGCGGAGCTGGGGGCACAGCAGCCTCGGTACGTTCGGGCGGCACTGGCCTGGCCACCGCACCGGTGGTGTCGCCGGCCCGTGAACCCAACTTGGCCCGCCCCGTGGCCGGGTCCACCGGTGGCTTGGGTTCGGGAGCCGCCGCCAGCGTGATGCCATGGGCCAGTTGGTCCTCGAGGTGCTTCACCCGGGCCAACAACGACGAGATGCCGGGATCGACCTCGGCGTGGGTGAGTTTCACCAACGCCACCTCCACCAGCAGGCGAGGGTCGGGGGCGTGGCGCATTTCCAGCAGGGCCTGGCCCAACACCTCCATGGCTCGCACCAACCCGGCCGCGCCCACTCGTCGGGCCTGCTCGGTGAGTGCCTCCAACCGATCCCCGGGCACCTGCACCAACTCGGGCGCCATGAGCGTGAGGAACGCCTCACGCAAGGTACGCACCACGTCCTCGGTGACCGTGCGGGGATCACGGCCCTGCTGCACGGCATGGGCGACGGTGGCCAACGCCAAACCGGTGTCCTGGTCGGCCAACGCGTCCAGCAGATCCTCCAGATGAGGGTCGTGTTCGACCACCCCACCGGCCGCCGCCACCACCTCCAGTGCCGACAACGCATCACGGGCCGACCCCCCGCCGCGAGCCACCACGGTGGCCAAGGCCGAGTCGTCGAGGTCGATACCGGCATCGCTGGCCACCCAACGCAGATGATCCTGCAGGGTGTCAGCGCCCAGCAGATGGAACTGCAAGTGCTGCGTTCGACTGCGAATGGTCTCGGGGACCTTCTGCGGATCGGTGGTGGCCAGTACGAACACCACGTGATCGGGCGGTTCCTCGAGGGTCTTCAGCAAGGCGGCGTTGGCCTCCTTGGTGAGCATGTGGACCTCGTCGAGGATGTACACCTTGTGGCGCCCCGGCGTACCGAGTGACGCCCGTTCGATGAGCGTGCGAATGTCGTCGATGCCGCGGTTGGAGGCGGCATCGAGTTCGAACACGTCATAGGACGTGCCGGCCTCGACCGCCTTGCACGAGGAACATTCACAACAGGGCTCGCCGTCGACTGGGGCCTCGCAGTTCAGCACCTTGGCGAGAATGCGGGCCGACGACGTCTTGCCGGTGCCGCGTGGACCCGAGAACAGATAGGCGTGCCCCTCGCGCTGATTCGCCACTGCATTTCGCAGCGCGCGCACCACGTGATCCTGGCCCTTCAACTCCGAGAAGCGTCGGGGCCGATAACGGCGGTACAACGAAGGAGTGGCCACGCCGAGCGAGCCTACCCAGGGGGTGTGACACGGTCGGGTAGCGTGACCGCTCAACCATGTACGGCCCGTCACCAACCCTGGCCACTCGTCGGCTGATCCACGGTCTGCTCCTTCTGTTGACCGTGATGGGCAGTGTGCTGGCCCTCGGTGCAGGACTGGCGCAGGCCCAGACCGACACGACCACCAGTGCCGGGACCGAGGCTCAGGTGAGTCCGCTCGAGAGTTCCACCCCTGCGGTGAACGCGATCCTCGACGCCCCTCCCACACAGTTGCAGCTCACCTTCACCGAACCATTCGGCGCTGACGTCACCGCCGAGCAGGTCGGTATGGCGATCTCGTGCGAGGGGACGCCGCTGGGCCTAGGGCCCCGAGCTCTGGGACCCGACGGCCGAACGGTGCTGGCACCCATCACCCAGATCGCGCCCGGTGGCCCGTGCGCCGTGTCCTGGCGACTCCCCAGCGGCGTCGTGGGCACCTTCGAGTTCACCGTGCGTGGCAGTTTCGCCAACACCACCACACCCGGCGACACCACACCCGGCGGCACTACTGCACCACCTGCGACCACACCGGGGGCCGGCGCCGACGACATCGTGATCGATCCCGCCGACGTGAGCGACGACGTCGTGGTGCCGGGTGGACTGCTGCTGGGTCTGGCCAAGTGGTTCGGTGCCCTGGGCCTGGTGGCGGTACTGGGTTCCATCGTGCTGATCAGCCTGGCGTGGCCCGAGGGCATCGATTACCCCGACGTCGTGAAATTCGTGCGCAATGCGTACTTCCTTGCACTGCTGGGTGCCCTCGTGACGGCCTGGCAGACCACGGCCGAGCTCACCGGACGATCATCGACCAGTGCCCTGAATCCCCTGAGTTGGGCCGAACTCTTGGACGAACCCGCCGGTCGCCCGGTGTTCGCCCGTCTCGTGCTGGTGGGCGTGCTGGCGTGGGTCATCGTGCGACCCGTCCGGGCTGTGGAACCGGCGACGCAGTTGGCCTCCATCGGCCTTCCCGCGCTGGCCGTGGCAACCTACGGCTTCTCCCGCACGGGCATCGATGGTGCCGCTGTCGTGTACCCCGCTGCCATCGTGCACGCCCTCTCCATGGGAGTGTGGCTGGGCGGTCTGGCCATCGTGGCCCGAGTGGTCTTGGCCAAGCCCGGCGACGACGACCTGGTGTACGCGCTTCGCGGCTACGCCAAACTGGCCACGCCGTCGATGCTCCTGGCCATCGTGTCGGGGCTCGTGTTGTCACAACGCCTGGTCGACGGCGAGTTGTGGTCCACCCGCCATGGTCGATGGATCGTGCTGAAGACCCTGCTGGTGGCGGTCATGGCCTATCTGGGGGTGGCGGCCCGTCGGCGTTGGCGGCGCCGCCTGGCCCAGGCCCAGGTGTTGGAGCGCCGCATGGCGCGACCCATGCGGCGGGCACTGTCGGCCGAGTTGATGGTCGGTGTCCTCATTCTCGGCGTCACCGCCACCATGGCCGCCAGTCGACCCGCAGCGGTGCAATCACCGTCGCCCGCCAGCCAGTACGCCTTCGACACCACCCTCACCGGCGAGGGCATCGAGGTGCGTCTGTCCATGACGCCCCTGGTGGCCGGACCCCAGGCCCTCCGGGTCGAGGTGCTGGAACCCACCGAGATCGAATCGCTTCGCATCACCCTGCAGCCCACCGAGGTGCCCACCTCACCGGGCTGGGAGATCGACGTGCCCCTGCGCACCGATGGAGCCGCCGTGTTGCGACTGGGCCAGGGTTGGCGCCTCGACATCCCTGGCGTGTGGAGCGTGGACATCGTGGCCCGCGGCCCCCTCGGCCTGCTTCCGGCGCTGTCCACCTCGGTGGTCGTCGCTGATCCTGCAGCGTCCCGATAGCGAGGCGGGCTAGGAACCGCGCTACACCCAGCCAGTAGCGTGGCGCACCGTGACCACCGACCCGATGCAGCAGAAACTCGAAGACCTGCGCCAGCGGAAAGAGCAGGCCTTCAACGCCGGTTCACCACGCTCTGTAGAGCGCCAGCACGCCAAGGGCAAGATGCTGGCCCGCGAACGGATCGAGTACCTGTTGGACCCGGGCTCGTTCCACGAACTCGACCTCCTGGCTCGCCACCGTGCCCACGCAGCCGGCCTCGAGGATCGCCCCTACACCGACGGAGTGCTCACCGGGTGGGGCACCGTCGACGG
>CAYMUC010000056.1:6645-19181 GCA_964393535.1 uncultured Ilumatobacteraceae bacterium | reverse complement strand
TTCTCGAACGAGCCGCCGTAGTGGTCGTCGCGATGGTTGGTCGCAGGCGACATGAACTGCTGCAGCAGGTACCCACTGGAGGCGTGGAGATCGATGCCGTCGAGGCCACCCTCCCGTACCCGTCGCGCCGCCTGACCGAAGGCGTGCACCACCTCGCCGATCATGTCGGCGCTCATGGGCATGGGAATGGTGCCCACGTTGGGGCTGGGCACCGCGCTGGCCGAGTAGGGGTACGGCGACTTGCGAGGCTTGGTCGCCGCACCGGGGTGATACAGCTGCGCGAACATCTTCATGTCGTACGGCGCCATGCGATCGGCGATCTCGCGGTACATGGGGATGATCGAGTCGTTGTAGAGCGGCAGTAACGACGGAGCGCTGTCGTGAACACTGGTGGCCTCGAGGGTGCTCATCGCCACCCCGCCCCGGGCACGGGCCTCGTGATAGGCGATGAGGCCTTCACCCTTGAGCAGGGTGCCATGCGCTGAGCGCACGATGCGGTTCTTCAACTCGACCCCACCGATGGTGATGGGCTGGAACAGACTGGCGTAGCGCATGACGACCCCCTCATCGGCGACATTACGTGAGCGGTTCCACGCACCCGGTAGGCACAGGACGCGCTGCTACGTTCCAGCCGTGACGCTGCCCGATCCCGATGACCTGGACGCCAACGATCCGCTGCGGGCATGGCGCGACCAGTTCGTCATCACCGACCCCGAGGTCTGCTACTTGGACGGCAACTCACTGGGTCGCCTGCCCCGGCGGACCGTGGATGCCGTGCAGCGCTTCCTGCTCGACGAGTGGGGGGCCGAACTGGTGACCGGGTGGAACCACTGGCTCGACGAAGCCCAGCGAGTGGGCGACGTGATCGCTGCGACCGCCCTGGGGGCCGACCCCGGCCAGACCCTGGCGCTCGACACGACCAGTGTGAACTTCTACCGGCTGTGTGATGCCGCCCTGAGCGCCCGACCTGATCGCACCACCGTGGTCAGCGATACGGCGAACTTCCCCACCGACCGCTACATCATCGAGGAACTGTGCTCGCGACATCGGAAGCGCCTGGTGCTGATCGACGACGAGGCTGGCGAGGGCTACGTCACCAATTCGATGCTGGCCGACCACCTCGACCGCCACACAGCGTTGGTGACGCTGTCGGTGGTGCAGTACCGGTCCGGGGCCCTGCACGATGTGGCCAGGTTGACCGAGTTGGCGCACTGGGCTGGCGCGCTGACGGTCTGGGACGCCAGCCATGCCGTCGGTGTGGTCGACCTGCACTTCGATGACGACGGTGTGGACCTGGCGGTCGGTTGCACCTACAAGTACGGCAACTCCGGTCCGGGTGCACCGGCATGGTTGTACGTGGCCGAGGGGCTGCAGCAGTCGCTGCGGGTGCCGATCCAGGGTTGGTTCGCGCAGCGCGACCAGTTCGCCATGGGGCCCAACTTCGAACGTGCCGACGGCATACGCGGCTTTCAGATCGCCTCGCCGTCGATAATCGGATTGCGTTGCGTGGAGGCCGGTTTCACGATGATCGGCGAAGCCGGCATCACCGCCATCGGCGACAAGGCGGCGGTGGGCACCGACCTCATGGTGCGACTGCACGATGCCTGGCTGGCGCCACTGGGTTTCACCCTGCTGACACCGCGCGATCCGAGTCGGCGTGGGGGCCACATCACGCTGCACCACCCCGAGGCGAAGCAGATCGCTGCGGCGCTGCGGACGGTGGGCAACGTGATCCCCGACTATCGGGAACCGTCGAGCATCCGACTGGCCATGTCACCGATGGCGACCAGTTTCCGTGAGGTGTGGGACGGTTTCGAGCGCCTGCGCGACTTGGTGGCGTCGGGCGCATACCGGGAGACCGTCGTGGCTGAGGAGCCGGTCACGTAGCGTCGCAAGCATGTGGCGCCGAGCACCTGAGGGACTGCGTACCGAGCACTTCCTGCTGGAACCATTGGGGCCGCAACACAACGACGCCGACCATGCGGCATGGATGTCGAGTATCGACCACATCCGCGCCACACCCGGCTTCACCGCCGACCAGTGGGGTGGCGACGCCTGGCCGTACCCCATGAGCCTCGCAGACAACCTCGCCGACCTGCAGCAGCACGCCGACGAGTTCGCCCGGGGCGAGGCCTTCGCCTACACCGTGCTGGACCCACGGAACGGTGACGTGATCGGCTGCGTGTACGTGGACCCCGACGAGGTGGCGGAGGCCCGCTGCCGGCTGTGGGTACGAGCCGACCGGGCGCACTTGGACGGCGAACTGGCCGCCACGGTGCGGACCTGGTTGACGGGACCCGACTGGAACCTGAGCAACGTGAGGTTCCCCGAGCGCGACTGAGCCGACCTTGGGCCGTCACCCATGCGGCCCATGGCCCCTGTCGGCCTCACATCCACGACGCAAGGGTGATGCCGGCATCAGCCGTCACCCGCTATGACCCGTGATCCCTCCCCCAGCGATATCGACCCGACCGTGGTCGTGGTTGTCGAGATCCCCCGCGGAGGTCGCGCCAAATTCGAACTGGACCCCGAGACGGGCACCATCTGGTTGGACCGGGTGCTGTCGACCGCCACCCACTACCCGGCCGAATACGGCTACGTGCTGAACAGCGCATCAGGCGACGACGATCCACTGGACGCCGTGGTGCTGCTGGAGGAAGCGACCGTGCCGGGCTGCCACATCAGGGCGCGCCCCATCGGGGTGCTGGAGATGACCGACGAACACGGCCCCGACCCGAAACTGCTGTGCGTGGCTGTGAGTGACCCGACCATGGGGACACTGACCGAACTGCATCAGGTACCTCAGCACCTCCTCGACGAGATCGCGCACTTCTTCACCGTCTACAAACAACTGGAACCCCGCGCTCACGTGGAGACCGCAGGTTGGCGTGACGCCGCAGCCGCCCGCGCCGCGGTGGCCGCCTGCCGCTGCACCCCCGACAAGGAGACTCCCATGCACCTGGACCTGGACAGCGCACAAGTCGACCTACTGCGTGAGGTGTTGAACAGCACGTATCGCGACCTGCGCTACGAGATCGCCAACACGAACAACAGCGAATTCAAGGCCATGCTGCGCCGGCGCGAACAGGCCATGCACACTCTGCTCACATTGGTGGGTGGCCCCCTGCCCTAGCCTCCCCGGTGTGCGGCCGCAGCGGTCGCCACGAGCAAGGGGGAACTCGCCATGTCGGCAGATCTGGAACGTCGCGTCGCCCGCCTCGAAGCCATCGAGGCCGTGCGTTACGCCTTTCACCGCTACATCCACGCCATCGACAACAACGACATCGACCTGTTGATCCGTGAGGTGTTGACGCCCGATGCCGTGCTGATCGTCTCGAACTATCCGCCCGGTAGTGGCAACAACCTGGTGCTCGACACCGAGGCGAAGATCCGTGCGGTGTACGAGCCGGTGAAGGCCGACGGGCATCGTCACAACCCGTCCAGCACCTCGGTGTGGGTGAACGACGACTGCACAGAAGCCAAGTTGACGAGTTACTTCGTGACCACCATGGCATGGGGTAACCAGGGCGGCATGTACGAGGGCACCTTCGTGCCCGCTGGCGACGGCACGTGGAAGGCCAAGCGGTGGTTGGTGTCGAGCCAGTGGGGCTGGCGCCTCGCCGACACCCAGTACGAGATGCCCGCCCCCTATCTGTACGAGCCGCCGTCGGTAGGCACCGAGATGGGTGGCTATCAACCTCGCTAGGGACTCAGTCGGACGCTCTCCCTACGAACGACAGGTGAGAGTTAACTTCTATACATCGCTTTTAGTAGCGTGTTCGCATGCTCGTTCGTGCTTACGTCCGTGTGCTGACCTCGTTGGCGTTGTTCGCCACCGGACTCGCTGTCGTGTTGGGGTCCGCCTCGCCCGTGGCGGCCACCACCCTCGACGCCACCGGCGCCACGTTCCAGTTCGGCGTCACGGGTCAGACCGTGATCAACACGGCGGATCTGAACAGAACTCGCCCGCCCGGCACCACGATCACGTATCGGGAGGTGGCAACCATCAGTGCCACCGTGATCGACGCCGCCGTCACCTTCGTCGATGGCGCGAATCTGGGGTGGCCGTCTTCCGACCCCAACAGGTTAATCACCGATGGCTACATCGGGTACATCGATAACGGCCGGGGCTCGGAAATGTCTTCGCCGTACCTCGTGCATTACATCCGACCCCAGATCGTTGCCGGTTGGGCTCGCATCAAGGTGGATTTCTTCGCCACCGGCACCTCGAACCCGGTCACACTCTCAGGCCTCGTCGCCAACTTCTATGACATCGACAACGAGCAGTCGGTGGAGGTCGAGGGCGCAACGACCTACTCGTTGTCGTCGAACACCCACGTCGCCGCCACGACCGTGTCGGCCGGAACACTGCTCTTCACCTCGACAGAACGCGGTACAACCACGACCTCCCCCACACTGTCGGCGTACACGGTCGGTCGAGCCAAAGTGGCCTTTGCCCCGACATCGTCGGTCACCTACCGAATCCTCGGCCCAAGGAACGAGCAGCACTTCTTCGAGGTCGACTTCTCCACCGGGTGGAACTGGGATGACAACACCGGAAACGGGCTCGAACGGGTCATGCCCGCATCGACGCCGTCAGCACTCAGCCCGGCGTCGCAGACCGTGACAGGCATCGCCGGCTGTCCCCTCTCGACCTCCACCCTTCTACCGTCGAACTTCGGTGGAACCGTGACCTACAGCCTGAGTATCGGAACCCTGCCCACGGGACTGACGCTGAACCCGAACACCGGCGAGATCTCTGGAACACCACAGGCCCCGCGCTCGGAAATTGTCGCAATCGCCGCCAGTGGCAGTGTCTCGGGGTCGGCCGCCACCACCATCTCGTTCTCCATCACGAACCCCAGCATCGGCCTGACACCCGGGAACCAGACCGTGAACGGCACGGTCGGCACGGCAATCGCCGCTACCAGCGCGTTGACGGCCACCAACGCATGCGCCGTCACCTACGCCGTCACCTCGGGCAGCCTGCCCGCCGGCCTGACGCTTGACCCCAACACAGGAGCCATCACCGGGACACCGACCGCGGGTTCGACCGGTTCCATCATCATCACTGCCACCGACCCGGTCGGCCGGACGGCAACCACGTCGGCCACCTTTGACATCGCAAACGGTGCATCGTCGCCGCTACCTGGCGGAGTCACCAATCTGATCAATCAGCCCGTGACCACCACCCCTTCCACCACGGTCCCGTCGACGACCCTGCCACCCACCACCCCGTCGACCACGACCCCGACCACGACGGCGCCACCCGCACCGGTTCCCGCCCCTGGCGGCGACCTCCCCGAACTGGGCAGCGCCGAGACCCTCGTCACCGAAAACGGTGAACCCGTCGACGTCGAACTCGTCGTCGAAAACGACGAAGCCCTCGTGCTGCGCAACCAAGACTTCGAACTGAGGTTGCGCGGCAACTGCACCACCGGCTGCACCATCACCCAAGACACCACCGGCCGCGAAACCATCCACCTCGACCGCAACGGCACCGCACGCGTCTCAGGCTTCGGATTCCTCCCCGGAAGCCTCGTCCACGTCTGGATCTTCTCCGAACCCCGCTACCTCGGCGCACTCCTCGTCGCACCCGACGGCACCTACGACGGCTCATTCCCCCTCAACGACATCGAAGTCGGTGGCCACACCCTTCAAGCCAACGGGATCAGCTTCGACAACGTCCCCCGCAGCGCCAACCTCGGCATCATCGTGGTCGACAACAACGCCCTACCCACACCCGGCCCCACCACACTCCCCGCCACTGGCACGAGCAACACCACACCCATCACCTGGGCCCTCACCCTGCTCGCCGCCGGCCTCACGCTGATCACAGGAACCCGGCGACGCCGGACAACGAACTGATCACATCAAGAAAATACCAAAGATAATTATTGGAGTAAGTCCAGATTTCGTCGATAGGGTGTCGCCATGCCCGGCGATCCCACCCAACTTCTCCGAGACCACGGCCTGCACGTCACCGCCCCTCGCCTGGCGGTGCTGCGGGCCGTGACCGCGCATCCTCACAGCACCGCCGACACCGTGGTGGACGCGGTGCGAGCCGAGATCGGCACCGTGAGCCGCCAAGCGGTGTACGACACGTTGAACGTGTTCGCCGACAAGGGCCTCCTGCGCCGCATCCAGCCGATGGGCTCGCCGGCCCGCTTCGAATGCCGCGTGGGCGACAACCACCATCACCTCATCTGCCGCCAGTGCGGCACGGTGGTCGACATCGACTGCGCCGTCGGCGAACGCCCCTGCCTCACCGCCGCCGACGATCACGGCTTCGACATCGACGAGGCCGAAGTCCTCTATTGGGGTCGCTGTCCCGAGTGCCTCACTCGACCCAGCGACTCCCCCACCTGATCTCCCCCGACCCACCTCCCGAAAGGAGACCCGACATGAGCAACGACACCGGATGTCCCGTGACCGGAGCCGGCCGCGGCATGCAGAACCGCGACTGGTGGCCCGAGCAGTTGAACCTGAAGGTCCTGCACGGCAACCCGCCCGCCGGCGACCCCATGGACGACGACTTCGACTACGCCGAAGAGTTCGAGTCCATCGACCTGAACGCCGTGCGTGAGGACCTGAAGGCCCTCATGACCGATTCGCAGGACTGGTGGCCCGCCGACTACGGCCACTACGGCGGCCTGTTCATCCGTATGGCCTGGCACGCGGCGGGCACCTACCGCACATCCGACGGACGCGGTGGCGCCGGCACCGGCATGCAGCGGTTCGCGCCACTGAACAGTTGGCCCGACAACGCCAACCTCGACAAGGCCCGCCGCCTGTTGTGGCCCATCAAGGCGAAGTACGGCCGCAAACTGTCGTGGGCCGACCTGTTCATCTTCGCCGGCAACGTGGCCATGGAATCCATGGGGCTGCCCATGTTCGGCTTTGGTGGCGGTCGCGCCGATGTGTGGGAACCCGACGACACCTACTGGGGCACCGAGGCCGAGTGGCTGGGCGACCAGCGCTACAGCGGCGACCGCAACCTGGAGAACCCGTTGGGCGCTGTGCAGATGGGCCTCATCTACGTGAACCCGGAAGGCCCCAACGGCGAACCCGATCCGCTGAAGTCGGCACGAGACATTCGTGAGACGTTCGCCCGCATGGCCATGAACGACTACGAAACCGTGGCGCTGACGGCCGGTGGGCACACCTTCGGCAAGGCGCACGGCAACGGTGACGCCAGCGTGGTGGGACCCGAACCCGAAGGCGCCACCATGGAAGAGCAGGGTCTGGGCTGGCGCAACCCGCAGGGCTCGGGCAACGGCTACGACACCGTCACCTCGGGTATCGAGGGCGCCTGGACCAAGAACCCCGTCCAGTGGGACAACAACTACTTCGAGAACCTGTTCGAGTACGAGTGGGAACTGGTGAAGAGCCCCGCCGGCGCCTGGCAGTGGGTTGCCAAGGGCGCCGAGGGCACGGTGCCCGACGCCCACGACCCCACCAAGCGTCACGCCCCCATGATGACCACCGCCGACCTGGCGCTGCGCTTCGACCCGGCGTACGAGAAGATCTCGCGGCACTTCTACGAGAACCCGGCCGAGTTCGCCGACGCCTATGCCAAGGCCTGGTACAAGCTCACCCACCGCGACATGGGGCCGGTCAGTCGTCTGAAGGGCCCCGAGGTGGCGCCTGCGCAGATCTGGCAGGACCCCGTGCCAGCCGTCGACCATGCGCTCGTGAACGACGACGACGTGGCCTCGCTCAAGGCCACCGTCTTGGCCTCGGGCCTGACCGTCGCCGAACTGGTGTCGACGGCGTGGGCGTCGGCGTCCACCTTCCGCGGCACCGACAAGCGCGGTGGCGCGAATGGCGCTCGAGTGCGCCTGGCACCGCAGAAGGACTGGGAGGTGAACCAGTCGGCGCAGTTGGCCAAGGTGCTGTCGGTCCTCGAGGGCATCCGGGCCCAGTTCAACGCGTCGGCCGCAGGTGGTAAGCGCATCTCACTGGCCGACCTCATCGTGCTGGCCGGAGCGGCGGCGGTGGAGCAGGCAGCCAAGGCCGCGGGCGTCGACGTGGTGGTGCCGTTCACGCCCGGTCGCACCGACGCCACCGACGAGATGACCGATGCAGCGTCGTTCGCCGTGTTGGAGCCTCGCTTCGACGGCTTCCGCAACTACGTGCAAGACGGTGTGACCACCCCGGCCGAGCATCTGCTGGTGGAGCGGGCGGCCCTGCTGACGCTGTCGGCGCCCGAGATGACCGTGCTGGTGGGTGGTCTGCGGGTGTTGGGCGCCAACCATGCCGGCTCGGCCGATGGTGTGTTCACCGAGCGTCCTGGTGTGTTGACCAACGACTTCTTCGTGAACCTGCTGGACATGGCTACCGAGTGGAAGGGCGCGACGCCCGCACAGCAGACCTTCGAAGGTCGTGACCGGGCCACGGGCCAGGTGCGTTTCACCGGCACCCGAGCCGACTTGGTCTTCGGGTCGAACTCGCAGTTGCGAGCCTTGGCCGAGGTGTACGCCTCGGCCGACGCCGGGGAGAAGTTCGTGCGCGACTTCGTGGCCGCCTGGGACAAGGTGATGATGCTGGACCGGTTCGAACTGGTCTGATCGACCCAGCGCGAGAGAGTGCTACCGGTGGGGGTGGTCGAGTGCTTCGGCCACCCCCACGTGCAGACTCGCGAGAAGATAACTCGCGATTCCCCTACTGTGCCGCTGTCAACCGTCACCCAGGTGAAGAGTGGCGACACCATCGGTTTCGGACACCTGGTAGCACGCGATGGGCAACGGCGCCGGTGGCCCCTGATGTTGGCCGGTACGCACGTCGAACTGAGCCCCGTGCAGTGGGCAGGTGAGCAGTGCCCCCTTGAGACGACCTTCGCTCAATTGGGCATCGCGGTGCGAACAGTTGTCGACCACGGCGTACAACTTCCCGGCCACACGGCAGACGGCCACGCCGTACTCGCCGATGTGCTCGAAAGCGCGGCACTGTCCGTCTCGCAGTTCGCTCAAGTCGCCCAGGATCACATCGGCCATACCGATGAATGTAGGGATGGGGTCGCGGTCCGAGCGAATCTGTGCAGGGGGCCGACCAGTACGGTGACCGTCATGACACCGACACCGTTGCCGCTGGTCAGCGCCTACGAACAACTGCTCCACAGCTACTGCCGGGGAATCGACCGGTTGCACAAGCCGTCCATTGCCGCTGCGTTTCACCCCGGCGCGCTCCTCATCGACTACGGCCCCGCACCTGCACCCATCGAGGCGTTCGTGGACCGTGCGGTGGACTCGCTGGGCCAGCGCTTCATCGCCACCCAGCACCGGGTCAGCAACGTGACGGTCGAGCAACGGTCAGACGACGTACTGGTGGCCGAGGTATACGTGCACGCCACCCATATCGAGCAGACCGACACCGGCCGCAACCTGCACACCTTCGTGGGTCGCTACATCGACCGGGTGGAAAGGCGCAACGGCGAGTGGCGCATCGCACAGCGCACCCTGCGCCAGGACTGGACCATGGTGCAGCCCATGGGCGAACCCATGGGCGGCAGCTACCCGTTCAGCGGCCGAGGCGACACCCCCGACCCCATCTGGGACTGAACCCGCTCAGTCCTGCGGCGTGAAACCGCCGGCCGCCAGGTAGTCACGCACCCGACGCTGCAGATGGCGGGCACGGATCTCCTGGTAGTTCCCCAGGGTCTGGCCGCGCTTGAGACTGCTGCGGAAACCCTTGGTCTGGGCCGCCATGTTGGCGGTGTCCTCGTCGTACACACGCCCGAGGCCGCCCAGACCCGGGGCCAGCGTGTAGCTGTCCTCGACGTCGAGTTCCTGGACCTCGGGGGGGGCCGGGGCGTCTCCGTCGAGGGGACGGGGCCGCAGCATCAGCAGGTCGAAGTAGCTGAAGTCGACCGACGTCGGGTCGGGTCGGAACCGGTACACCATGCCCAGCGACAGACCGGGGAAGAAGAAGGCGTTGGGAAAGGCGAAGTACTCGATCGAGTCCAGGGTGATCGACTCGCTGAGGTGTGAGAAGTCACGGCCGTACTTCTTGCCCATCTCGGCCTGCACGTACTTGGCGTAGAAGTCACGTGCCCGCATGCCCTCGGGCAACTGGAGCGGCTCCATGCCGTGGCGCAAGTTGCGGGTGAGGTGCCTGAGAATCTCCTGCTCGGTACGGGGCACCGGCCGCTGAGGGCTGTCCATGCCGGTGGTGTGAATGAACCGGCTGATGTTGGGTTCGAACACGTCGTACTGGGTGGTGACCTCGTCGCCCAACTTGCCGCTGGAATGGGTTTCACGCACGTGATACGCCTCGAGGAACGCCTCGGCGGCGGCTTTCCAGTTACAGGGCAAACGCTTGCGCACGTGGGTCTCGATGTAGCGGTCTTCCAGACCGAACTCGGCGAAGTGGTCGGGCAGCACACCGAGGTAGTCGCGCAGTGGTGCCGCCTGCTGATCGAAGTTCACCCACACGAATCCAGCGAAAGTGTCGACGGGCAACTCGGGCAGGCGGTGTGTCTCGTCGCCCACGTGAGGGAAGTCCCACCTGTCGGGCAGATCGACCAGATCGCCGTCGAGGCTCCACGTCCAGCCGTGGAACGGGCACTTCAACTGCGTCGCGAAACCACAACTGCCAGGGCTACGCAACTGCGTGCCCCGGTGCATACAGGCGTTGTAATACGCCTTGATGACACCCGAGGTGGTGCGAACGATGAGCGCCGAATGCGGCCCGACGTCGTAGACGAAGTAATCACCCGACTCGGGGATGTGATCCACATGGCAGGCCCACTGCCAGGTCTTGGACCACATGTGGTCGTACTCGGCCTCGGCGTAGGCCTGCGAGGTGTAGTTGCTGTAGGGAATGTCGTCGTCGCCATAGAACACGGGCGACTGTTCCAGCAGTGGCCACGGCGGACGTGTGGGGTCGGCCAGCAACTGTTCGTGCAGGGTGGGCCCCGGAGCACGAGCGCTGCCGGGTGCGGGGACGGGCACGTCACGAACGTCGGTCATGGTCCCACCCTAAATGCTCGGCCTCCCCCGAAAAGACGCGGATGGACCAGACTGCGGCTCATGGAGCCCACGCGACGAACCGCCCACGACCTTGGCCCCGACGATCTGGTGTGGGATCACTTCAGCCGTCCCCGCAACGACGACATCGCTCCCCGCGTGTACGCCGCAGCGAAGGCCGGCTACGCCGCCATCGGCGTGTTCCTGGGATCGTGGGCACACCTGCGAGCGAACCCCGAGCAGTTGGACGCCGTCGACGAGGCCTTGGAGGCCACCGGTCTGGTGGTGGCCAACATCGAAACGCTGCGGGGTTGGGCGGTGCCCGGCGCCAACGAGGCGTTGGCCGCCCAGGAGGCCCTGGCCTACGACATGGCCGACCACTGGGGTTGCCGGTACGTGCAGGTGATCGGTGACGCCGAGGGACCCCTGGACCGGGCGGCCGAAGGTTTCGCCGCACTCTGCGACCGGGCTGCCGACCACGGTCTGGCAGTGGGTCTCGAGTGGGTGCCGTCGATGACGAACATCGAGAACGCACCCACAGCACTGCACATCGTGTTGGAGGCCGACCGCCCCAATGGCGGGCTGTGCGTCGATTCGTGGCACTTCACACGGTCGACGAACCGATTGGACGATCTGCGGGCGATCCCCGGCGAGAAGGTGATCGCCACCCAGTGGAACGACGGCACCGTGGCGCCGCAGAACCCGAACTACTACGAGGACACACTGGCCAATCGCGTGGTGCCCGGCGAGGGTGAGTTCGCCCTGGAGGAGATCCTCCGCATCCTCGACGCAGCCGGATCGCGCGCCCCGTTGGGTATGGAGGTGTGCTCGTCAGAACTCTGGGCCGCCCCCATCGATGTGGCCGCACAACGCGCCGCCGATGCCATGCGTGCGCTTGTGACCCGGGTGCGCTGAGGCCTTCACGGCGCCAACTGCACCGGCGCCACCGGCTCGTCGGTGTCGACGAAGTTCCAGACACCGACAGCGACAGCGAAGAACGCAGCCATGAGCGCCACGACCGCTATGGCCACTCGGCGTTGCACGCTGCCATTGTGGCCCGCCGGTTGTCGTTGCCGGGTATCCGGCACCAAGATGAGCCCGTGCGAGTGCTGGTGGTCGAGGACGATCCCGATCTGCGCGACTTCCTGCGGCGAGGCCTGGAAGCCGAGGGCTATGTGGTGGTGACGGCCAGCGACGGTGCCGAAGGTTTGGCACTGGGACAGCAGAGTGACGTCGACTGCGTGATCTTGGACTTGATGCTTCCGTCTCTGCCGGGCGACGAGGTACTGGTGCGGTTGAAGGCCCGCCGACCGTCCCTACCTGTGATCGTGCTGACCGCACGAGATGCCGTGGCCGATCGGGTGCGCAACCTTGATGCGGGTGCCGACGACTTCATGATGAAGCCGTTCAGCCTCGCTGAGTTGACAGCTCGATTACGAGCCCGCCTGCGCCAACCGTCGACGATGTCGAGCACCACCCTGGTGGTGGGGGCGGTCCGCTTGGACGTCACGACGCGCCGGGCAACGGTGAACGGCCGCGAGATGAACCTGACCAACAAGGAGTTCGGGT
>CAYMUC010000056.1:0-6635 GCA_964393535.1 uncultured Ilumatobacteraceae bacterium | reverse complement strand
TTGGCCGAGACGCTGATGCGACACCCGGGTCAGGTCCTGTCGCAGCAGCAACTGCTGGATCGCGTCTGGGGCTGGCAGTTCGAGTCGTCGTCGTCGAACGTGGTGGAGGTGTGCGTTCGGTCGCTGCGACGCAAGTTGGGCGACCACGTGATCGAGACCGTGCGTGGCGCGGGCTACCGGTTCACCGGATGAGCACCAAGGTGGTGCAGCCGACAACTCGGCGTCGCCGACCGACCTCGGTTCTGCGGCGGCGGCTGATCACAGCCAGCACCCTGGCCATGGCGCTGAGCATCGCGGCTGCGATGCTGCTGACCTTCGAGTTGGTCCTGGTGAACGAGAGGGTCTCGCTGGATCGTTCACTGCGCCGCCAGCATGAGCATCTCCAGACCGACGTGCGCCTGCTGCTCGACCAGAACCCCAGAGGTACCGATCGCCCCAGTGACATCGCTCTGGCGGTCGCCGAGTTCCTCGAACGTGAACCCGACAACACTCCCCTGGTGACCATGGTCGTCACCGGAGACCTCCGTCAGGTGGGGCCCAGCGCCGACGTCGACCTGCAGACTGCCGCCCGCAACGGCGGTCTGGATTCGCTGCCGGTGGGACGTCTCCGCACGGCGCACACCGTCGCCGGGGATGCTCGCGCTGCGACCGCCGAACTACTCGACGGCGACCGAGTCGTCGGGCGGGTGGTGATCGCCTCGTCACTGGAACCTGCGCGAGGCGAGGCCTTCGCCGCCCTTCGACGCCTGACGCTGGCGGCCGGACTCAGCCTGATGGTCGGCTGGGTGATCATGGCGGTGCTCACACGACGACTGCTGAAACCGCTGCAACGCCTGCGCGACACGGCAGCGTCAGCAGACCTGAGCCGACTTCACGAGCGAGTGGACGTGACAGGTGACGACGAGGTGACCGAACTGGCGCGAGAGTTCAACGCCATGCTCGATCGCCTCGATGAAGCATCGGCAGATCGCGAGCGACTGTTCGCGACCATCTCCCACGAGCTGCGCACCCCGCTGGCCGTGGCGCAGGGCCATGTGGAGCTCGCAGGCAAGTCGCTCGACCCCCGTGACACCGGCACTCGGCGAGCTCTGGACGTGGCGCACCGTGAACTGTTGCGGGCTGGACGCATGGTCGCCGACCTCCTGGCGCTGGGGCGCAGTGGGCGCGCCGACTTCCTGCAGCCCCGCCCGACAGCGCTCGCCGACATTGCCGCAGAACTCGAGTTGCGTATCGACGCCCTGGACCTGACGACGGTGACGGTTGCACCTCCCCCGGCAGCATCGATGATGCTGGACGCCGACCGGGTGCTGCAGGCGGTGATGAACCTGGTGTTGAACGCCGTGGAGCACAACCCGCCCGGCACCACGGCCGACGTGACCTTCGAGGTGGACGATCAGGTCGTCGTCATCGCCGTGACCGACGACGGGCGAGGGATACCCATGGAACAACGGGGACATGTCGTGGAGCCCTTCGTTCGCCTCGAGACCGATCGGGACAGCAGCCACTCCAGTGGTCTGGGTCTGTCGGTGGCGTCGGCCGTGGCCACCTCACACGGCGGTGAGCTCCGCCTGCTCGACGCCAACCCCGGCACACGGGCCGAACTGGTGCTGGCACTGGCGTGACGAGTCCGATCACGCACCACCGACGCGGCGGCCCCTCACCCACTTGTACACCTCGAACCAGGTGACACCGGCAAGGGCTGCGGCAACGGCCGCCACCACGTCGGCCACGGTCAGCGCACCGAAACCGAGCGCATGCCGCGCGTGTGGAACCGTCATGAGCACCGTCAGTCCGGCGACCGTCCCACCGAGAATCCACGGCAGGGCGCCGTTGCGTCGTTGACGGAGTGCTGCGAGCGCCGACAGACGCCACGAGCGGTTCACCAGGATGAGGCTGAGGTTGGAAAGCGCGAGGGCCGTGAAGGTGACCGAGCGCACCACCTCCGGGGAGCGATCACCGACCACCGCCGCCAGATAGACGACGAACACGGCGGCGAGTACCGACACTCCCTGTAAGGCCGAGATCGAGAAGGCCGATCGACCGAGGATGGGGGCACCAGGCGGCCTGGGAGGACGTTGCATGACCTGCGGGTCGTGCTGTTCGGCCTGGAACACCACCGAGCAGGCCGGGTCGATGATCAACTCCAACAGTGCGATCTGCAGTGGCAACAACACCAGTGGCCAGTCGGTCACGGCCAGGGGCAGCAACGCCAGACCAACGATGGTGACATGCACCGACACGATGTACGCCATGGCCTTGCGCAGATTGTCGAAAATGCCGCGACCCTGTTCGATGCCATCGGCGATCGACACGATGTGATCGTCGGTGACCACGATCGCCGCCGCCTCGCGAGCGACGTCGGTACCGCGCTGCCCCATGGCCACGCCAACGTCGGCAGCCCGCAGAGCAGGAGCGTCGTTCACGCCGTCGCCGGTCATCGCAACGATCTCGCCCTGCTGCTGGAGGGCACGAACCAACCGCAGTTTCTGATGAGGTGTGACGCGTGCGAACACACCGATGTCTAGGACCCGGTCCCTCAACTGCTCATCGGACAATGCCTCGAGATCGACCCCGGTGAGGTGCCCGGCTTGCATCTCGATACCGAGCTGGCCTGCCACGGCCGCGGCGGTTCCGGGTGCATCACCCGTGATCATCACCGTGCGCACACCGGCCTGGCGGCAACGATCCACCGCCTCGCGAGCACCCGGTCGCACGGGATCGTGCATGCCCACCCAGCCGAGGAACTGGAAGTCGAACCGGGTCACGTCATCGGGCAGCGGTGTGTCGGCTGGCCAGGTGGCAGCCGCGACGCCCAAGACACGCTCCCCTCGTTCGGTCGCCTGCTGTATGCCCTGTAGATGAGCGGATCGTTGCTCATCAAGCACACCGCAGAGGGTCAACACGGCCTCGGGTGCACCCTTGGCTGCAACGATCGACGAACCGGTGTCGGGTCGAGACCACACGTGGGTCACCACCCACCGGTCGGGTGTCAGCGGATATTCACGCAGTACCTCATCGGCGGCGAGTTCCAGTTCGGCTCGTTGCTCGGCCAGTTCGAGAAATGCCCGGTCGGTCGGGTCCACCGACGCCGCCGGCGAGGCGAGCACGGCTGTCGCCGCCACCTCACGGAGCATCTCGGGTAGCGGTTGGCCGTCGACGGTCCACGTCTGCGTGCCGTTGCTGATCGAGGCCACCGACATGTGATTCATGGTGAGGGTGCCGGTCTTGTCGACGCACAACACCGTGATCGAGCCCAGGGCCTCGACCGCAGCCGGGCGTCGCGCCAACACGTGACGTTGCGACATGCGCCACGACCCGAGCGCCAGGAACACCGTGAGCACCACGGGGAACTCCTCGGGCAGCATCGACATGGCGACGGCGATACCGGCCAGCACACCGGGCAGCCAGCCGCCGCGGGTCATGGCGTACAACACCACCACCGCTACGGCAACGGCGGTTCCCACGACGGCCATGAACCGCACGAGGCGCCGGATCTCGCGTTGCAGCGGCGTGTCCTCGGTACCGATGTCACGCAGCGACTGACCGATGCGGCCAAGCTCGGTACCGACGCCGGTCCCGAGAACCTGCAGGTGACCTCGACCTCCGACCACCAACGTGCCCGAGAACAACCACGGTGTGTCGTCACCCCCTGGCGTACCCATGGCCGTCGGGTCGTCGTCGGTACGTCGTCGCTTGCGTACCGGCACCGACTCACCCGAGAGGGTCGACTCATCGATCACCACATTCGTGGCGTCCACCACCACACCGTCGGCTGGTACCCGGTCGCCTTCGGCCAGCACCACCAGGTCGCCGACCACCACCTCCCGACCCGGGATACGGCGATGTTGGCCGTCACGGATCACCAACGCCCGCGGAGCAGACAGATCGCGTAGGGCCGCCAAGGCCGACTCGGTCTTGTGCTGCTGGTACAACGACGTACCCACCACCACCAACACCGTGGCCATGAGCAGTCCGCCGTCCAGAGGTTCGGCGAGGAAGAAGTTGACGACACCGGCCGCCACCAGCAGCGACAGCATGGGTTCCCGGAGGACGTCGACGAACTGGCCGGCCAGACTGCGGGGCCGGGCCGACGGCAATTCGTTGGGGCCCTGGGAACTGAGGCGCCGCTGCGCCTCGCTGTCGGGCAGTCCTGCCGTGACCTCGCGTTCGGTCTGAGCCATCGCATCACTCCTACCACCTGTGCGCCCCCCCACCCCAGGGTCGTCTGACCCATGACTGGCGGGATGCGTCTGCGGCAGTACGTTGCCCCCATGTCGCTGATCAGCGCCGCCACCCTCATGACCCAACTCGCCGCCGGGTACCCCTACGCGCTGTGCGACATGCGCTACTCGCTGACCGACCCCACCGCCGGCCGACGCCAGTACCAGGAGGGTCATCTTCCCGGCGCGGTCTACGTCGACCTGCACGACGATCTGGCCGACACCGCTCTGGGAGGCGGGCGGCACCCACTTCCCACCACGGCGGCGTTCGGCCAGGTGTTGCAGCGACTGGGCATCGCCCCCGAGACGCCGGTGGTGGCGTACGACGCGGCGGGTGGAACGTTCGCGGCCCGGTTGTGGTGGATGCTTCGGGCCGTGGGGCACCAGCAGGTCGCCGTGCTCGATGGCGGGTTCCCGGCCTGGATACGTGCCGGCGGCCCGGTGACGGCGACGATCGCGCCCCAGCCCAGCACCCTCTACCCGGTGCCGGAGACCTGGCCGGGCGTGGTCGACGCCGACGGCGTGGTGGCCGCAGGTGCCGAGGGCCGCCTGGTGGTGGACTGCCGTGCTCCGGAACGGTTCCGAGGTGAGGTCGAGCCATTGGACCCACGTGCGGGACACATACCCGGTGCGATCAATCTGTTCCAGGGCGACAATCTGGACGCCGACGGCTCCCATCGCCCGCTCGGCGAACTGCGGCAACGCTTTGCCTTCTTGGCCGAGGCCGACCGTCCGGTGTTCTACTGCGGCAGCGGTGTGAGTGCATGCCACAACCTGTTGGCCATGCATGCTTCGGGCGTGCCGAACGCCAACGCCGCGTTGCTGTATGCGGGTTCGTGGAGCGACTGGACGAGCCAGGCGGGTCGCCCGGTGGCGGTGGGCGACACCTGACGTCCCAGTCGCTGCAGGCCGTACGACCCGGTCCAGTTCTGATCCACGTCACGAGACTCCAACCATGACTCCGGGACGCGGTCTTCTCGCTGCGGTGCTGCCCCTGGCGCTGCTGGCGTCGTGCGGCGACACCGACGACACCGGCGACACGACGCCCCCCACGTCGGTGGTCGTGAACGTGGCCGAGGCCTTGTTGACACCGAACGATCTGGGCACCGGCTGGTCGGTGACCGAGATACCCGAGGATGAGGACCCCACGGTGGACGGCGTGGTCCGGGACGACCAGCAGCAGGACCTGCCTCGACCCGAGTTGTGCGAGGAGGCGAACTCCTCTGCTCGCACCGCCTTGGAGACACTGCGATGGCGGGGGTTCCGCTCACTCGAACTCGACGTCGCCGATCCCATCGAACCGCCACTGGATCGCAGCGGTCACCTGGTGTTCCTGCAACAACTGATCAGCGTCGATACACCCGATCAGCAGCGTGCAACCTTCGATCTGCTCGAGGCCGGCTACCAGGCCTGCCTTGGTGCCATCCCTGCCGACGAGGAAGGTCCGGGCCAGGCCGTGTCGGTCACGCTTCCCGCCATCGGCGATGACCAGTTCGGAGTTCTGGTGACGATCGAGGAAGCCGGGGCGTGGGCTGAGTGGCGGATCCACCAAGTGCTGGTGCTCGACGGCTCGGTACTCCTGTCGCTGGTCGTCGGCGACGTCCGCAGCGTTGATGTCGACCCGTACTTCACCGACGCCCAGATCGCTGCGATGGCCACCATGGCGATCGAGCGGATCAGAAGTCGAACATCTCCTTGAGAAACGACTTCCGCCGCTTGGGCTGTCCGTATCCCTGCTGGTAGTAGCGATCGCTGGAGTCCCAACGGGCCGGCGGTGGTGGAGCTACCTGGCCCGGAGCAGGTGCCATGGGCTGGGGAGGAACGGCCTGCGTGGGTGCCGGTGCGGGTCCGGGAGCCGCATCGGCCGCAGCGCGATCGATGATCTTGTCGAGTTCTCCCCTGTCGAGCCAAACGCCTCGGCACTTCGGGCAGTAGTCGATCTCGACACCACTTCGGTCGGTCATGACCAGGTCGGTATCGGTGTCAATGGGACACTTCACGGTGGAGACTTCCTTTCGTGGAGATGACGCCTGAACAGAGTGTGGCGGCACGCCACCAGAAAACGAACGCAACGCCGTGGAAATTCGGCGCTCTGTCTGCAGCGCGACACGCCTTGAGCCTGTCGGGCCACGATGGGGCAACGGTCACGTGGCGCGACGGGCGGGTGGACGACGTCCTGGCGTGGGCGTCGTTCGACGTGCACGAGACAGGGGACGTCGTGATGGTTGCGCAGATCGAGCGCAGCGCACCCGCCGGATCACTGGTGGTGGACACGGCGTGGGGCGACATGGGCGTGTGGCGGTACCCGAACGATCCGGCGCTTCCCGGTCTGCCGGCGGCGGCCACGCCCGGGGGCCTGCGCGCCGAACTGGCTCGGGTCGCTCCGCAGGTGGAAGCCGACCTCGTCCATATGGT
>CAYMUC010000055.1:0-20248 GCA_964393535.1 uncultured Ilumatobacteraceae bacterium | reverse complement strand
CGTAGCCCACCACGTCCATCATCACGTGGGTGTCGGCACCACTCACTGCCAACCTCAACCGGCCTCGTTCGTCGGGTTCCACCAGCACCAACTGCGACACCGTTCGGCCTTGGGCAAACACCAGCGTCGGAGCGTCAGGGACGGGTGCGCCCTGCGTCCACACGCGCAAGCGGCCAACGCCCTCGGGTGTGGCGGCGGTGATGTGGAGCCACACGGCCTGAACTCCGGTGGGAACCACGGCGGAGTTCAAGGTGAGGCCCACCGACGTGCGTGCTCGCACCGGTCCGCTCACCACGCCAACGCCCCGACGGCTGTCGACCACCCGTCGCGGATCGATGACCGTGAGCGGCCGGCCTCGGGGGGACCAGGCGCCCACGACGTCGATGCGCAGCGAAGCCGAGGTGCCGACCAACGCCACATCCACGGTGCCGTCGGCCGCCACGGGCACCACCACGGTGTTCGACCGGCGTTGCCCGCGCTGCAGGTTCAGATGCGACACCGCCGGCCGCCGAGCATCGCCGGCCCACACCACCATGTGGCCGTCGCGTGCGACATCGGTCGCCGTCACGTCCAGCGTCACAGCGGTGGCCCCGACCGGCACGTCGCCCACACCCGCCACTGGCACCCGTACGGGCGCATCAGCCGACATCGGTGCCCCCAGCCGGGCACTGTCGAACAGTGTGGTCCGGGCAACGGGGACCACGCCGGCCCCCGTCGTCACGGCCCCCGAGGTGTCGATCCACCCCAGCAGATCAGCGGTGAGGTGGACCGACGGGCCGGAGTTGGCGATGCGCACCACCCCTCCGGCACCCACCCGAGCGATCACGGTCTGGGACTGTGTGGCCCCCGGCACCACATCCAGATTGGACGTGCCCACCCGGCGGGTGAAGGTGCCCTGATCGTCGAAGATGTTCACCTGATCGGGTCGGGAGACCACAGAGACGTATCCGGTACCCGACGCGTTCACGGCGGTGAGGTTCAGCAGCACCGCCGCCACCCCGGCACGAGGCACACCGGCCCGACCCGTGACCACCATCTCGTGCTGGGCGCTGGTGAGGCGCCGCACCGCGGCGTCGGGATTCGACGACCGCCCGTCACCGGTGGGTACCGGGCCGGGAAGGCCCCGGCCCTCTCGAGTGTCGAGGATCCTGGTGGGGACGATGGGATGGAACCCGCCCGTGGCAGAGGTGGGTGCGCCTCGGTCGTACACACAGGTGTCCAACCCGAAGCACACGGCGTCCAGATCGATGGTGGGCACCCGTCCCTCACGAATCTCCACGAACCCGTGCACGTGACGGTCCGTCGCCGTGTCGCGCACGAACAGGATGTAGCGGCCGGGCCAACCCCAGTGGCCGCTCCAGCGGTCACCGCGGTTCTTCGACGTGGCGAAGGCCAACGCATCGGCTCCTGTCGAGGTGCGACGGACCCGAGGCAGTCCCGGGACCAACGCCGTGTCGGGGTAGCCGTAGGCAACCTGGAACACGTCGAACTCCACCCGGTCGTCGGTGAGGGGTGTGGACGACAGCAGGCGGCCTCGTATGGGGAACGCCCCGTTGTCGGGTCGGGGCAGAGGGACTCGACCCACCTCCAGCCATGTGGGCCCGTCGGCGGGGGTGCGCTGTACGTGGGCGCCACCCACATCCCCGCTCCACGGGTCGTAGTGACCGCATTCCTGTGGGTACAACTCGAGTCGCACCATGGTGAGGGCTCCCCAGTCACGGTTCGTGGCCGAGAAGGTGGTGCGGCCCGCCCACTGACCGGAAGCACCCCACCCCAACTGCGGCAACCGGGGATTGTGAGTGCAGGGCCAGATGTCGTACACGCCAGCCCCACCTCGCTGATAGATGAGGTCGATGCCGATGCGACCCGGGGTGCCCACTGCCAGGGTGGACCCGGTGACGGTGAGCGTGTTGTTCGCCTCGGCGCGAGACGAGGAGAGTCCCGATGCTGCGAGCATCGCAGCCACCAGAGCTGCGAGTCCGCGCCGGATCATCGCTTCGGTGCCGCGCCGCTGGCAGCCTTCGCAGCAGCGTCGGCCGCCTTTGCCGCCTTGTTCGCCTGCTTCCAGGACCGCACCGCCACCAACGCCTCGGGCGAATCGATGTCAGCCACCGAGCGGGGGACCTCGTCGCCGAAGTGACCAGCGGCCTCGCGCCAACCGTCGGGCTGTACGCCGAGGCGCTTGCCCAACAGTGCCACGAAGATGCGCGACTTCTCGTCGCCGAAGCCGGGCAGTGCGCGCAGGCGTCGGTACAACTCGTCACCCGAGGTGACATCGGCCCACACCCGTGTGGCGTCGCCGTCGTAGTGCTGGGTGAGGGCGGTGCAGAGTTCGTGCACTCGGGTGCCCATGGACGACGGGAACCGGTGGACCGCCGGCTTGGCGGCGCACACAGCCACGAACTCCTCCACATCCATGTCGGCGATACGACGGGCGTCGAGGTGCCCCAGTCGTTGCCGCAGTGTGGCGGGCCCGGTGAAAGCCCGCTCCATGGGGATCTGCTGATCCAGCAACATGCCGATCAGCACGGCGGTGCCGTCGGTGTTCAACAGACCGTCCACCTCGGCTTCACCGGTGACGTACAGCGTGCCTGACCCGTGCTCTGCCATAGGGGAAGGCTACCGGCGGGCTACCACCAGCATCTGGCCGGCCAGTGGTCGCCACGGCAGGCGCAGGTACCACGGCACCAACATGTGTGCAGCTCGCAGGCGACTCTTCAACGTGAGGGGCAGGAACCGCGCCTCCACCTTCACCACCTCGAAACCGTGGGCGGCCACACGGTCGGCAAGCGACCGGTCCGTGAAGATCGTGCGGTGCGTGTAGTCGTCGAAGTAGGTGCGCGGCGCCAACCGGAAGTTCGGTTGCACCAGCAACAGATGCCCACCCGGGCGCAGCACCCGGCGCACCTCGTCGAGACAGCGGTCGACCTCGTCGTGGGTGAGATGCTCCAACAGGTTCGACGCCATGACGGCGTCGAACGTCGAGTCGGTGAACGCCGCCAAGTCCACGGCGTCGCCCACCACGGCCTCCACGCCAGCGGGCACCACCGCCGCCAGATCCGGGCGACGGTCGAACGCCACACGGCGACGGGCGCGAACGGCTGAGGCGAACTCGCCCCAACCCGCCGCCAGGTCCAGCACGGCACCATCGGCAGGGATCCACCGCTCGAGGTAGCGCGCGATGTGGCGCCACACCGCAGCTCGGGCGGGATCGGCACCCAGTCGGGTGGCGAAATAGGCGTCGTCGCTCACTGCAATGCGCTCACACCAGGTACGGGTCGACGCTGTCGGGGTCGATGCCGTAGTGGGCGATGGCCTGATCCACCACAGCGGCGTCCACCTGACCCATGGCCAGGAGCCCGGTCAGCACCGCGACCACGATGTGGCCGGCGTCGATCTCGAAGAAGCGGCGCAGTGCTTCACGGGTGTCGCTGCGGCCCATACCGTCGGTGCCCAGGGGCACGAAGGGGCGCCCGGTCACGAAGCGGGCGATCTGCTCGGGTACCAGGGTCATGTAGTCGCTCACGGCGACGACGGGTCCCGGTCCACCGGCCAGCAACTGCGTGACCAACGGTGTGCGCGCCGGACGACTGGGATGCAGTCGGTTCCAGCGCTCCACCGACAACGCTTCCTCCCGCAGTGCCTTGTAGGACGTGGCCGACCACAACTCGGCTCCCACGCCCCAGCGATTGGCGAGTTCCTCCACGGCCGTACGAGCCGCGCCCTGAGCGCTGCCCGAGAACAGAATCGTGGCGCCACGGGGCAGGTCGTGGGGTGCACGTTGCCACCGGTACAGGCCGCGCATGATCGCCGTGTCGAGATCGGCACCCAGGCCCAGATCCAAGGTTGCGGGGTCAGGAGCCGGGGGCTGGGGGTAGTTCTCGTTGTACAGGGTGATGTAGTAGAAGACGTCGGGGTCCACTCCGGGCACGGTTGGCCCGTACATGCGGTGCAAGCCGTTGCGCACCACGGTCGCCACCTCGTAGGCGAACGCCGGGTCGTAGGCCTGGCACGGCGGCAGGGTGGCGGCCAGCACCAAGCTGTGACCGTCCTGATGCTGCAGGCCTTCGCCCAACAGTGTGGTGCGCCCAGCGGTGGCCCCCATGAGGAACCCTCGGGCCCGGGCGTCGGCGGCCTGCCAGATCAGATCGCCCACCCGCTGGAATCCGAACATGGAGTAGAACGTGAAGAACGGCACCATGGGCACACCACGGGTGGCGTAGCTGGTGGCCGCAGCGATGAAACTGGCCAGTGATCCAGCCTCGGTGAGGCCTTCCTGAAGAATCTGCCCACTGGTGGCCTCCACGTATGACAGCAGCAGGTCGTGGTCCACCGGCTCGTACTTCTGGCCCTGGGCGGCGTAGATCTTCAGTTCGCGAAACAGCGAGTCCATCCCGAAGGTGCGGGCTTCGTCGGCCACGATGGGCACCATGCGGGAACCGAAACCCTCGTCGCGGCCGAGGTTGCGCAGCAGACGGGTGAAACTGGTGGTGGTCGAGGCGGCCTGACCACCCGAGCCGCGGTCGAACTCGCCGAACACGGCGTTCGCCGGCAGGGTCATGGGACGCCGGGTGTGCACCACACGGCGGGGAAGCGAACCCCCCAGCGAACGCCGACGGTCCATGAGGTACTGGTACTCCACCGAATCGGATGGCGGCCGGTAGTAGGGCGCCTCCTCGGCCTCCAACATGGCGTCGGGGATCTCGTCCTGCAGATACAACCGCTCGCGAATGGTCTTCAACTGCTCGACCGAGAGTTTCTTGATCTGATGGGTGGCGTTGCGGCCTTCCACCTCGGGGCCCAGCGTCCATCCCTTGATGGTCTTTGCCAGGATGACCGTGGGCCGACCAGAGCCGAGATTCTCCACCGCGGCTTTGTAGGCGGCGTACAACTTGCGGTAGTCGTGACCACCGCGGGGCAACCACCGCAGTTCGTCGTCGCTGAGATGCGACACCATCTCCCGCAGGCGCGGGTCGGGTCCGAAGAAGTGCTCACGGATGTAGTTGCCCGATTCCACCGTGAACCGCTGGAACTCGCCGTCCACGGTGGTGTTCATGCGGTTCAGCAACGCCCCGTCCACATCGCGGGCCAGTAAGTCGTCCCACTTCGAACCCCAGATCACCTTGATCACGTTCCAGCCGGCACCCCTGAACGTGGCCTCCAGTTCTTGGATGATCTTGCCGTTCCCGCGCACCGGACCGTCGAGGCGCTGGAGGTTGCAGTTCACCACGAACACCAGATTGTCGAGTTGCTCGCGAGCGGCCAGCGACAACCCACCCAAGGTCTCGGGTTCATCCACCTCACCGTCACCGATGAATGCCCACACGCGACTGGCGGCAGTGTCGTCGATATGGCGGTTGGCGAGGTACCGGTTGAAACGCGCCTGGTAGACGGCACTGAGGGGCCCCAGTCCCATGGAGACCGTCGGGTACTCCCAGAACTCGGGCATGAGCCGCGGATGCGGGTAGCTCGACAGGCCCCGGCCCGGCCGAGCGATCTCACGGCGGAAAGCGTCGAGGTCGCTGCGCTCGAGTCGGCCTTCGAGAAATGCCCTGGCGTAGATGCCGGGGGCGGCGTGCCCCTGGATGTACACGTGGTCGCCGGGGTTGCCGTCGTCCTTGCCGCGGAAGAAGTGGTTGAAGCCGATCTCGTACAGGCTGGCCGAACTAGCGAACGTGGACAGGTGGCCACCGATGCCGTCGGCCACCTTGTTGGCGTGCTGCACCATCACCGCCGCGTTCCACCGGATGTACGCCCGGATGCGCCGCTCGATGTGTTCGTCTCCGGGGAACCACGGCTCCTGCTCGCGGGGGATGGTGTTCACGTAGGGCGTGGACACCGTGGCCGGGAAACTCACCTGCGCCTGTTGCGCCCGTTCCAGCAGTCGTGACAGCAGGTACCGGGCACGGGCCTTACCTCGTTCGTCGATGACACCGTCCAGCGAATCGAGCCATTCCTGGGTCTCGGTCGGGTCGATATCGGGGAGTTGATGGACGGACCCGTCAAAAAGCATGGGGGCAGTCTCGCACCCAGAACGGGGTCAACGCCGCCACCATCCCGTGAGGTCGAACACCGTGTGGCCGGGTGTCGACGAGGTGATGCAGAGGCGCCGTTGTGTGGTCACCGCCACCGTGACCCCGACCGCCATCACGGCGCCCTTGGCCGCGTTCACGTTCGAGGTGTCCGACGTACCCGGGCAGGGTGCAGCGGCGAGGAACCCTGCGGTGGCGGGCGTCACTTGGGTCAGGGTGCCGGTCACCGCCTGGGCTCCCGAGGGTGCGGCCAGCACGTCCAGCACCTGGTTGCGTCCGTGCCATCCCCGCCAACCGCCCAGTCCCGTGCGAGTGTCGAGCACCCGTACCGGTGCGGCCGACTGGAAACGAAGGCCGTCGCTACCCCGATGGAACGAACCCGTCAGGTCAACCAGGAGATCGGTATCGGTGGAGGTCCGGATGCACACCCTGCGGTTGCTTCCCACGGTCACGTATGCCGAGCCGGCCACCGTCTCACCGGGGGTCACGTTCACCATCGAGGTGGTGCTCGATGCGGTGCCGCATGGGGTCGCGCTCACGAAACCAGGTGTACGGGCACCGGTGGCGGTCACGGTCACGGCTACCGCCTGAGCGCCGCGAGGTGCGGTGAACGACACCTCGCCGGCTCGTCCCGATGCCCGCGTGTCGATGACCCGACGGGGGGTCACCGGCCGAAAGACGGTGCCGGTGGACGAACCGGTGAAGGCCCCTTGGATGTCCACTAGCAGTTGGGTGGCCGTTGACGATCGAACACACAGCGCGGTGGTGGCGGTCACGACTGCCTGCGCCGAACGGTCCAGTCCGGCGGCACTGTTCAGCACCGAGGATTCGGGTGCCGGCCCGTCGCACGACCACACGGTCACGTAACCGTCAGCCGCCGTGGCGGTGGTGGTGATCCCCACGGCCACCGCCGTGGTGCCTCGGGGCACCACACCGGTGAGGCCGATCCGAACCCGTTGCCCCGGGATCATCGGCCCGGCGGTGCGGCGGGTGTCCAGCAGACGTTGAGCCAGCAGTGGGGTGTACGTACTGGCTGCGCTCGAGGCTGTGGGGAACACGACCGATCGGCCCCGGTGGACGGATGCCCGGGTGAGTGCATCGGTGATCTCCTGAGCCATGACGCTCGAGCGCTTGCGATACGGGGCACGTCCGGCGAGGTGGATGCGGTCGCCCGACAGAGCGATGCCGTGTGCCACCTGCGCGGCGGGCCAGTCCCACAACACGAGGTTGGTGCGCTCGGCGGCCACCTGCTCGAGCGCCGTGTTCCAGGCGTTGGCGTGGCCGGCGTAGAGGTGGGTGATCTTTCCCCACACCACCGTCGGGCCAGGGCCGATCTGATCGAGGAGGTGTCGGATGGCTGCCGCGCAACGGGCCACGTCTCCCGAGCAGATGCCGGCGTCGTTGGCACCCAGGTTCACGATCACCGTGGGCGCATCCCAGCCCTTTTCCCGCCACCACCTCACCCAGTTGCGCAGCGAGGCCTCGTGACGGTCGTCGAGGTGAAAGCCGGTTGATCCGCCGCCGCTGGCCCTGAACCGGATGGGTCCCCAACCCAGATCGGCCAGGCGACTGGGCAGCGATGGCTCGTAGGCGGCCCCCACCAGCACCGAATCTCCGATCACCGTCACCGGACCGAGAGGACCGGGTTCGGCGATCTCGATCTGCTCCACGACCAGACCACCCGCGATGACGGGTGGGGGTGGCGACACCGCCATGACTATCGCCAGCAGTGCGCTCACCAGGAGAACTGCGCTGCGGTGGGTCACGGCGGTCATGATGCCATCGTGACTGCTGCTTCACCTGGCACCGTGACCGTGTACACCGATGGCGCCTGCTCGGGGAACCCCGGCCCGGGAGGGTGGGCGTGGGCAGTGGCGCCCAGCGGCCAACCGTGCGCAGCCGGGGGTGCAGCGCACACGACGAACCAGCGTATGGAGCTCACCGCCGTGCTGGAAGCGCTTCGCAACGTGCCCGGTGACGACCTGCTGATCATGTCGGACTCCACCTATGTGGTGCAGTGCTTTCGTGACCGTTGGTGGCAGCGGTGGCAGGCCAACGGGTGGCGCAATGCGCAGAAGAAGCCGGTGGCCAACGTGGACCTGTGGGAACCCCTGCTCGAGTTGTATCTCGAGCGACGCCCAGACCTGCGATGGGTGAAAGGCCACAGCGGTGACCCCATGAACGACCTCGTGGATCGCCTGGCCGTCGCCGCCGTCCCACGCTGACGCGGGCTCGTCGACGATGGGAGCCCCAGGGGTGACGCTTCCTGGGCGGGCTCATTCGTTAGCGTTCCCCACCGTGCCTTCGTCGTCGCCCTCATCCCGACGCGCCCGGGCGCTGCTGGCTCGTCTGGTAGCGGCGTTTCTCGCTGGCACGGCTGGCGTCACCGCTGCGGCATCCGTGGGCTCGTCGCCAGCGGCTGCCAGCACCGATGAGGTCGTGGCCGTGGTGCTCGAAGGCGGAGGTTTCGGTCACGGTCGAGGCATGAGCCAGTGGGGTGCCTTCGGGTACGCCGTCGACCTGGGGTGGACCTGGCAGCAGATCCTCGACCACTACTACGGCGACACCCAGCGAGGAGTGGTCACCAACGCCGACTTCGTGGGAGTGGCTCCGGGCCGCATGACGGTGGAGATCACCTCCATGCGCACCACGGTGAGCAACCCCCAGTATCCCGGTGCCACCGTGGTGGTGTCACCCACTGCGCAGGCCCAGTGGGTGGGCGACCCCGGCGGGCGGAGTTTCGGTGCGTTGAAGGCCCGTGAAGTGCGGGGGCAGGAACGGACCTATGAGGTGTGGGGTCGCACGGCCACCACCTGCGTGGCGTCGGGGTCTCTCACCCTTCCCGACGGTCCGCTGGAGCGGGGTGCCACCGGTGCAGACGTCCGAACGGTGCAGCAGTTCCTCACCGAACTGGGCTTCAACCCCGGAGGGATCGACGGATCCTTCGGTCCCATGACCGCTGCTGCTGTGGTGCGGTTCCAGGACGCCGCTCGGGCCGCCGGTCGTTACGGGGGCTCCAGCGATGGAGTGTGGGGACCGGGAACGGCCGCCGCGGCGCGCGTGTTCCTCGACGAGTCGAACACCGGTTGGGAGTTACTCGGCACGGTGTCGGGTGCGGTGGGTGAAGCGATCGTCGGGTTCACCACCCCGATCAACGATGCCCCTGGTACGCCGGTGAGCGACTTGTTGGGGTTGTGCACACCCAACGGCGTGGTGCGCTACCGGGGCACCCTCGCCGTTGCCAACGGCAGTTCCAACGAGAACGTCACCATCAACGACGTGAACCTCGAGGACTACGTCCGAGGCATCGTGTCGAAAGAGATGTCGGACGCGTGGGGTGACGCCGGTGGCGGACGTGGCCTGCACGCTCTGCGCGCCCAGGCGGTGGCCGCCCGCACCTATGCGCTGGCCCAGGGCATCGCCAACTCCTCCGGTCGGCGCTTCAGTTACGCCAAGACCTGTGACTCGATGTCGTGTCAGGTGTACGGCGGGGCCAGTGCCGAACGCCCCAACGGCACGGTGGCCGTGGCCGACACCGCCGGTGTGGTGCTTCGTCGTGGAGGCACCGTCATCTCCACCGAATACACCGCCTCGAGCGGCGGACGTACCGCGGGTGGTACCTACCCATCGGTGGTGGACGCCGGCGATGCCACCGCACCCAATCCCCGCGCCACCTGGACCCGGCTGGTCACCCCGGCACAGTTGATGTCGCGTTGCAGTGGCCACGGAGGTCGCATCACGCGGGTGAGCACCGAGGCCGACCCGTCACTCACATCGCTGGGCATGGTGGGCGGCTACGCCGTTCGCCTGCGCATCACCGGCCCGTCGGGGTCCTGCACCATCCGACACGAAACGCTTCGCACCGGGCTGGGGTTGCCGTCGGGTTCATTCGTGGCCCGTACCGTCACCCGCGGTGCCACCGTGAACGGCGGCTTCGTGTTCATCGGCGATTCGGTGGGAGAGGGCATGACCCGTATCACCGGCGCTCTTCCCACTCTGCTGAGCGGTGTGTTCTCCAGTGCCGCCTACGACGCCGTGGCCAACCGACGCACCGTTGCCAGTGGCGCCACACCCCTCGACGGTCTCACCGTGGCCCGGAGCCTGCAGGGTTCACCCCGCTATGCGGTCGTGGCCCTGGGCTACAACGACGGCACCCGCTTCAGTGCCTCCATGGTCGACCAGGTCATGCAGGCACTCGTGGACCGGGGGGTGGAGAAGGTGGGCTGGGTGACGCTCGGGGAGCGAAAGAGCTTCTACGCACCCACCAACACCGTGCTGGCACAAGCGCGCAGTCGCTGGCCGCAGTTGACCGTGTTCGACTGGCAGGCCCATAGCGGCAGCAGGGGTGCCGATCGTTGGTTCTTCGACTACGGACGGAGCAACGACGGTGTGCACCTGTCGCTCACCGGCACCGCGGAGAAGTCGTTGTGGTTGCGCGACAACATTCTCGCCATGGCCACGGGCGCTGCTCCATCGCCGGCCGCTCGGCCGTCGCCCACGGGTGCCAACGCTGCGGGCAGCCTCGATGTGGGCACCACCACGCCCACCACGCCCAGCGAGCCATCGGCGCCATCAACGCCTCGCACCCCGGTGAAGGTGGCACCCAACCGCGTGTTGCGCATCCCGGTCACCGGCGCCGATACCGGTACGCAGCAGGCGGCTCTCTCGGGTGCGGCCACGGCGGTGGCGGTCACCATCACCGCCGTCGACGCCGAGGCTGTCGGGTACGTCACGGCTTGGCCCTGTGATCAGGCACGACCGAACACCTCCGTTGCCAACGTCATCCCCGGGGCGACGGTGGCCAATACCGTCATCGTGCCCATGGGGGCGACCGGCGAGTTGTGTGTGTACACGTCGGTGCCCATGCACTTGAAGGTCGACGTGTCGGGTCGGTTCGGCAGTGATGTGAGACCCATCAGTCCGCCGAGGCGACTGGTCGATTCCCGTCTGGCGCTGAGCAGTGCCCAGGGTCCCGTCACCCGGTTCCGCCTGCGCATTCCGCACCTGGCGCAAGCCGCGGCTCTCACCCTCACGGTCACCGAGCCCACGGCTGCCGGTTTCGTGACGCTGTGGCCGTGCGACCAGACCCGGCCCGAGGCATCGCTGATCAACTTCGTGCGCGGTCAGACCGTGGCCAACTCGGTGGTGGTCCCCGTTCCTGCCGATCGACGAGTGTGTGGCTACTCGTCGGTACCCACTCAAGTGCTGGTCGATCTCGAGGCGCTGTTCACCACCGGTTACGACGCCGTCGGGCCGACCCGTGTCCTCGACACCCGCGTCGGAGTGGGTGGCTACCGCGGCCGACGTACCACCATGACCGTTCCTGTGGGTGAGGCGGTGCCAGGGGCTCGTGCTGTGGTGATGAACCTGACGACGGTGAACCCCGTCGGCGCCGGTTCGTTGCTGATCTGGCCCTGTGAGGCGTCCCGCCCCACGACCCCGTTGGTGGAGTTCCGCGCCGGTCAGACCGTGGCGAACTCGGTGGTGGTGCCACTGGGTGCCTCGGGTGATCTGTGTCTCAAGACCTCGTCGGCAACCCATGTGCTCATCGACGTCGCAGGTGGGATCACGGGCGACTACGCGGCAGTCGGTCCTACGCGGGTGGCCGATACCAAGGCCATGATCGGACCGGTTCCCGGACGTTAGGGCCGGTGGGGTGGCCTGGTGCCACACCCCCGGCGTAGCCTGCGCCGCCATGGACATCACAGGTGCAAGCGCAATCGTCACGGGTGGAGCATCGGGCATCGGGGCCGCTGCGGCCCGCCTGCTCGCCAGCAAGGGGGCCAAGGTCGTGGTGGCCGACCTCCAAGAAGATCGGGGCCGCGCACTGGCCGACGAGATCGGTGGGGCCTTCGCCCGAGTGGACGTCACCAATACCGACGACATCGTCCACGCCGTGGAGATGGCCAAATCCATGGGCCCGTTGCGGGTGCTGGTGAACTCGGCCGGTATCGGCTGGGCGCAGCGCACCGTCGGCAAAGACGGCTCGTACGACTCGGCGGCCAATCTCGACGCCTACAAGAAGGTCATCGCCGTGAACCTCATCGGCACCTTCGACTGCATCCGCCTGGCAGCCACCGCCATGAGTGTCACCGAGCCTCTGGCCGATGGTGAGCGCGGTGCCATCGTGAACATCGCCTCGGTGGCGGCCTTCGACGGTCAGATCGGTCAGGCTGCCTACTCGAGTTCCAAGGGCGGCGTGGTGGGTATGACCCTGCCCGTGGCCCGTGACCTGGCGGCCATCGGCGTTCGGGTGAACACCGTGGCTCCTGGCCTCATCGACACCCCCATCTACGGCCAGGGCGACGCCAGCGAAGCCTTCAAGTCGAACCTGCAGAAGGGTGTGCTGTTCCCACAGCGCCTCGGCTATCCCGAGGAACTCGCCTCCATCGTGGTCGAGTGCGTCACCAACAGCTATCTCAATGCCGAGACCATCCGTTGCGATGGCGGCATCCGCATGCCACCCAAGTGACGTTCACGTCGTGTAGTCGGCGTTGATCCGCACGTAGCCGTCGGTCAGGTCACAGCCCCATACGGTGGCCTGACCGTCGGCGATGTGCAGACTCACGTGAATACGAACCTCGGGCGCCCGCAGACGGTCCGACAGTTCGGCCAGGCCGGCCTCGTCGAGTTGCCGGGGATACACCTCCTGGTCGCCGAAGCGGATCACCACCCGGTCCTGGTCGATGTCCATGTCGTCACTGCACTTACCCACGGCCATGGCCACTCGACCCCAGTTGGGGTCGGCGCCATGCACGGCGGTCTTCATCAACGGTGAGTTCACGATGGACTTCGCCACACGTTTGGCCTGAACGGCGTCGCGGGCACCGTCCACGTGCACCTCGATCAACTTCTCGGCACCTTCACCGTCCCGAGCCACAGCCTTGGTGAGGCTCAGCGCCACCTCGAACAGGGCGCGCTCCAGGTCATCGAGGTCCACGGGACCCACCGCTCCACTGGCCAGCACCACGGCGGTATCGCTGGTGGAGGTGTCGGTGTCGATGGACACACAGTTGAACGTCGTGTCGATCACCCGGCGGAACACACGGTCGAGATCAGGCGACGGCACCTCGGCATCGGTGAACAGCATGGTGATCAGCGTGGCCATGTCCGGTTCGATCATGCCGACGCCCTTGGCCACGCCCACCACGCGGGCCGGGCCGTCGCCCACGACCGCCTCGGCCACCTTGGGCACGGTGTCGGTGGTCATGATGCCTCGGGCCACGGCCAGGGCATCGTTGCTGGCGAAGGGATACTGCAACGCCGCCAGACCCGCTCGCACCCGGTCCATGGGGTAGCGCCGGCCGATCACGCCGGTAGACGCCACCAGCACGTCCTCGGGTGCGCACCCCACGGCAGTGGCCACACCGGCAGCCAGTTCACGCGCATTGGCCAACCCCTCGGGTCCCGTGGCCACGTTGGCGTTCTTCGACACCACCACCACCGCACGGGCCCTGCCGTCTGCGGCGTGCTCCCGGCTCACCACCACGCTGGGGCCGGCGAAGCGACTGCGCGTGAACACGGCTGCGGCAGTAGCGGTGTGGTCGGCGACCACCACGGTGAAGTCGTCAGTGGTGTCCTTGATGCCCACGTTGGTGACGTGGCTGGTGAAACCCTGGGGGAGGGGTAGCGGTGCGTTCACACTGCTTCTCTAGCAGGCGACCCTGGCCGCTGCGCGTCCAACCCGGCGCGCAGTGCCGTGAAGATGTCGCCCATCACCTCGAGTTGCTCCCGGGTGAGACGATCGACGAGGTGATGGCGAACACTGGCCACATGGTGAGGTGCCACCTGCTCCAAGAGTTCGAGGCCTTCGTCGGTCAGCACGGCCAGCATCACCCGACGATCCTCGGCGCTGGGCTCCCGCCCCACCCAGCCGGCCCGCACCAGGCCGTCGAGGCGCCGGGTGAGGCCACTGGGCGACAGTTGCAGTCGTTCGGCGAGGTCGCACATGCGCATACGGTGCTCCGGCACGTCCGAGAGATACACCAGCACCTGGTAGTCGCCGACGCACAACCCGTGCGGTTTCAGGTCGGCATCCAGTGCTGCCATCAGGTCGGCGTAGGTCTCCACGTAGGCGCGCCACGCCGTCATCTCCACCGGGTCCAGCCAGCGCGCCGCCATGGATGACAGGGTAGCGCCATACGACCACCATTTGTCGGCACAACAGTTGCGATCACAAGAAAATGGTGGTTGACTGCCGACCATGTCTACTGACGCACTCACCCCCGGAATCTGGAACATCGACCCCGTGCACTCCAGTGTGAACTTCGTGGTCCGCCACCTCATGGTGTCCAAGGTCCGCGGCAAGTTCGGCACCTTCACCGGTGCCATCACCATCGACGAGAACCGCCTCGCCTCCTCGGTCACCGCCAGTGTGGAGATGGGTTCGGTGTCCACCGGCGACGACGGCCGCGATGCCCACCTGCGCAACAGTGACTTCTTCGACATCGAGAACCACCCCGTCATGACCTTCACCTCCACCCAGGTGCGCCCCGACGGCAACGACTACGTGTTGGTGGGGGATCTCACGATCAAGGGCGTCACCAAGCAGGTCGAGTTGGAACTCGAGTTCGACGGCGTGTCGCCCGACCCCTGGGGTGGCACCCGCGCTGGGTTCAGTGCCGAAGGGGAGATCGACCGCCGCGACTTCGGCCTCGAGTGGAACATGGCCCTCGACACCGGGGCGCTCATGGTGGGCGAGAAGGTGAAGATCGCCCTCGACATCCAGGCCGTCAAGGCCTGAGCCGTCACGAACTGAACAACTGCTCCAGACGCTTCAGGGTGGCTTCCATGGCCACCCTGTTGCGTTCCTGGGCCTTCATCGCCTTCAGCATCAACGGCGCCTTGTTCGTACTCCAGTCGAACTCCTCGGTGACCAGGGTGCCGCCGTCGGTGGGCTCCAGGCGATAGCGCCACACGTGCCCACCGAAGTGCCGCCACCCGATCTGGCGACCCTCGTCGAACTCCACCACCTCGTTGGTGATGCGGTACGGCAGACCGATCCGCATGTCCATACCGAAGCGAGACCCGAGGGTCAACCGCTCAGGAGCGTTCACCCTGGCCGCCTTGACGCTGCCCGAGCCGTCGATGTCGGCGTGGCGCCGCGGATCGGCCAACAGGTCGAAGATCGCCTGAGGTTCGGCGGGAATCACCCTCGACACCCGGACCACCTTGTTGTCGTTGCTCATCGTGAACCTCCCTGAGTCGTGGCGCTCAGTGCACGGGCAACGGCTTCACCGCAGCGTCGGCCCGAGAACAGAGCGCCCTGTGTGGATCCGGTGTCGCGGTGATCGCCGCAGACGAAGCGGCCACCACCCAACACTACGGGCTTCTTGGGGGTGAAGGGGGGTGACTGATCGGGTTGGCCGTGCTCGATGCGGTACGTGCGCAGGTGCCGCCAGTCGTCCACCTGGGTGCCCCACCATCCGCGCATCTGGCGGCGCGCCTCGGCTTCCAGATCGCCGTCCACCCGACCCGGCACGGCACAAGCGATCAGGTGCTGCCCCTCGGGTGCGTACTCTCGCGACACGTTCGACATCACGGCCACGTTCAGTACCGGACCGACCCCGGTCCCATCGAGCACCACCAAGCGATGTGGTGTCGGTGCCGCCGGGGCGGCGAAGTACACGCACGACACCGGGTTCGACGCCACCGACGGCAGTCCCAGCAGATGCGAGGCGGCCGGACCTTCCGTCGCCACCACGACGGCGTCGGCCTCCACTGCTCCAGCGTCGGTGTGGACCGTGGTGCCGTTCAACCCGGTCACGGTGCGGTTCAAGACCACGGTGCCGGGGCGCAGGTTGGCGGCCAACTGATCGGGAATGGCCTGCATGCCCCGGGCTGGCACGGCACCATCGCCGTCGCTCAGGCAGCGGAAGATGATGTCGAACATGCGCCGAGAGGTGCCGAGTTCGGGATCCAGTTGGATGCCCGCGAAGAGAGGTCGCCAGAACCGTTCCACCATGGCTGGGCTGAATCCCTCTCGCCGCAACATCTCCTCGGTCGTCACGTCGTCGCCCGCCAGAAGCCACGAGGCGTGGCCCTTCTTGATGCGGTGCCGCAGACGGGCGATCTTGGCCTTGTCGAGGGGTGAGCCGATGGGAGCCAAGGCGGTGGACACGAGCGAGTTCGGCTGACGGAACGGGTCGCCCACCACATGGCCTCGGCCTTTGCGCCACACCAGTGCCCCCGGGTCGAAACGTTCGAGGCGAAGCGCGGGGACATCGAGTTGTCGGTGCAGTTCGGGATAGGCGGTGAGGATGACCTGGAACCCACGATCCAGGCGGAACCCGTCCACCTCGTCGGTTCGCACTCGTCCGCCCACACCGTCGCTGGCTTCCAGCACCGTCACCCGGCGACCGGCGTCCTGCAGCACCCGTGCCGCCGCCAGGCCCGCCAGCCCGGCACCGATCACGGCCACCTCGTAGCGTTCGGTCATGCGGCAGGTCGGCCCAGCAGCGCACGCAGGGCCACGTCGAGGGTGGGGTGCTGGAAGGTGTAACCCGACGACGACAACACGGCCGGGAGCACGCGCTGGCCCGTGAACAGCAGAGCATTGGCCAGCTCCGCACCCAACAGCAGTTTGGGTCCGAACGATGGCACCGGCAGCACGGCAGGCCGCTTCAGCACCGAGCCGAGGGTGCGGGCGAAGGTCGCTCCGGTCACCGGGTTGGGGGCCGTGAGGTTCACCGCCCCCGACACCTCTGTGGAGAGCAGATGCGCAATGGCGCCCAGTTCGTCGTCCAGTGAGATCCACGACTGCCAGGCATCACCCTTGCCGAACTTGCCACCCAGGCCCGCCTTGAACAGGGGCAACTGCTTCTTCAGCGCCCCGCCGGCGGGCGACAACACGATGCCGGTGCGCAGGAATACCACGCGTACTCCGGCCGCCTCGGCGGGTGCGGCGGCAGCTTCCCACTGCTCGCACACGTCGGCGAGAAATCCCGTTCCGTGGCTCGAGGTCTCGTCGAGTTCCTCGTCGCCACGGGCGCCGTAGATGCCGATGGCCGACCCCGACAGCAACACCGTGGGGCCTACGCCCTGGGCACGCGTCTCGGCGATGGCCCGGGCCAAGGTGTCGGTGGAGCGCACGCGACTCGACACGATCTCGGCCTTGTAACTGTCGGTCCAACGCTTGTCACCGATGCCGGCGCCGGCGAGATGCACCACTGCGTCCACGTCGGCGAGGGCGGACGGGTCCAACGTGCCCGCCGCGGGGTTCCAGGTGATCTCACCCGAGGTGGCCGGACGTCGCACCACCGGGCTGACGCGATGGCCTTGCTGACGCAACATCGACACGAGAGCGCTGCCGATGAGACCACTGGAACCGGTGACGGCGATATGCATGCGCGCAGGCTATGGCGCTCAGCGGGAACGTGTCGTAGCGAGCGCAGCATCCAACTCGTCGTCGCTCAACGCTCCCACGCGCCGGGTGGCCTGACCGTCGGCGTCGATGAACACCCATGCCGGTTGCCCCGGCACGCCGAAACGGCCGAACACGTCGCCCGGTTCGTCGTTCAGGTTGGGGAAGGTGAGGCCATGGCGGTCGACGAAACTCTGCATCGAGTTGTCGTCACCGAACCAAGCCACACCCACGATGGGCACTTCATCGGCCCACCGGCGACTTGCCTCCTCGACCGAGGGGGCTTCACGGTTGCACGAGCTTCAACCAGGCGCCCAGAACCACAACGCCAGAGGGCCCCGGTCCAAGCGACTCGCATCGAAGGTGCCGCCGCCCACCAGCGGCAGGGTCTGCGTCGCCGGTGCCGTCGCACTCTCCGCTGCAGTGGTGTTGGTCGCCGCTGTGGAAGCGGGGCCGGGTTCGGCGGGACTGGGCGTTGCGGGAGCCGTCGCAGGCGAGGTGGTGAGACCGGGAGCTGAAGCGGTCTCGGCGCCACAGGCCGCCAATCCCAACAATCCGACCGCCGCGAGGGGCCACATGCGTCGCATCTCCGTGAGGGTACCCACGGTCGGCCTTCGTAGGCTGACCGAGCCATGAGTACCCGCAAGTTGATCCTGTTGGCGTTGGTGTGCGGTCTGGTCATCTTGTTGGCCGGCGGTGTGAAGTTGTTGCAGGTCGCCACCGACGACACCGAGGTGACGGTGCTGGCACTGGGTGAGCAGGCGTTGGTGGGCGACATGGCGGCACGGGTGCTCACCGTCGACCGTACGGCCACGGCCACGGTGGTCGAGGTGGAGCTCTCCGGAGTCGACACTCCCGATGCGGCTTTGGGCTGGATCATGCTGGGCGACGGTGCCCGACGCGAACCGACCAGGTCGTGCGGGCCCACCGAGGTGCAGCAGATGCGCCAGTGCCGTCTCGAATTCGAACCCGTGGAGCGCGTGCAGGCCATCGCCTACGCACGTGGTGGCGAACAGCGTCAATGGCGTCCCTGACGGCTACCCTCTGACAGCGTTGTCGGCGGGTCGCGACTCGCCCGTTTCGAGGAGGTGGTCCCTACGGCCGAGCAATTCGACCTCGTGGTGGTCGGCGGTGGTCCCGGCGGCTACGCCGCAGCGTTCTACGGGGCGTCAGCCGGCTTGAAGGTGGCCCTCGTCGAGCGCGACACCATCGGCGGCACCTGTCTGAACCGTGGCTGCATTCCCGCCAAGGCGTTCCTCGAGACGGCGGCCGTGGCACGTCACGTTCATCACGCCAAGGAATTCGGCATCGACCCGGGCGGTTCGCCCACGGTGCAGTTCGCCGTCACCCAGGCGCGTAAGCAGAAGATCGTCGACGGTCTGGTGAAGGGCCTCACCGGTTTGACCAAGGTGCGCAAGGTCACCTACCTGCTCGGCACGGGTTCCCTCGGTGCCGACCGCACCGTCACCGTGCAACTTTCCGATGGTGGCACCACGCAGGTGCGTGGCGACGCCGTCATCCTCGCTGCTGGGTCGGTGCCGCGCACCATTCCGGGCTTCGAGGTGGGTGGCCCCATCATGACCAGCGATGAAGTGCTCATGCTCGACCGCGTGCCGGGCAGGGTGGCCGTCATCGGTGGCGGCGCCATCGGCTGCGAGTTCGCGTCCACCTTCGCCGACCTCGGTTCACAGGTCACCATTCTCGAGGGCCTGCCCAAGATCCTCCCCGGTCTCGACGCCGACGTGGCCAACGTCGTGGTGCGCTCGTTCAACAAGAAGGGCATCGACATTCGCACCAGTGCCAAGGTGACGGGTCACACGCCCAACGGCCATGGCGGCACCACGGTGCACATAGAAGGTGCCGATCCTCTCGAGGTCGATGCTGTGGTCGTGTCGGTGGGGCGTCGCCCCTTCGCCGATCTCCTCGGTCTCGCGGGCACCAACGTCACGGTCGATCAGCGCGGGTTCGTCCAGGTCGACGAACTGTGCCGCACCGGTGAACCCGATGTGTACGCCATCGGTGACCTCATCGCCACGCCGCAGTTGGCACACGTCGCCTATGCCGAGGCCATCCTGGCGGTGAAGGACATCCTGGGTGAATCACCCATGCCCGTGCGCCACGACCGGGTGCCGTGGGCCATCTACTGCCATCCCGAGGTGGCGTGGGCCGGACCCGGCGAGGACGAAGCCAAAGCCCAGGGCTACGACATCGTGGTCGCCAAGCATCAGTTCCGTGCCAACAGCCGCGCCCAGATCCTCGGTGAGACCGACGGTCTGGTGAAGGTCATCGCCAAACGCAACGCCGATGGCACCGCTGGCCAGGTGTTGGGGGTGCACATGGTGGGTCCATGGGTCACCGAGCAGTTGTCGGGCGGCTACCTCGCCGTGAACTGGGAAGCCACTGTCGACGAGATCGCCGAGTTCATCCAACCCCACCCCAGCCTGTCCGAACTGTTCGGTGAGACCGTGTTGTCACTCACCGGAAGGAGCCTGAACACCTGATGGCCGACATCACCCTGCCCCAGTTGGGCGAAACCGTCACCGAAGGAACCATCACCCGTTGGTTCAAGAAGGTGGGCGACACCGTGGCGGCCGACGAGCCGTTGTTCGAGGTGTCCACCGACAAGGTCGACACCGAGGTGCCGTCGCCCATCGCCGGCGTGCTCACCGAGATCCGCGTCGGCGAAGGCGACACCGTCCCCGTGGGAGCCGTCATCGGCGTCGTCGGCGACAGCGCAGGTGCAGCGGCTCCTGCTCCTGCTGCGCCGGCCCCTGAGCCCGCACCGGCACCTGCACCGCCGCCTCCTCCGCCCGCTCCGGCAGCAGCACCCGCTCCGGCTCCGGCTCCGGCCCCG